>JAWBBY010000003.1:0-212199 GCA_038823915.1 Desulfurococcaceae archaeon
GATAATACTTCTTTTAGTTCTTTGTTATTTCGAGACGTTAGGAATAGAGTGATTGTTCTGCGGGCTATCGCTTTTAGTTCTTTGTTATTTCGAGCCATTTCCAATTGGGGGGTTTTACCTAGATAGAAGTCTTTTAGTTCTTTGTTATTTCGAGTTTGGTTTCATGTTTCGGGGGCTTCTCTGTTTCAACCTTTTAGTTCTTTGTTATTTCGAGTGATGCTAGCCCTCGCACTACGTTGGCTGTTGAGGAACTTTTAGTTCTTTGTTATTTCGAGAGTGTTTATCTGAAATTGAGAAAACAGGTGGTGAAAACTTTTAGTTCTTTGTTATTTCGAGAGTAATCTTATCCCCGGCATCATCTGTTTCTCTAATACTTTTAGTTCTTTGTTATTTCGAGTTGGATCGCATCCGCACAGTAACGCATGCAGTAACTTTTAGTTCTTTGTTATTTCGAGTGATTATCCAATACACGTTGAGGAGAAAGAAGGCACTTTTAGTTCTTTGTTATTTCGAGAGCATACGGTAATCATCTTTTTCAACTAGCATCAATCTTTTAGTTCTTTGTTATTTCGAGCGATCGGGTTGGTTGTTGTTTCTATGATATTTTATTTTCTCACCTCTGGTTAATAAGGTTTTAGGTGAGGAAACCATTAGTTCGAGGAAAAACTCCAATGGAGCCCTCACCTTCTTTTTAAATATTTTTCCATTGGTTTCCTATTTGTTGAGTGGGTGGTTTGTTTCTATTATTGATTGTTTCCTATCTTGGATGGGTGTGTTTGATGGTTTGTTAATTATTGGTAGTGTATTGGGGTTTGGGGAGAGATAGTTTTATTAATTGTTTTATCGTAGTTATTACTGTTATGTTGATATTTAGTGTTCTTTATGAAGAAAGTTATTGGTATAGTTGTTCTTGTATTCATTGTTTTATTAATTGTTTCATTAATGTTCATTACTCAATATAGTGGAGTTATACGACCATCAACAACTCCTTCTTCAACCTCTTCATCTACAGGTTTAACAAATACTTCAACTAAACTAGCAGTATACGATATTATTCCAATAGGCTTCAACATTGTGGATGAAATAGTGAATTTAAGATTCAGAATAATTGGAGAAGTTGATTTGAGGGAGAAAATGGAAATTAATGGCGTTTATGGTGATTGGATTGGATTTATAGAATTCATTGTTCCAAATAATGTGAAAACCTGGATTTTCACTCCTCCAGACTACTATACTGGTAGAAATACTTTCAAATACATATTGGGGACTGTAGATTATGATGCACCAATATACGACCTACGTGGAGGATCACCGTCTACAACACATCCTCAATCCCCCTCAATGGAACATATATTGTGAGGATTTTATTAAATGGACCTTATAGTGAGGAGAGAGGCGAGTATACTAAGGTATTGTTAATGGAGAAGAAATTCACCTATATGTTTAATGTATCGATAAATCTCCATACTCTAAATTGGAGTTCATGGGATCAGGATATTAATATCACAATTATTAATGAAGGAGAAGTACCGGTATTCTTTAAAGGAGGAGCTGTGCTAGTTCATGGAGTAAATACTGTTATTGGTTGGTTTACAATAGAGGATCCATATATACCAGTAGATGTTAATCAATCTAAAAACATAGTTGTAAAACTAGTTTTTCTAGATGATTATAAATCAAGTTATGAAGGAGAAACTAGAGATGTTGATTTATTATTCGAATTCATAAGTATCTCATACATAAACATGACGTTCAAAATTTAATTCCCCGAATAATGGTTTAACGCGGTAATCTCGTAATCCATGGTACGATTCGTATTTGTTTAACAATTCGTAGATAAAGGAGTTTCAATATGTTTCAATAACTAGTTAATAAGAATATATTGGAGTTCATATAGATTAATCAATTAATGGTGATTATTTGGAGGATAATATTGAGAAACTGTTTCGAGCTGAATTAAGAATAGCTAATAAACACTTACCAATAACTAGGAAGAATCTTATCCAATTACTAAATGAACCGGTGCCTCACGTTATATGTAGAGATGGTGTTATACACGTATTTAGACGTAGTGAACTTAAGAAACTGAGAGAATACGTTAATGATGATGAAGCTCATCAACTACTCCTCCCAATCATTATACATGTTAGAGCAGATATGGATACATTAACGGGTTTTGTTGAAAACGAACTTGAAGCTACAGTTATAAAACGTATTCTAGGTTTAAACCATGTTGAGGAAAACAGTTCTAAAAAACTCTTCCTCTACAAACCCCAGTTGTATGAGTTAAGATACCGTTTCTCAACAATATTCCAAATAGCTATAGTTGCAGACCTAGATTCAATAGATAATTATCCCAGCAGCACATTCTCACTAAACGTATAGATAGATCCGTATTCAAAACCGGTATTGTTAATTTACGAGCCTTTCCACACAGTTTCCCAATCACTATTGTATTTCAGAATATCAATATATGTATTGTTCACTATTCGTTTAACAAAATTTTTTAAGATTAACTAGTTATCAGACTCATTAGGGTATACAGTTATGAGCAGTATTGTTGAGAGTATTGAAGCTGAAGCATTGAGGATTATTGAAGAGGCGAAGAAGAAAGCTCAATTGATAATCGAGGAAGCTAGAATTAAAGCTAGAGAGATACTGGAGGATAAGAGTTATTTGAGAGAAATTGATAAGTATAGGTTGGAAGTAGAGGAGAAGTTGAGGAGAGAGGTTGAAAGAATTATTAAGGAAGCTGAAGCTCAGGCTAATTCAATAAAACAGAATTGTTCTAAGAAAATCGAAGCGTTAGCTAAAAAGATCGCTTCTATAGTTGCAGGTATTGAATTAGAGTAAAGTGGATTGTATGGTAGACGTTAAGAAAATATTCTTATCAAACCCTGATTTCGCAGTGAAAACATACATTATCGCGCCACACGACTACTTAAACCCCGTTTCAACTAAAATAGTTGAACTAGGAGTATTAGAGATCATAACTCCGGAGAAAGTGGAGAAATATAGTGTTGAGGTAAAGGAGATTGTAGAATACTATAATTTATTGGAGAATGCTAGGAAACTATATGAGGAATTCACTTTCCAACTCGAGAAAGAAGTTGTTGTTGAAATCAAATATACTCCAGAACCGGGGGAGTTTAGAAGTTTAGTGGGGAAACTCGTAGATAAATTAAATACTCTTGTTAAAGAAGTAAGGGGGTTGAACGAACTCGTTATTCAGTTAGAGAAGGAGATTAGTAGGTTAGAACTACTCAAATCATTAATTAATGAGATTCTAGTGAAATACCCTGAAGCCGATGTTTCGCTTCTCAAATATAGTGGTAGAGATATAGTTGTAGAGACTTTCATTGGACCCTACGAATCTATTGTGCAGATACAGAGTAAAGCATTATACACTATTGCAGTGGTTTCGAGTGGAGATAAAACTATAGCTAATTTCGTTTTTACTAGAAAGGATTATAACTGGGTTATGGAGAACTTATCTAGAAATCTCGAATTACTTAATGGTATTGAGAAATATAAATCGAGTAGTTTAAGAAATGTTTTGAATGAAGTATCTGGAGAACTAGATAGTAGTAGAACTAGATTATCAGAGATTATATCGAGGAAAAGAAGCATAGTTAGTAGTAGTTTAGAAGATTTAGCGTTATTGAAAATTATTATTGATTTAGAGTATGGGAGAATTAAAGCTCTATATGATGCTGTTAAATCACGTTTCGTTACATTAATTATTGGTTGGATACCTGGTTCTAAGAAGAAATTAATTAAAGATTTGGAGAGCTTGTACCCGATACACGTAGTATTCGAGGAAGTTGCTGAACCGCCAGCGGAATTCAATAATTTAAAGGTATTCAAACCATTCGAATTATTAACGGAAATGAATGGTGCTCCATCTAAAACGGATTGGGACCCTACACCCCTCATTACATATGCTTTCATAATATTCTTTGGTTTAATGATGGCTGACGCCGGTTACTCCATTGGTTTAATACTAGCTACTAAATACCTACTCCCCATTTTCACAAATGATCCGGGTTCGGAGGGTTTTAGGAAACTGCAGAGAATACTCTACGTAACTGGTTTCAGCGGTTTAGTTGTGGGTTTATTATCTAAGAGCTTCTTCGGAGACTTACTCGGAACTTATATTCCATTATCTAAACCAATAATAAGTACTATGAATGCTATTCAATTAATAATGATTAGCCTAGTTCTAGGCTGGATATGGATCTTCACAGCGCACATACTAGCGTTTTTGAAAAACGTTGTTAAACTCCGTGATGCTTACGGAGCTGTATCTGAACTCGCAATATCTATAATAATGGTTTTAGGTACATTCGTAGTAATACACATGTTATCGAGTAATAAAATGATTGAAAAAATAGATTTTATTGAAAACAACTATGTCTTGATTAGAACTCTATTAATCGTAACAGTAGCGGTACTCGTATTTGTAAAAATAAGAACAACTGGTGCTTTAGGAGCATTCCTATGGTTATTCGATGTTGCGGGGATTTTAGGAGATATATTCTCATTTATGAGAATAGCTGGTATTATGCTTGGTACAGCAATACTCGCATACATATTTAATCAAATAATTATGAGTGCAGTAGTAATAAATATTGGTTTAGGAGTATTGGCTGCGATCGGTTTACACTTCTTCGCATTCGCATTAACACCGATAGGTCCATTCGTTCACTCCCTTAGATTATGTATACTAGAAATATCGTCTAAATTCTATGAAGGTATGAATAGGAAGTTAAGGACATTGAAAGTACATATTCCTCTAAAACTAACCATAGGTAGCGTTAGGAGAACTTGAACAAAATCATATTAAATTCAATGAAGATTTATATTTTCTACTCGAATAATACAGAATTGGGCGATTAACCATGTCTTTAGATATTGGTACAACACTAGCTTATTTTGGCCCACCACTAGCTGAAACATTAGCTGTAATTGGAACAACTTTGGGTATACAGAAAGTAGCATCTGTAGGTTTATCCGTGATATCTGAGGATCCGAAGATGATGGCGAGAGTATATGCACTTGCTTTCCTACCAGCTACTCAGACAATGGTATATGGTTTCGGATACTTGTTCTTGATTTATTCAATGATAAGGTCTTATTTAGAAACACATGGTAGTATTCCACTACACGTTGGTGCTGGAATACTAGCGTTAAGCATATTCGTTGGTTTAGCTGAAATGTGGTCTGCTTATAAACAAGGTGAAGTATGTGCTGATGGTGCAGCACTACTCATTAAAACCGAGGGTAGGTTATTTCCATCAACGATAATACTTGCTGCATACGAAGAACTATTCGGTATTCTGGGTTTAGCATTCGGATTCCTAATATCATCACTACTATTAGCAACATAGTTTTCAATACCCTCTCCTCCGAAAAACTATTGGATAAATGTGGTGTTAGTAGAGTGTCTTCGGAATTGAAGAAAGCGATTCTGAGTAAAGCTGAGGAGGAGGCTAGGAGTATAATTAGTAGTGCTGAAGAAGAAGCTAGAAGGGTAATTGAAGAAGCACGTAAATTGAAGCAGCAGGAAATTATTAGAGAGAAGGAGAGGATAATTAAAGAAATAAATGCTGATTACGAAGCTAAAATAGCTGAATCCCGTCTCAAAGCTAGAATGATTATTGCTGAAGCTAAAAGTAATGTTTTGAAAATGCTTGAGGACTCTATAAGAATTTACTTAAATAATTTGACTACGTATCAGCGGGAGAAATCGCTCGCGAATCTAATGGAGGAAGCTGTTAAGGCGTTAATAGAGGATCTAGGTGGAGCAAGTGAAATCGTTGTTTACGTATCGAGTAGAGATGTGGAGTTAGCGGGTATAGTTGCATCAAATCTTTCTAAAAAACTCGGTGTTCATATCGATATTAGAGAAGCGGGTATTTCCGGTGGATTAATCGCTTCTACACCAGATGGAAACCTCATTATTGATAATAGTTATGAAGCTAGATTGAGAAAAGCTCTTACATCTTCGTTAAGCGATATAAAGAAAGAGGTTTTTGATTAATGGTTTTTAAACTCACGAGAGAAGGGGCTTACGGTTACATTTCAATACTGATAGCTAAGTCTCCGAACATAATTACGTTATCGAATATTGTTGAAGCCGATGAATCGATCGATATAGAAACAGCTATATCTAAAGGTTTTTTAAATCCTGGTTATTCCATACTCACACATGTTAAGAAAATAAGTGATGTTGATAATAGCATCAATAGTTTTTACAGAGAAGTGTTCAATAGATTAATGGATTTTATGCCCAACCCGTATAGGGTGTATGTGAAGTACTTCGTAGAAGTATTTGATTTAGATAGAGTAGTATCAACGTTTTTCTCAATCGATAAGAGTAGGTTGGAGTCGAAAAACACTATGGGTTTTTTAGAACCGTTGATAGAGTATGTTATTTATGGTAAGAAGCCGCCTGAAGATCTAATGCAATACGTTGTTTGTCTAGATAGAGAGCGCAAAGTACTAGATACTGTAAAGTGTCTTGTTGAGAAATATATTGGTAGAGTTACGCAATCACTCGATCAAATTGCTGTATTCGAATCAGTAACGAGTAGTTATGGATTATTCCACGTGTTCTCCCAATTAAGACTCTATAGGTACATTATGAACTCCAAATTATTAGGGGAGGCAAAATATGTTGAATACAGATACCGGATTGGTAAAACAGTTGTTCCACAAACATATGTTTATAAAGTTGGCGAATTCATTGAGAAATTAATGGATTATGCTGAAAAGAATCCTTTAATGATAAATGTATATGAATATAGATTTCTCCACGAGCCGCTGGATACTCTAAAATACACTCCCCACTCTCTCATAGATAGATTAACTTATTTCCTCATAAACAAGTATTATGAAGTACCGTTCATCAGGTATTTAGCATTACATAGCTATAAATGGTGTTGAATAGTGTCTCTACAATCCAGAGGGTTTAGGAAGAGGGTTGTAGCTATTGTTGAACCGGATTTAGCTCCATTAATGAGGTTATTGGGTGTTAATGAAGTAATCGAGGTATTTAGTGAAACCAATATTCTCAACGTATTCAACGAAGTCGCTGTAGTCGACGATATTGGGGTTATAATTACACAGAAGCGTTTAATCGAGAAAATACCTAGTGGTGTTTTAGAAGAAATTAATTCTAAACCATATCCGATTATCGTTGCTATACCGGATAATGTGGATGATTTGAAGATGAGTCCTGTAGAGAACTATAGGGATTTAATTAGGAAATTCATTGGATTCGAAATACATTTGTGATACTCGATGATGTTTTCCAAAGTTTTTATACATTTAATATTAATTACTATGAGGTGGCTGTAGAGGATATAATTAATGAATACTAGGTGGAGATGTTGGAACAGATTGGTAGAATATATAGAGTTGCCGGTCCCCTAGTTGTAGCTGAAGGTCTTAAATCAATGATGTATGAAGTCGTCTATGTTGGTGATGAGGGGTTAATAGGTGAGGTTATAGCTATTAGAGGCGAGAAAACGTATATTCAGGTATACGAAGATACTACTGGTTTAACTCCTGGAGAAAGGATTGTCGCTACTGGGAAGCTCTTATCGGCAGAGCTGGGTCCAGGTCTCATAGGTTCAATATATGATGGTCTTCAAAGACCTGAGAAAGAGATTGGTGATGTTACTAAAAGTATTTTCATTAAGAGAGGGTTAAAGATATCCGCGTTGAATAGGAGTAGGAAATGGTTTTTCAAAAAGGAGGGGAGTTTAAGAATTGGTGATAGAATTGGAGCTGGAGATATAATTGGTTATGTAGAGGAAACACCAGTTGTGATCCATAAAATCATGATCCCCCCTAATGTTTCAGGTGTATTGAAGTGGGTTGCTGATGATGGCGATTATACTGTTAACGATACTGTAGCTGTTGTTGAGAAAAGTGGGGTTGAGCATGAAGTTAAGCTTCACCAGATCTGGCCTATTAGAGTGCCCAGACCATACAAATCTAAATTAGATCCTGGAGAACCATTAATTGTTGGTCTCAGAGTTATAGATTACATGTTCCCGTTATCTAAAGGCGGTAAAGCAGCTGTTCCCGGAGGATTCGGTACTGGTAAAACAGTTGCGTTACAAGAGATCACTAAGTGGAGTCATGCAGATATAGCTATATTCGTTGGTTGTGGTGAGAGAGGTAATGAGATGAGCGATGCTCTCACTAGTTTCCTTAAACTAATGGATCCTAGGAGGAATAGACCTATGATGGAGAGATCGGTTTTCATCGCAAATACTAGTAATATGCCTGTCGCAGCTAGAGAAACAAGTGTTTTTCTTGGAGTTACTATTGGAGAGTACTTTAGAGATATGGGGTATGACGTCATAATGGTTGCTGACTCTACGAGTAGATGGGCTGAAGCAATGAGAGAAATTAGTGGTAGAATGGAGGAGATGCCTGGTGAAGAAGGTTTTCCAGCATACCTATCATCTAGGCTAGCCGAATTCTATGAGAGAGCAGGTAGAGTTTACTCTATGGGGACCCCGGAGAGAACGGGTAGTTTAACATTAATTGGTGCAGTCTCGCCGCCCGGCGGGGATTTCAGCGAACCCGTTGTTAGGAGTACGGTTAGGTATGTGCAGAGCTTCTACGCTCTAGACTACTCATTAGCAACTAGGAGGCACTTCCCAGCTGTTAATTGGCTTCTAAGCTATAGTTTATACGTACCATATGTTAAGGAGTGGTGGAATAAGCTTACTAATGGTGAGTGGGAGGATTATAGAGAAACAGCTATGAAGATCCTTCAGAGAGAAGCCGAATTGAGCGATATAGTTAGAATTGTTGGTCCCGAAGCGTTGCCCGAGGATGATAAGTTAATTCTTGAAATCGCTAGAATGATTAAAGAAGATTTCCTACAGCAGAGCGCTTATGTACCTACGGATGCTTATTCTCCTCCTGAAAAAGACCATTTGATTATGAAGACAATAATAACTTTCTATAATAAAGCTAGGGAAGCGGTATCGAGAGGTATTCCGGTAGCGAAGATTAGAGAGTTGAAGTGTAGAACATTGATTGCTAGAATGAAGTACCATACGCTTAATGAGCTTAAAGAGAGTGTTTTTAGAGATGTTATGAATACTATTGAAGCCGAATTCGCTGAGCTCATGGGGCGATAAGTACATGACGCTCCCAAAACTAATTACGAAATCGACTAGAGAGATCCTGAGTGTTAGAGGATCACTAGTCTTTGTTAAAACATTGAAGGGGGCTAAGTATGGAGAGATAGTGGAGCTAGATGTTGATGGGGAAACTAGACTTGGACAAATAATTGATGTGAGTAGGGATATTGCTATAATACAGATATTCGGTTCATCAGCAGGAATATCTCCGGGAAAAACCATTGTGAAATTACGTGGAGAAGTTCTTAGATTAGGAGTTTCAATAGATATGTTGGGTAGAATATTTGATGGTCTCGGTAACCCCATTGATGGCGGGCCACCCATTGTTTCTGAAGAGTATTTGGATATTCATGGGGAGCCGCTGAATCCTGCTTTGAGAATACCTCCTTCTGAATTCATAGAAACAGGTATATCCGTAATTGATGGTTTATTAACACTTGTTAGAGGTCAGAAACTACCTATTTTCAGTGGTTCTGGACTTCCACACAATAGGATCGCTATGCAAATAGTTAGACAAGCATCTGTTAAGGGTTTGGAGGAGAAGTTTGTCGTAGTTTTCGGAGCTATTGGTGTTACTTATGAAGAAGCCTACTACTTCCTATCTCAACTCAAATCTATGGGTGCTCTGGATAGAACAATAGCTTTCATAGCTCCAGCATCCGCTCCAACAGTGGAGAAACTTGCTCTACCTAGAGTTGCTCTCACAGCCGCCGAGTTCCTCGCGTGGAAATACGGTATGCATGCATTAACTATATTGACGGATATGACTAATTACTGTGAAAGTTTAAGAGAAATATCTGCAGCTAGAGAAGAAGTACCGGGTAGGAGGGGTTATCCGGGATACATGTATACTGATTTAGCAACTATGTATGAGAGAGCGGGTAGAGTTGAGGGTAGGAGCGGTAGTATGACTATAATGCCTATACTAACGATGCCGGATGATGACATAACGCATCCAATACCGGATTTAACTGGGTATATTACGGAGGGGCAGATAGTGTTATCAAGAGATATGTGGAGGAAAGGAATATACCCACCCGTAGATGTTTTCCTATCGCTATCGAGGCTAATGAAAGAAGGTATTGGGAGGGGGAAGACGAGAGAGGATCATAGAGAAGTCTTTGCACAACTATATGCTGCATACGCTGAAGGCCAGTATCTTAGAGAACTATCAGCTATTGTCGGCGTCGAATCGTTAACGCCTAGGGATAAGAAGTATCTTGAATTCGCAGATCTGTTTGAGAAGAGGTTCATTAATCAAAATGAATATGAGAGGAGAACTGTTGAAGAAACTCTAGATATTGGTTGGGAACTCCTATCAATGCTCCCCGAAGATGAGCTTAAACAGATAACACCCGAGACATTGAGGAAATATCATCCGAAATATAGGTTTAAACAAGGCTAAACAATATGAGTACCGAAGCAATTAAACTACCTAGAGTAACGAAAATAGAGTTGATTAGACTTAGGAGAAGATTAGCGTTAACTAGGAGGCTTCACAGAATTCTAAAAGATAGGATGACACTTTTAATTCAGGAATTCTACATAACACTAAAACACGTATTAGAATTGAGACAGAAATTAAACAATCTCCTCTCTGAAATATATACGCAATACTATAGAGTTCTGAGATTATATGGTAGAGAATCATTACTATTATCGTCATCAACGGTAGAGACGAATAACGTATTGTTTGGAACAAGAACTGTTATGGGAATAGCTGTGCCATTAATTGAAGTAGAAGAGGTTTCAAAACCAAGTATTATAATGCCTTTAGAGACCATTAACATTCAGTTGAAGAAGAAGGAGTTGTTCGAAACATTAATTGAATTAGCCGAGTACGAGAAAGCGCTGAATTTAATAGGTCGTGAAGTCGCTAGACTTAGAAGGAGAGTTCAAATGTTGGAGAAAATCCTTATACCTAGGTTAATGAATACGATAAGGTATTTAACAATGAAATTCGACGAGATCGAGAGAGAAGAGAAAGTGAGGTCTATTAAGATTAAAGCAATATTATCCGCTAGAGAATCCCTACAATAGAATTTGTTGAAAACACTTTAATGATACCGATGGATTAGAATATGATGAAGTAACGCTTATCTAGAATTCATTGATAATGCTGTAATTAATTATGTTCAAATATCTATACAGCTTACAAATAAATCTTTATGAACAACAGGTTATTTTGAATTACAGTAAGTTTTTTGTAGAACAATATAGTGTTCTAGTATTCGTCGTATTTATTTAAGGATATGGTTGGTTTAGAAATACTCCAGGTACTGGATTTGAAGAATAGATTTGGATTATTAATGGAAAAACATGTTTTACTAGTAACGTTGGTTTTAATAGTACTCATGGGCATAGTATTCACAATCTTTTTAAGAGGTAGAGTTCCACAAACAATGTTTATTGATAATGCCGAGTATGAAACCATATTTCTAGATTATGGGAAAAACGGTTTTTCAGCAATAGAATCTATGAATAAACACGATTTCATTCCCATAAACTATCTATATTTAGATATCGGAGTAAATTATTTATATAGAAAACATGTTAGCGGAATCGATTCACTAGATGTACATTCCCCATTCCAGCTATCATTAAACGAACTCGTAACGCTACGTAAGCTATTGGCTAGAGCTACTAGTGGGGAGCCGTATTTATTGATCAATATAGTTTCAAACATTAACTCTTCAGAATGGGTTGTTACGAACATTAGGGTTTACTATAGAGTATCTGGAAGTGGTTATTATACATTCTATGGATTTGTTTTCGATAAAGATACGTTACTTAAAGGTAGAAGTTTCAGATACGTATTGAAAAATGAACCCGTATTCGTAGTATCACCAGTCTATTACGATAGTTTCGTTCCAATTAATCTTCCAGACGCTAATGAAACTATGTTACTGAAGAAGTACTGTAATACGTGTCTCGTATTAACTCTTATTTCTGATAGTGAAGTTTCGAGTATAGATATCTATAGAGTTCTAGTAACGTATGAGAAGAGACCATACGTATATCCATCTCAATTCAAAATTAGAAACGATGTTTTAATGAGACAACTAGTACTATACGTAACTACTGTTTTCATAGTTCCAATACTTATAATTACGTATACCATTGTTAAATACAGAGGAGTTAATAGAGTATCTGGAAAAACAATACTTACGTACCTACTCCTAATTATTGTTACAAGAGCCTATCTCTTACCAACAACTGGGCATTCATTCGATATGGAATTATGGAAGAGCTTTACTAGAAGTTATTTTGAAAACGGTAGAGTGTATTTGGAATTGTGGCCAACAACTCCTATTTTCATGTATATTCTCCTAATATCATATTCCTTCTACGCACTATTCAGGATATTGGGATTAAGAGATTTCAGATTCGAAGGTTTCACATTCTTCTTCTACGAAGGGATATTCATAAAACTACCAATGGTTTTAGCAGATATGGCTACTTTCTATGCACTACTGAAAATTTTCAGCGCGAGAGAGGGTTCAGATGGAAAAGCATTAACATATGCATCAATGTACGTATTCAACCCCTTCATAATAATAATTTCATCAGCATGGGGTATGTACGACCCATTAGCAATATGTTTTATGATTTGGAGTATTTATTTCTATTACGTGGAGAATAGAAGATTCACTGCGTTATTTTTGGGAATATTATCTGGATTAACCAAATTATTTGGTTTTCTATCTCTAATACCATTAGTTGCATCTACAATACGTAAGAGGAACTACTCGTTTCTAATAACAACTACAGGTCTAACATTAGGTTTAGCACTACTAGTTTATCTACCAATACTTACACAGGGGGTTTTCGAAGCACATTATGCTCATTTCTATAGAAGAATATTTTTACGCGATGACGTTACTATAGCGGGAATAGGTTTAGCACGTTTCAATTTATCTGGATTAACGTATCCATGGATATATGTAGGTTTAATGAGTTTAGCAATAATGCTCTATATATTCAAATTATCTCTAAATACAGGTAATTTGTTCAAATTATTAATAGCTATTTTAGTAATACATTACTTATGTTATAAACTAGTATATATTCAACACACATCTTGGTTAATTCCAATTTTACTAATTAATTCATTCATCGAATCTCACAATAAAAGAGCTATTTACGAATTATTAGTAGTTCTCGTTCTAATTGGTATAGCTTCACAAATATACATATGGTCTTCAACAACTATAGGATATTTAGTTTTAGGTGTTAGGTCTGATGGTTCTAAATACCTAGTATTAGATGCTGCTGGTAGAAGTTATCTCTACCTACTAGTTGCTTCATCGTTATTCAATTTAGTACCGGTAAAGTATCTAAGAATTATCCCTAGTAATGTAAGAGTAGCTCTCTTAACTGCGCTGTACATTATAACATATGTGGTAATGTGTAAATGCATATAGCTAGACCTAAATCTTGGAGTAGGGTTTGTTGTGGTTGTGCAGCATGTTCATTAATCTGCCCATCTGGAGTGAAAATGGAGTTTTCATTAGAAACAGGAATTTTTAATCCTGTATTGGAAGGTGAATGCAGTAATTGTGAACTTTGTATAAAGATTTGTCCATTGAGAAACATATTCAGCGAAAACAACTCTATTAGTTTAGAGAACCTTATTGGTAAATATATGAGAATATATTTGGGGTATGCTAGAGATAATGGAATTAGAATAAGAGCCTCGTCTGGAGGGGTTGCAACAGCACTATTAATTCATATGTTGAATAGGAGAGTTATTGATGGAGCAGTAGCTGTATCCATGAATCGCTATTTTGCTAAACCAGTGTTTGTGAAGAGTATTGATGAAGTTTTAGAAACAACTGGTTCGAAATACGTTCAAGTACCTTTACTAGAAGTTTTTAAAAACATACCTAGAGATACTGAGAAAATAGCCGTTGTTGGATTACCGTGCCATATTCGAGCACTAACGTTGTTGAAGAAAACTGTTAGTGACCTAGGCAAAAAGATCTATGTATCAATAGGCTTGTTCTGTTCAAGAACAATTAACTACTACGGTTTAGAAGCTCTAATTAAGAAAATTGGAGTTAGAGATCTCAAAGACGTAGTTGAAATAAAATTCAGGACAGGAGGTTGGCCGGGTTATCTACGCGTTAAACTGGAGAGCGATAGAGTAATATCTATTCCCTTCTTCAAATATTGGCGGCCTCTTTTCTCAACGTATTTCTTCACACCATTATCGTGTTTACTATGTAGCGATTTATTTAACGAATACTCCGATATTTCCCTCGGCGACCCCTGGATACCCGAAATCCTTAGAAGTGAATCGAGAGGCTTATCGATAATAGTTACACGTAGTACTATTGGAGAGGAAATCATTCGAAAAGCTGTTGAAGATGGATATATTGAGATCGTAGAAGCGGATCAGGATATGTTATTGGAATCCCAATGGTACTCAATTTTATTCAAGAAAATAATTAAGCCGTCGATGAGAGAGATGTTGGGACTCGATAGTAGAGATTCATTTTCGAATCCATTATTGAGATTAATTACTTATATACAGTTAGTTAATGCTACCTACTCGTACAAAACGTTCTACCGCGACCTAATAATGAGGATGTCTACGTTCTTTCTCGAAGTATACGCTTTTCTAGTATCGAGAATTGGGAGAATATGTTGGAGGATGATAAGGAGTGAGATTGAGAATCCACATCATAAATAACTTCTATTCGTTAAATCTAGGGTGGGCTCTACTAGTTATAAGTACGTTGAGGTTTCTCGAGAAAAATTTTCAGAAAATAACTTGTACAATAGAATCCCTCCATCCACAACTTGATTCTAAAGTATACTCGATGTGTGATACAATTGAACCAATTAAATCGAATTTCAAAACGTTAACTTCCAGCTTAATTAGAGCTATACTATGGAGGATTTTCCATGGAGTAGGCGTGGAATTAGATGGTATCATTAGTGTTGAACCATTGAATAGTTTGAGAAAAGCTGATGTAGTTATAGATTTGAGTGGTGATGGATTGTGTCCTGCTAGAAGCGTATCTCTAAGTTATAGATTTAAGAGATTAATATCGACTTTTACAAATCTACTTTCAATTCTAGTAGCCATATTGTTGGGTAAGAAAGTAATATTATTCTCTTCTTCGATCTGCGATCTAGGTTTATTAGAGCCAATAGCAATAGCTATTTTGAAGAGAGCAGTATTAATTGTAGTAAGGGATCGGCATTCTCTAGAATATCTCGCTAAATTAGGTATTAAACATAATGTAGTTTTAGCAACCGATGTGGTTTTTTCTCTAGAGCCTCTTGTGAAAAACGCGGAGAAGGAATTAACAATATGTATATGTCCAAGTTATGAAGCATCGAAATTCTTCTATAAATTAAACTTGGAGGAGATTAAGAACTTATACGTGAAGCTAGTGAAATACCTGGTTAAGAAATATGGTGTTAGAGTAAAGTTTATTCCATTATCACTAGGTGGGAGGTGGAATCATGAAGATGATAGAGTACTTATTAGAGAAATAATTGAGAATATGGATAGAGATGTATTAGAACATGTAGATATAGTTTGGAATCCAAAACCGAACGAGATAGTAGAGGAATTCAGTAATTGCAAATTAAGTATTGTTTCTAGAATGCACTCCGCAATACTATCTCTAATCAATTCTGTTCCAACCATAATGATTACACATAGTTCTAAATTTGAAACAATCTCTGATCTTTTCGAAGAATGCATAGTACGAATCGATGCCGAAAAACTGGATTTCGAGAATCTAGTGGAGAAAATAGATTTTCTAATGAATAAATCTGTTCTTTGTAAGAACTATATTGATTCAAAACTATTAGAGGCTAGGAAATTATCTTACAAGGGGTTTGATGCTTTAATGGAAATTATGAGAAAATCGTTTGAACAGGATCCTAAATAAATGCTTTAAATCAACACGGGGTTTCGCTAGGATTATTGAACTATGTTTTTCTTTTTAATACGTTTTGTATTAATATTTAATGATCCGTGTATGAGCATGGAGTAAATGGGTGTTAGTATTGAAAATTTATCTATGGCTGATCAACTTTATAATCGCGTTACTAACGGCTATAAACGTGATCGCTTGGGGGTACGCTATTAGAAGCGTTGGAAACCCGGAGTTTTCGTTACGTTTCATCATTAAATTAATTCTGAATAAATGGTATTTATTAGCGATATCTGCAGCATTCGTATCTTCACTACTGAGCTATACAATACTTAGATCCAAAGGTGTTTTAGCAGGTAGGTACTTCTTATCTCTAAGTCACGTAGCTACTATCTTGACAGCAGTATTAGTTTTGGGCGAGAATTTGAAACCTATAGAGTGGATTGGTTTAATATTAGTAGTGATCGGAGTAATCCTGATCGGTAGGAGTTAACAAATTTTTCGTTAGCTGAAAACCTCCATAACTATTTTAGTAAGTTTCCTCGTAGATTCCTCGGCTGTAAAACCATTATATACCCTTTCTCTAGCTTTAGAACCCATTTTTTCAACCAAATGGTCATTAACGAGTAGTTCTTCAATAGCATTAGCGATTTCATCGGCATTCAATGGATTAACAACAAAGCCGTTTTCACCATCTTTAATGAATTCAACCATACCGCCGTATTTAGAAACGATCGATGGTTTACCGAATACAGCGGCTTCAAGTGGAACCAAACCGAACATTTCAACAATAGCTACATGAACTAGAAATCTAGTTTTAGCATAGTATTGTGCTAAACCATCATCGTTTAATCCATTAATGATACGTAGGTTTTTCAAATCGCTAGATATCTTAATTAATTCTTCTCTCAATGGACCGTCTCCAATTATGTAGAATGAAGCATCACTATGCTTAGGAAGAACCTTTCTCAAAGCTTTAATTAGTGTTTTATGGTTCTTAAATGGGAGAAGCGCTCCCACTGATATACCAATTCTTGATTTACTCGGCTGTTCTCCACCACTATTCTTAACGAAGTTTTTGAAGAGTTCGGGTTCAATACCTGGATGAACAACTTCTACATTCTCCAATTTATAAACGTTTCTAACGATCTCTTTCGTGAATTCGCTATTCGTTACAACTAATTTTAATCTCCTGGTTGATATGTAATCCATAATTCTCGTAGCGTTAGCAATTAATCTGAAGAATTTATTTAGAAACCTTGAGAACAGTTCACCATATATTGTTGAAGCTGTTTTTACAGCAATAGATCTGTTCAATAAATAGCTAAATCCTGAAACCTTATCCTCCCAAATGGTTCTCAAAGGTTCTCCACAATACCATACTGTTTTATTACTGTGACGTAGGCTTATTGAAAACTTCAGTAATGGGTCGATGTGGTGATGGATAAGTATAATATCGTATTTATCCAATACTCTGATCAATTCTATGATCCTATTCGTTTCTACTCTAAAATTACTTATTGACGGTGCTAGTTTCAATACATTAACTTCATTATCAATCAACATTTTCATCATATGGTTAGGTATATCTCCGTAGTAGAAGAGATCGACGTTAAACCCCATTCTACTCATATGTATAGCATGGAATATACATAGTCTCTCAGCGCCTCCAAACCTGCCTAAAGCTGTATGTAGAATAGCTATTTTCAATAATTTTCACCGAATAAGCAATGAAGTAGAAAACGCGGATTTCCTCTACAAAAACAATTATCGTTTTCTAACAGCATAGCTCTCATCTACCTAACCATAAATTCATGGTATTACGTTTTAAACGCATAATTATGGTATTATTGAGATTAAAAACTAACAGTTAATGAATAGATGTAATGAATATTTATCTTCAACTAATATTGAGACTAATATTGAGGTGTGGAGAAACTACACGTTAGAGAATGATGATTATCTTAGCCGAAAGATTCCTTAATTACGAGGTTCTTATAATTAGCTGTGTTGAATCTAGATAAGACAAATAGTTTAGTAGAATTAAATTTAACTATTCGCTTCAGTATACGAGAACCTCTCTAATCATTTAATAGAGCCGGTGATTTAACTATAGTTTTTCCTCTAAACTAGTACTTGTAGATGAGCACTGCGTTCATAATAATAGGGTTCTATAATTTCGTTGAAATACTTTCGCCCACCTCTCCCAGTTATCTATTCTAACGTATCGTTGGTGTTTTAATTGGGGGTTTCAATTGGAATTACCGGTTTCGAATTGATCGATGAATTACTAACTCCTTTACCTAATAATTGGATTATAGAGTTCTATGGCGATGAATTTCTAGTAAATTATTTTTTCCACACAACACTTGCTTTCAATAGTTTATGGAGACGTGTTTATGCAGTTATAGTTAGAGAATATGGTGGTTTAGATCCAGGTTTATTAGCTAAATTATGTAGAATCTATGGTTGTACTCTTACTAACATTATGGTTGCTAGAGCTTTCCGTATAGAGGATCTCGTTAACATACTTAAGAATACGATAGATTCCAGCGGTAATCTCATAGCTATACTCTATCCATACAGTTATTTACCCAATAACCCCTCTAGTTATTGGAAAGCAACTTTAATTACAGGATTAATACATTCGCTATCCTCCAGAAACCAAGTCGTTCTATTCAATACGGTATCTAAATTCGGAAACTACATGTCTGAAGGAGGAAGTATGCATCACCATATTGTTAAAATAATGGTGAAATTATGGAGGAGAAGAGATCTATGTTATGCTAAACTCGTTAAACACTCCGGTAAAGCGGGGAATTCTACGAGAATATTTAGATTAAAACTTCTCGAAACAGCTATTCAGAGGAATTCCAAAACGCTTCTAGAATGGATTAGAACAGTGTAGTAGAGGCTGGGTTGCCTATACTATGGGTAGGTCTATTACTCCTCTTAAACAATTAATTTATAGATATCTCGATAGATGGGTTAAAGCTCTAGAACTCCTAGATCAACGTGAAGCGCAATGTATGAAGAAGTTTCTTGAAGATATCGATACAACGATATCTGTATTCACACATTTCGGTATGGTTGATCCGATGGAAATAATGGTTTTCCATATTTTACGAAAAACTCTATGTAAAGATGATATTTGTGGCTAAATGGTTCTTAGATGTTAAAGTACTGGGAGATAAGTGTTTTCTTGAATTATATGATGATATGAGTAGGAGTATTGAAAGAGTTATGAATAAATTAAAATTCTATGGTTACGTATTGGTTAAAGAACCGGAGGAAATCGCTCGTATACTCCTGTATGAAAACCTGGTTAGCGAAGCTTGGGTTGAAGATTGGTATAAACCACCGTATTATAGGGATAAATGTAGGGTTCTCGTATATACAACCAATAGTTTCGAAAACTACAGGTACCTATATTCATTGTTTAAACGTAGAGGGTTTCATATAGTGAATAATTATCCACATCCGCTTATTGAAGCACTATACCGTGCTGGGTTGAAGCCATTAACTAAACTGTATGGGGGCTCGACGTGGGATCCGCGTGAACACGATCCAGTTATTGATTATGCTACAATTAGGGTTGAGAACGGTTTCTACATTGTTGAAACAAATGATGGTGTTGAAGCTGTCCAGAGCATTAGGGATTTAATCGAGATTTTGAGAACGATTAAACCACTATTGGTTTTCAGCAATTCTCTCGTATACTTCGCCGTTATTAACGAGGATGAAGGAGTAGTAAAAACGCCGTATTCGTGGATTACAATTGGTTCTTATACTCCACATATTGTTTTCGAATGGTGTAGATTGAGCTATACCCCCTTGAGTTTAATGAATAATGCGACTATAGGTAGATTATTATCCACAATAGAAGTCTTGAGAGCTAGAGATTGGAAATATCTTGTTGATAGAGAGTGGAGTAGAGTTGAGGGGTTTAGAACAATTGATGAGTTGTTCGTATGGGATAGGGGAGGCTCTATTCATCAACCTAAACCAGGATTGTACTGGAATGTTTGTCAAATAGATTTTAAGAGCCTTTACCCATCAATTATCGTTAAACTAAACGTTTCTGGTGAAACGGTTAACGACCCCTATTGTGCTAAACAATTGATAACACAATATACTCCACATAAGGTATGTCTTGATCGAGATGGTTTAGTTGCATCAGTTATTAGTAATCTAATAGATCTAAAGGACCTTTACGAAAAACTATTTGATGAAACCAGGCTCAAACTCTACGATGAGAGGAGGAGTGCTGTGAAGTGGATTCTCGTAGCTAGCTTCGGCTACCTCGGATATAGGAACAGTATTTTTGGCTCAGTATCTGCACATGAAGTTGTTACGAGTACATCGAGATTCGTTACTGCTGAAGCTATAAGGAAGATTTTGAAACTAGGTTTTAGAGTTATTCATGTTCTCGTAGATAGCTTGTTCGTAGAAGGGGTTGAGAATTTAGATGAATGTAGAGAGATCGCTGAAGTAGTTGGCGATGAATTGGGGTATAGATTGAAAGTTGATGCACACTATATTTGGCTCTATATTCCCAGGTCGGTAACGACTGGTTTAGGTTCTTCTAATAAATACTATGGTGTATTGAGTACTGGCGGGTTGAAGATTAAGGGTTTAACAATTATTAGGAGAGATATACCGGTATTCATTAAACAAATTGGTTCTAGAGTATTCGAAGAACTGGCTTCTGCTAAAAACGCTGTTGAGCTACGTAAAGCTATATGTAGAGCTGTGGAGGTTATCGAAAATGCTGAAAGAATGCTTATGAATCGAGAAGTAGATATTAAACTCCTTGTTTTCAGTAGAGAGGGGAAAGTAAGTTATAGAAAACCGCCGAGATACGCTATTCTAAGTAAACCACCATACATGTATGTAGCTACGCGTACGGGTTTTACGCCACTAAATGCCTTGGAGGATTTAGACGAAGTAGATTATAGTTACTATGTTAAACTGCTTAATAGAATTAGAGAGGAATTACCTGTACCGGAGGAGATTAATTGACGTAATTTAAACCACGTATTTTACGTAACGAGTAATCAATTACCACTAATTAATTTTCCATTCTTCCAACACACCCCCGTAATTAACGTAGAGAATCTAGTTGTATCCAGATATTTCCAAAACAGGCTTGAGGCTTGGTTATTACTGTAGAATAACGTTCTACGCGTAGTTACTCAAAAATCCTTTTGTTCATTAGTTCTATTTAGTTCATATGTGTTGCTCAATAATTGTTTTTCTCACACGGTGTTTTCAATTGGCTTGGATTATCGATAGAAACGAGTGGTTCAGTATCTATAGTTTTATTAAGAGTAGAGTTTCGGGTTTGAATTTCCATATGGATCAATACGCTACCGATTTATTAAGCGATCTTTTGAGAAATAGGAGTGGGGTTGTTAAATTCCACGATTTAATACATTTGTTTAAAGGATTTAGTGAAGCCTACGTTATCGGTTGTTCCGAAAATGTTTATGATGAAGTTGAGAAACAAGTTAAGTTGTTGGAAAACGGATTTATCATAGCTGCTGATGGAGCTACAAGTGTACTCCTAGATTACGGTATTGTCCCTAATATTGTTACTAGCGATCTCGATGGAGATATACGAGACCTACTCTACGCTTCGAGCGAAGGCAGTATTGTTGTTATTCACGCTCATGGAGATAATATTGATAAATTAAGAGAATATACTCATCTTTTCCAAAACTACGTTATGGGTTCTACACAGGTTGAACCTAGACCTTACGTATATAATTTCGGGGGTTTTACAGACGGTGACCGTGCTGTTCATTTAGCATACTATATTGGAGTCCATAGAGTTAAATTAATTGGTTTTGATTTCAACAAACCATTTGTTTGTCCAGGAGATAAGCGGGTTCTCAATAAATCGATTAGTAGTGTTAAGCTTGAAATAGCTTTAATGCTTTTGAAACTACTCGTTGAGAAGGGTTTGGTGATCGAATGTGTTGAACAAGGATCCTGCAAACAAATACTTCACTCCTAAAGCAACGGATAGAGATAGAGCTGTTTTCGAAGCAGGCATTGCTCTTGGTATGGTTATGCATCAATTCAGCGGTATTCCCGTTAGGGATAGGAGTGATTTAGAGGTTGTTGAAGAAGCTATTAGGAGAGCTATTTTAGCACAACCATTTAGAAGTAATGCTTGGGTTAAATTGAAAACAAAATTATGTGAGGATGGAGGATTCTACTCCTACAGTACTGTAAAAACTAGAGATATGGATATTTGTGTAGAAGTTACTTATGGTAAAGCTAGAGTTAAGTCTTGTGTAAAGTATATTGAAGATCTAGATTATAATTTAGCATATATTGAAGATATAGTTGAGGAGTTTTGAAACCAATAGCTTGGGGTATAACGGGGGCTGGAGCCTACCTCTACGAATCTGTTGAATCCATAAAAACGTTAATTAAAGCTACTCAAGTCACTGTTTACGTATCTAGAGCTGGAGCGGAACTTTTAAGAACATATGGTTTACTCGATGAACTCTTGAATTCGGTTAAAAACGATTACCCTTCCGGAATTGTTTTCGAACACGATGAGCCGAGTTCCTATCCTTTAGCTATGAGAGTCTATAGAGGTGTTTATGAAGCCGTTATTGTTTCTCCAGCTTCTCTGAATACGGTTTCAAAAATTGTTCATGGTATTGCGGATAATCTCGTTTCAAACCTAGTTATTCACGCGTTGAAGAACAATATTCGTGTCTTCATAGTTCCAGTAGATTTATTTGAAATTAAGAGTAGGATTCCAGTAGTACTAGATAGATCAAAATGTATATCATGTAGGGAATGTATAGCGTCAACAGTGTGTTCAACGGGGGCTTTAACTAAAGATTCCTTTCTGAAGGTTAAGCTGAATTTAGCTAAATGTAACATGTGTAGATTATGCCGTAGCGTTTGTCCATGGAGAGCTATCGAATACGATGTTGAAATAGTTGTGAAACCCCATACGTACTATTCTAGAATAGTTTCTAAACTATACGAGATCGATGGATTAACTGTGGCTAAATCACCTATTGAAGTATTGAAGTATTTAGGTGTAGCGTGAATTGAGGATTCTTCTAGTAACTGGTAGGAAAGCGTATAGTTATGTGAAGAGGATTGTAGAGGAGAACAGGATTCCTGGTTTAGAAATAAATATAGTTGAATTCCCAATAGACGTTGCTGCTTTAATAACGATCAACGATCTCCTCAGAGAACTACCTAAATACCAAATTGTTAAACAAATGGATCTGATTATAGTTCCGGGTTATGTTCAGGGGGATTTATCGGCTGTATCTGAGAAGATTGGGGTTAGGATTGTTAAGGGGGTTAAGAACGCTAGAGATATACCATTAATGCTTAAAGCAGTTATGCAGGGGGTTTTAGGGTCCGAGAAAGAACCATATGATGTTTTCCTACATAATCTCAAGATTCAGAGGGATCAAGATGTTCTCAGTAAAGTTAGATGTAGGGCTTTAATGAATAAGTACTTTGAAATAAGAGGGGTTCCTATTAGTAGAGACTACCCACTAGTATTTGCTGAAATCCCGGTTTTCATTGATGATAAAATCGAAGATATTGTTTCAAAAGCTTCTAGAATGGTTTCGAAAGGTGCCGATGCTATTATCTATGGCGTTAGTGAAGAACCCATTAGAATAGATCTTATAGATTTAATTAAACGTTCTAAAAGGGTTTTGGAGAAACCGATCGGTTTAGATTCAGTTAATAGGGATCTATTTCGATTACTACAAAACCATATAGATATTTATTTGAGTATATATCCTGATGAACTCGATACAATACCTTTAAGCAATGAATATGCTGGATATGCTTTAACGGTTATTCCAAGAAATATTGATTCAATCGATGAACTTGTGGATACAGCTAATAGAGCATTATCTATTGGTTTAAATAAATTGATCCTAGACCCTGTTCTTCAACCTCCAATGCTTGGTTTAACTAGATCTATTTATAGATATTTGAAGATTCGGGAAAAAATAACTAGTTATCCTCTTCTCATGGGTGTTGGTAACGTAATTGAATTAATAGATGCTGATAGTATAGGTATTGTAGCTATACTAGCATCAATCGGTGTTGAAATAGGTATTGAAATATACTTGGCTACCGAAGCCAGCGTTAAAACGCGTAAAGCAATATATGAGTTGAGGAGAGCGCTGGATATGGCTATTATTGCTAGAGAAACAGGGGGTTTACCAAAAGATCTCAGTATAGACTTACTTATAGCTAAGAGTAAGAAGGAGTCGTTATATAAGCCTCGATTAGAACCTAATCGAGTAGTTAATGCTAAAAACAAGTTTGAATTCATCGAAGACCCCAAAGGTTATGTAAGAATATCCGTAGATCATAGTAGTGAAGAGATTATTCTAGAACATTACGAGCACGGCAGGAAAGAACCATCTATAATAATTAAGAGTAACGATCCCCTATCGATTGCTAAAGAAGTTATCAGTAGAGAACTGGTCTCTAGACTAGATCACGCTATATACATTGGGGTAGAACTAGGTAAAGCTTACAAAGCATTGAAATCAGGTGGAGAGTATGAGCAAGAATAGGATTAAATTTTCAAATTCACCTGATCCAAAACAACATTGTATTTGCATTACCGATGAAGTAATTTAGTTATAACGTGGAATTCTTCGTTTTGTGTTCATTCCTATTAATTCATTTACGGGAATTATTGCTTAAGGCTAGTTCTTCATCGAGTTCGCATATTCTTCTAGATAGTTTTGAATAAACTCTGAAAGTATGGATTGTTTCGTAGGATACTACTGAAATTCTTAATTTATCGTTCTCTCTAAGCCTATCCCTATAGTTTTCATATACTAATTTAGCTGTTAATCTCACAATATCTTCATTAAATAGTGGTTTATCGTAGAGTTGAGCTATCATTCTATACTCATCTAATCTATTCAAAACGTTCTTCATAGTTGTAAATGTTTTCTCAATTATTAAACCCAGTTCTAGTGGATTCACGAAATTTCTCGTTACTATGAGAGCTTTAATTCTGGTTTTCTGCATATGAGTATATGGTTTACCGAATATCGTTGTCGATACGTTTAGAGCACATGGACAAGCGTTTAAAACTGTAATTCCTGAGCCGGAAATCCTCTTATCTATACCGTTACGATGAGCAACTACACAGTAGAGTATGGATTGATTGCTCTCACTACCAGCTACTCTAGCTTTAAGAACAACTCTAGCTCTATTAGTTTCACTATGTGTATCAAGCAGTTTCTCGGCTAAACTATCGATCAAGTTGTAATCGAAATACTCGTCGTTAAAGGTTTCCAGAACCAATCTAGCGATCCTAGATATGTGAACTCCACGTTTATGTCTAGATAATTCTATTGAAGCGGATAAAGTAGGGATAAGCCAATAATTACTTGTTCTAAGAGGTTTTATTCTTAGATTCAATATACCGGCATCTCCAATAAGTAGGGGTATACTCGGTTCCTCATCATGTATATCAACTAATCTAGTCAAACGAACCCCCTTTCATACTAAATAAGTTTGAGGTTAATCAATCCATATCAATACCTAATCTTTAAACACAATATACTTTTAGTATACATGTTTGAAACTAGTTTTCATGATAATGAGTTTATTCTGTATTGACGATACGAGAATACTCGTTTCCATAGGGAGTTATAAACTGGTTTTTTGAACAACTATATTACTTAATGTAAATTTTCTGTAGAAATCTATATTTAGCTAGATACTCTAAAGCACTAATTTTATCGAAAGCGCTCCACACATCGTTTCCCCATGTGAAAACACCGTGTTGTGGAATAATTATTACGCTACAACCATTCTCAACTAGTTTACCAATTTCATTAGATAACTCGATGGAACCAGGTTCGTATGGTTTAGCAACACAGACTACAGCATCTCCAAGCTCGTATTTAGCTATAGGGATTTTCCACCAATCGAACTCGCCTATCTCGACCAATAAATTAACGTGGAGTGGATGAGCGTGTAGAACACTAACTGCTCTTGTTTCAGCTTCATATATAGCAATATGGACTCTCCATTCAATACTGGGTTTATATCCAAATATGTTCTTATCGAATTCTCTACTAACGAGGTCGTATCTTATAAGATCACTTGTTTTCAATCTATATTTAGAAACACCACTAGGTGTTAATAGAACAGTTCTATCATTAATTTTAACGCTTCCATTACCACCTCTAGGATTAATTAAGCCTTGTATAAACATTAGTTTCATAGCTTTAACAAGATCTAGAGCTAATTCACGATGGTGTACTATTCTACTCAAGTTTAAAAACACCTCCACAGCAAGACTCCGTAATTATATCGAATCCTCTCTCCTTAAGTCTATTAATTAATCTATCATGTGTACAGTGTAGAGGCGCGATTTTCTCAATACCGATTTCTTCGAAAACATTAATTGCTGTATCGATAACGTGTTGAGGACCGTTGGAGAAGTGTAAACCGCCTATGAGGTATTTGATCCTCATATTAAAACGTTTCGCTATATCTCTCAATACAGATGGATTTGGGTGAAAACATCCTGTGAAAACAATTAATCCCCCGTTATCTATGGTTATTAGGAAATGCTCGTATGGGGGTCCATGAATCGGTTTAGTTATAGTAATATTATTATCAAGTTCTAGCCAATCATTAACTTCGATCGGCTGAAGATCGTTTTTCTTAGCTAATAAACCAATAGTTTCCCAAGAACCGTACGGTATATATGTTTTCAGTAAAGGCGTTGTCCAACCAATATATGGTAAACCACCGTAGTGGTCGGGGTGTTCATGAGAAATTACTACATAATCTAGAAGCTCAAGATCAACATCTAGTTTCTCAACATTGAATTGTAGGATATCCGGGTTCGGTCCAGTATCGAATAAAATATGTTTATCTCTAAACTCTATGTATAGCGATAAACCATGAGCAGCTTTAACGTTCTTATTCCTACAGATTCTATCATCTACCAGAACAGATACTTTAATCAAATCAATATACAACCTCTTTCGAAACAATTGATTTGTTAATTTTATTCATCTAAATTAATTTAATCATTATTTTGTTTGAGAACCGGGGATTTCATAGTGTGGTACTCCACAGCTAAACTCTATATCTTACACTCCTCTTCCCAGTCGAGTCTTCATCCCTATCGATTTTTAACGATGTTTTAGGCATCTGTATTTCCCTCGGTTTCCTAATGCTCTCTAAGAATTCTTTAGATATACTGTAGAGTTCTTCTATTTTGCTTTCAATATTGAATAGATTGAATCCTCTATTCTCCTCGTATAGCCTCTTTAATACTGGGGTAATAACTGATAATCCACGAACTGTTTTATTGAGGAAACACGTTGTTATGTTTATGAATTCTTCTAAACCCTTATTTGTAGGTGTATAGTAAACTTTCTTCTTATTACCAGAAACCTCAATTTTATCTATTAATCCTTCTTTATATAGTTCTCCTAGTAATCGGTATATTGTTCCTATAGATGGGAAGTATTTTATTGATGAATCAGATATTGCTTTGTAAATTCCATAGCCATGAATCATCTTATTCTCTATTACTATGCTTAAAATCAATGTTTTAAGTAATCCTTTTCTCTTACTATACTCCAAATTATATTCCTCCTAAGCATTTCATCAGAATATATTCGATTAGAATATAGGTTTTATAAATATTAGTGATTATAAGAAACATGTTATTCGAGGAAACTATGATGAAGATTATTGTTATACATGATGATATAAATTGGTTGCATTCAGACCCTAGTGGAGGGCATCCCGAGAATCCTTATAGATTAGAACGTCTTCTAGATTCTCTAAGATCATCTGTACAACCAGATCTATGTGAATTCAGCAGAACCATTGATCCTTTGAGGAAAGTTCTAAAGAATATCCATAGTGATGAATACGTAGATTTTATTGAGAGAGAATGTAGTAAGGGGTTTCACTATATTGACCAAGATACTTATGTAACTCAACATACTTTCAATATTGCGTTACGATACTCTACAACAATATGGGTATATGCTTCAAAAAGTTTTGAAGAGAATAGATTAGTATTAGCTCTTCCACGTCCACCAGGTCATCACGCTGGCTATTCAGGTAGAGCTATGGGGGCACCAACGTTAGGTTTCTGTATATTTAATCACTCAGCTGTAGCTGATTCAGCCCTACTTGAGAAAACTAAACCTATTCTACATATTGATTTCGACGCGCATCATGGTAATGGAACTCAAGATATATTCTGGAACGATGCTAGAGTTATTCATGTAGATATTCATCAACACGGTCTATACCCTGGAACCGGTTGGGTTGATGATATTGGCGGTAAGGATGCTAAAGGTTCTAAAATAAATATTCCACTACCTCCATACTCGGGTGACGCCGAATTCGTATGGGTTGTTGAGAACATTATTAAACAACTCATCTCCACATATAGATTTGAAGCAATTGTTGTTTCAGCAGGTTTCGATAGCTATGTTAATGATGGTTTAGCTGAACTTGAATTTACGGAGGATTCTTTCACATATATTGGGAATACCCTGTACGAGTACTATAGGAAAGGCGTTGTTAAAACAATAGTATCGGTTCTCGAAGGAGGCTATGGTAGGGGTCTTAAATACGGATTCAGCGGTTTCATCAAGGCTTTAATGGGTTTTAAGAAGATTAATAAACGATTCGTTAAACCTCCTCCGCCTAAGATCTATGAGAAACTTAGAAGTATACTTAGAGAATATCATGGTATCAACATAGTTGAGTAGTATCGAATAATCCCTAATCAGAAGATTTATATTTCCAATTTTTATTGGGAGTAAAATAGAATGCGAGGTTATTTAAATTCATGAGTAGAGTTTCCGATAAGTTTAGTTTCATTAATTTCGGAAACATATGTTCTAACTGTACAAATAATTGTTGTAAAAGATTCTATGCAGTTCTACTTCCAGAAGAAGAGAATGATTATGGAGACTCGGTTTTCAATATTGAAACTAGATTCGGTTCTGTAAAATGTATTGGTTCTAGAGGTGGAAAACCATGTCCATTCCTTAACGATAATGGTTTCTGCAACATATATTTTAAGAGACCATTTGATTGTAGATTATGGCCTGTTATGGTTTACCTAGATTACACTACTGGAGAAAGAATTGTTTACCTAGATCTCGATTGTCCAGCTGTTAGAGAAGGTAGGATTAATGGAGAATTAGTGGGCAGGATAGTTGATATAGTTAAAAACATAGATTTCAATGACGACTGGTTGGCTAAATATACTGATGCTCCATGGCCTAATAATTTAATTGAGATAGCTAGATTTAAACCAAGAGCTTCCAAGAATATCTCTGTAGTTTCCTTATAAATTACATTACTGTCAATAAATGGACTACTTATTTATCAAACCTCGATGCGACTAGTTATTATTTAGTGAGTAGTGGAATTGGGAATGCTAGTTATTGATAACGGGGTTATCATATTCTTTATAATGCCATAATCAGTATTTCTCAGAAAAGGTGATTTGTATTGATTAAAGAGTCAATTATTGGTAAAACAATTATAGAGTATGGTTCGAAGGATTTAAAAGATCTGGTTGATGTCGATGTTGCAATAGTTGGTGCCGGCCCATCTGGTTTAACAGCATCATACTATTTAGCTAAACGTGGATTTAAAGTTGTTGTATTTGAACGTAGATTCTCTTTCGGCGGGGGAACCGGACCTGGTGGAAACTTATTTCCAAGAATAGTTTTCCAAGAAGAAGCATTACCTATACTTAACGATTTCGATATTAGAGTTATTAAGACAGATTCCGGTCTATACGTTGCAGACCCCGTTGAAGTGATCGCTAAATTAGCTGTTAAAGCTATAGATGCTGGAGTTAGAATACTTCTAGGTGCTCATGTTGAAGACGTGATTTATAGAATTGATCCATTGAGAATAACTGGAGTATTATGGTTATGGACTCCAATACCCATGAGTGGTTTACACGCAGACCCCCTGTATACGGAAGCTAGAAGCGTTGTTGACGCAACAGGTCATGATGCAGAAATAGTTTCAATAGTTGCAAAGAAGATTCCAGATTTAAACATTAAGATTATGGGTGAGAGATCGGCTTACTCCGAATTATCTGAAAAACTAGTTGTTGAGAAAACGGGAATGGTTGTTCCCGGACTATACGTTACCGGCGTAGCCGTGTGTACCGTATATGGATTGCCGCGAATGGGACCTATATTTGGAGGTATGTTAATGAGTGGTAGGAAAGTAGCTGAAATTATTTCGAGAGATCTAGGTTCATGAAAAACCCGATATCAATATTGGTTCTCACTAATCAATTTTTTAACTTTCTCTCTGAATTTATCTATATTGATAACGTATCTCTCATGAATAGCTTCACCAACAACAATTTGTTTCCAATAGCTTCTAGCTGTAAAAACCACTCTTCTACCATCAATTTCGGAAACAAGTGTTTCAACGAGAATTCTCTCGCCTCTAGGTACTGGATTCAAATGTTTAATATTGATTTGTGTTCCAACACTACTATACCCATTCGGTAAATATGGTTGAATACAGTTCTTAGCAGTTCTCTCTATTAACAATACGAGAGACGGGGTTGATAATACTTCAATTCCCTCAATATGTTTAGTTACTAAATCCTCTGTAACAACGTATTCTTCTTTACAAACAAGGTTCTGTGGAATATTCATTTCCTACTCTCATCTCCAGCTTTAGATTCTATCCATTTCTTTCTAAATTTCCAGAGAGAGGGGGGAGTCCACATTAACCAAGCTGGGATTTTCTTTATGAAATCATATGCTTCCTCCCAACCATCTAAACCGAGTTTTTTAGCTAGTTCTTCCAAACTCATCGGTCTATGAATATACTCATATATGATCTTCAATTTCTCTTCATTAATTTCAATTACTTTATCACCAACTCTAACAACATATACAGGTTCTCCAGTTTCACTACTCAATTCCAGAACCCAATCTATTTTTAAACCAGTACTTTATTTTACACAAGTTGTTCAGGGTAAATTAATGTTTATCTCAAGCTTTAGCAACGTGATCCGTTCCCGGAGGATATATTATTAACCCTTCTTTATGTAGCTTCTCAAGCATTTCTTCAACAAATTCCTTATCGAATCCTCTTTCTTCAGCTAATCTAAACAAATCCTTTTTACTAATCCTACCGTATTTCTTGAGAATCTCTTCGAATAGGAACTTATTGAATTCCTTGATTTTCTGCATTTTAGACCTAGGTAGCCCCGTCTCTATAATATCGATATCGAAAACCCCAGTCTCTATATCGAAACCTATTCTTCTCAACGTGTAATACATTAATCTAATAGCTTCTTCAGCATCCTCAGCTGTAGCTCGTTGTTTAAGAGCCATTTTAGCATACGCTTCAGTGAGCCTTACTAGTGCTTCGAGTTGTCGAGGCGTTATTGGGACAGTCGAAGTACCCCCTTCCTTACTGGTTAAACCAGCCATTCTCATTTTAACGTAGAACTCCTCGATCATTTTCTTAGCTTCATCGGTTAATCTAGGCCTAATATATCTCCTAGCGTAACTAATGTATTTCTTGAGTAAAACGGGGTCTATGAATGGCTTAACTCTATCGGTATCAGCATGTATTTCTAAAACATGTTTAGCTAAGTAACGGTCTCTGGTTTTCTCAGGAATATCCTGTATAACGAATATTAAATCGAATCTCGACAATATTGTTGGTGGTAAATCGATGTTTTTAGCGATTGGTTCGTTTAAATCATACCTCCCATATTTTGGGTTACCTGCAGCTAATACGGATGCTCTAGCGTTGAGTCTAGCAACAATACCTGCTTTCGCAATACTAACTGTTTGTTGCTCTAAAGCTTCATGAATAGCTTGTCTATCCTCATCTCTCATCTTATCGATCTCGTCTATACAGTTATGAACAACAATTCCTTCTGCTAAGAAGTTATTGAAACGTGGAACGTATAGGTCATATACGTATCCCTCATAATCAACGTATTCAACGGAAACAACAGTATCGACATAATAATCTCTACTCATAGCTAAATACATAGTCTCCAGTTTCTCATTAATACCTAATGATAGAAGCTTATCATAAAGAACCCTAACATCTTCTCTAGTAAGCACGACTTCGCCGTGTGATGCTTCAACAATTCTCTTCCATAAATCTCTATTATCAAGATCTTCTGGTTTAACAGTATTCATAACCATTCTCGAAATCTCGATAGAGAGCTTTCGAGGCACTAAGTCCTGATTCACAGCATTATTTAATCTATGAATTACTGATGGTGTGTGGAACGTTGTTTTCATAACATAATTCTTCACGTTATCAAGTAGTTTCTTAACACTGCTCCATTCATTGACTTCAATAAATATTGATTTACCGTCTGATATGATTCTAGAGTAAATATCCATTCTTCTAAGAATAAGCGGTATAGCTTTAGCATCATATTCGTTTTCAAACTCTATCTTAACGCTAATATCATAATTATCCGTATCTCCAGCTATAGTTAGGGATCCTCTGGAATCCAAAAGACCAGCAACTAGAGCATTCAAAACACGATCTGGTAGTTTAAATACCCGTCTAAACCCTTTTTCAGTAAAGTACTTGATTATTGAAGAGAGTAGAGGTGATTTAATAATGATTTCAAAAACTTTTTCTGAACCATTCCTCTTCTCATAAATTACTGGTTGGGAACCAATAGTTGAAACAGTATGATCAATGATTCTATTGAGAATATCCCTATCTGAGAGGAGTATTCTGATCACTCCATCTTCGTGAGAATAGTTCTTACCATATAGGAATCCAATTAAATAACCTATTTCAGGTGTAATTGTTGTAGTATAGGGTTTTTCGAATAATCCATATCTTGAATACGTTAATCTCCTATTCCTCCACTCGTTATAAACACCACGTTCTAAAAGTATTTTTCTAAATAGATTGGCGTTTACATAGAGTTTATCGCTTATTTGCCGTATATCGGAGTTGTTCGAGAACAACTGTTTTACTGTGTATTCACCAGCTAATTCTAGGAATTCTTCTTTATCATTATTTTCGAGAATTATCGTGTAATCATCGGGAAGAATATCTAGTATATACACGTCATTATCATGTCCAGGTATTCGTTGTATTGAAATAACCTTATCTCCAGGTTTAAACTCCCCAGCTTGTTTCCAAACGAAATTATCGTCTAGTAAAAGATGATCGGGGGTTAGTAGAAGCTCATAACCGGATTCGAAAACAAGTTTAACGAGCTTCCCCCTCCACCATCTCCTCGCAATTAATGTTGAAACGGTATTGGTGGATGAGAGAGTATTTGTATCTAGAGAAACAACATTCTTCTCCAGTTTGTTTAACCATAAAACCTTGTTCTTAGAGAGAGCTTCGATACCCATATCTTCTCTGAAAAGCTCCTCAATCCGGATGTATTCGTTATCAATAATTATCCTAGTATTTGGATGTAGACACGCTACTCCTCCATCAGCCAAAACCATAGCTCCAGCTTCTAGATAGTATTCGCCACTAGTTTTATCCCTCAAAACAGTTGCTGTTAAACCAGCTGCTGTAGACCCCTTACCACTAGTGTAGAGACCTCTAGGCGCTATTTTTGAAGTATACTGTAGTAATTGGGATTTCGCTGTACCAGGGTCTCCTACTAGTAGGACGTGGATATCTCCTCTAATCCTCGTCCCATCAGGTAATTCTTTATGAACCCCTCCGAATAAGAGTAGAGCAATTGCTTCCTTAATATTCATATAACCATATATTGATGGCGCAATACTTGCAATAATCATTTCTCTAATCCATGGATTCCTAGCTAATTCCCTAATCTTCTCCTCATCTTCCCTCGAGATCTCGACTTCTTCAAGAATCTTCTCCTGAACCTCAACGTGATTAGCATCGATATATAGTGAGAAAACAGATCTTCCAACACCTCTGAGAGCACTGGATGTAGTCATAACTTTCAAAACTCCAGTAACCGTAACTCTATCTCCAGGTCTAGTTGAATCAACAATATCGCCCGTTAATATAACCTCAATACTACGAGGTATTTGACCAGGAGGTGTTGCTTCAGGTCTCTCTTGAATAACTATTTTCTGCCAATCAATAAATTTAGATTTCTCAACAATTAATTCGAATTTACCTGTTCTACCACATTTACAGAAACTTGGTTTTTCAATCCTCTCCCCCATCTCCCCCTTCTCAGGATAATCGAATTCAAGCCCGCACTCGGGGTCTAAGTGTTTAAACCTACCCCTAACTAGTTTAACTTCAATAGGCGTTACTCTAGTAACAATTCCTTCAACAGCAATCATTTGACCAATGTAATCACTATTAAGCTCTCTAATCGATAAGACTTTCGGAAGCTTCCTTAACCTCGGGTAGAACTTCTCAATTGCTTCCGCATACTCTGGAAATTCTTTCCTAACTATTTCTTTAATTGCTTGACTTAAAGCTTCCATGGTTTCAGAAGGCTTTTGTTGTAGGAGTGAAGCAAGCTTCATATCATACACGGTTAAGTCCTCGAAATCTATAACCAAACTCTTCTGATTCATAAGAGCCATTTGAGATATTCTTTCACGATACTTAAAACTCTTCGTTTTCTCATCTTTATAACTCCATAAGAAATCTTTAAATCTACCTATAAGATCGAGTTCGATCACATTTCTATCGACTTCCAAGTTCTCTAAACCCCCTTTTACTTCGTTTCAACAATTTCTAGTTTCTCCATCCAGTTCTTAATAATAGTTGTTAATATAGTTAGCATTGTTTTCTCCTCATTAGTTAGTGTTTCGTAAATCTCTATAGGAATATTGGGGAGTAGAACTAGGTCTAGTAGTTTCCTTATTCTAACCATACCTATCGTTGACACAAGCTCCTTCATTTTCCTATAAATATCGTATAGTTCCATATTACTTGTTTCTCTAAGTTTAGCTTTAAGTTCACTTAATTTATTCAATCCATGCATGTAGAAGAATCTATAGATTTTATTAAATTTCCTCTTCTTTATCAAATCCTCTTCTAAATACGCTAGTGTCGATAGTGATGTAATACTCAACTCCTCCTCTTTAATAACAGCTAATTCCTTCTCTCTCAAAATCTGAGCGATCCATCTTGGAACAACGTATTCGGAACCTTTAGATAACTCGGTTAAACCCTCATTTGTAGGTATATGTATGTTTTTCGTAGTTATAACTACTCTAACATCATCCTCCATGTAATCCCTATGCAGTATCTCCAAGGTTTTTTCAGTTAGGAGAGCAGCTAGGATATTCAAACTAATCACACTTACTTAATAACAAATTATTAATAATTAGTAACTTGTTTTATAAAGAGAGAATTCCATTATGATTTAATTCGATGGGCGTGATTTGGTTTTGGCTCAGGAAATAGTTGAATTACTGTGGGCTGAGAAGTATAGACCTAGAAGTCTAGATGAAATCGTTAATCAAGAAGATACTGTGAAGAGACTTAAGAAATTCGTTGAAGATAGGAATATGCCGCACCTACTATTCGCTGGACCGCCAGGTACTGGTAAAACAACTGCTGCACATTGTTTAGCACATGATCTTTTTGGCGAGAACTATAGACAATATATGCTTGAATTAAATGCTTCTGATGAGAGAGGTATAGATGTTATTAGGAGTAAAGTTAAGGAATTTGCTAGAACGAGAGTTCCAGCCGAGATACCTTTTAAGATCATTTTATTAGACGAAGCTGATAATATGACTGCTGATGCACAACAAGCATTGCGTAGATTAATGGAATTATATACTGCTTCAACTAGATTTATACTAATAGCTAATTATCCAAGTAAAATTATTGAACCAATACAGAGTAGATGCGCAGTATTTAGATTCACACCTCTAAAGAAAGAAGATGTTGTATCGAGACTAGACTATATTTGTAAGAATGAGAAAGTTAAGTGTGAATCGAATGCTCTCGAAGTAATATTTGAGTTATCCGAAGGAGATATGAGGAGAGCTATAAATATTCTTCAAGCAGCATCAACGCTAGGTTTCGTTAACGTTGAAAACGTGTATAAAGTTGTTGGTTTAGCCCATCCACAGGAAATTAAACAAATGTTATCTCTAGCTTTAGAAGGTAAGTTTAGAGAAGCTAGGGATAAACTTAGAGAACTAATGTTTAACTATGGTTTAAGCGGTTTAGATGTTATTAAACAGATCCATAGGGAAGTGTTCAGTCAAGAAATCAAAATACCGGATGAGTTAAGGATCATGATCGCTGATTTAACGGGCGAGATACAGTTTAGACTCGTAGAGGGAGCTGATGATGAAATACAGCTTAATGCTTTTCTAGCTAAACTAGCATTGATCGGTAGGAAGTTTAGAGTATAGGGTGTAGAGGGTTAACTGGTTGTGAGTAGAGTTCCTTGGTTTATTAAACACAAGCCTAAGAGAGTTGATGATGTTATTAATCAGGATGAAGCTAAGAAGATCCTAATACCATGGATTAAACAATGGTTTGAAGGCAAGACACCCGATAAGAAAGCCGTTCTATTATATGGACCAGCTGGTTGTGGTAAAACGAGTTTGGTTGAAGCAATAGCTAATGAGTATAATTTAGAACTTATAGAGCTTAACGCTAGCGATACTAGGAGTAAAGAAGGTTTGGAGAGAGTTGTTAAAACAACAATATCTCTTAGAAGCTTAACTAAGAGAGGTAAATTAATACTTCTAGATGAAGTTGATGGTATTAGTCCTAGAGAAGAGTATGGAGCTGTTGAAACAATAGTTGACCTCATTAGTAAAACAATGTATCCAATAGTATTGACAGCTAATGATCCTTGGAGTCAGCATCTTAAACCCATTAGAGACGTTTCTATACTCATTCAATTTAAGAGGCTAACGGAAGCTCAAGTTGTACAGGGGCTTAGGAGGATTTGCCAAGCTGAAGGCATTAGATGCGACGATGATTCTCTAAGAGAACTTGCTAAGAGAAGTGAGGGTGATATGAGGAGCGCTATAAATGATCTACAAGCTATTGGTGAAACATATGGTAGGGTTACTCTAGATCTCGTTAAAGCAATGGCTACTTATAGAGATAGAGAATTCGCTCCATTCGAAGCTCTTCATCGTTTATTCAACGCCGACTATATATTCAAAGCTAAACTAGCTATTTCTCAAATAAATATAGATTACGATACATTCATAGACTGGATTAATGAACACATACCGACCTATTACGAGAATTTAGAAGAAATTGCTAGAGCATACGATGCGTTAAGTAGAGCAGACGTATATAGAGGTAGGATAATTAAGAGCGGTTCATGGGATTTACTAAGTTACGTTATGGATATGATGGGTCCTGGAGTAGCTTTTTCACGATTAACATATAAGTATAGATGGAAAACGTATAAGAAACCCGAGAAAATACAGTGGATAACCCAAATGAAGAAAACTAGAGAAGCTCTCTATAGTATTTCAGATAAGCTTTCAAAAAGACTGTTAATGAGTAGGAGAAGTGTTTTCTCAGAAATAATACCTTTTCTAAGAGTAATATTTTATTTAAATCCATTAAAAGCAGCTAAGTTAGCCCATACTTATGGTTTTGATGAAGAAGAAATCAAAGCATTATCAGGAAATAGATCTTCAGATATTCTGAAACACTATAGTGCTTTAAAGAAGAAGTAAATGGGGCCGCCGGGATTTGAACCCGGGACCACCGGCGATCCGGGTAACGGGGTAGTTCACCCCAGGCCGGCATCCTAACCAAGCTAGACGACGGCCCCCCTATATAGAGTATGGGCTTGATAGGGGATATTTATTTTTACGTAAGATTGATCCAGAGACGCTATAAATTTTAGTTTTACAATATATTACAATATATACGTATCTATTATATTGTTATCCTATCATTACATAATATAGATTTAAACGATCAGTATAGTTGATACTTACGTATTACTTGTTCACTACATACTATTATTTTGATGGTTTTAGAATTAAGTACAGGTAATACTTAATCATACATTTAAATTTCTCCATGATCAGATCACGATACAAGTTTTCATCAAATGTTTAAGGTATTATCTAATCCTTAACCTTAACTACTGGAGACTCCATATTTGAGAATCCAGCATTAACGTGGTGATATATCTGCCTGTAAAGTATGTTTGCAGAAAATGTGGAGAAGTACTGTGGTTATTTAGAAAAGTTGGTCAAGACTACTATGGTATACCAACACCGGATGAAATTATTCGTTCACGCGGTGTATGTCCAAGATGTAAGAACATATTAACCCCGCCGAGGCTAGAAGACATCGTTATTTCTGGAGTAGAACAAATCGTTAAACCAGTATTGGTTAAGGGGGTTGCTGAAGAGATTCAACAAGAATCCTAACTACGCTCTGTAGTTTTTTGATACTATAGGTTTTCTTATACATTCTTAACGCATGGATCAATTCATCAAGCACTCTATTCGATAATTTTCTCCTAACTACAGGTCTATTAGTGAGATATGATATGAAAGAAGATACATTATTTGGTTTAGACTTAATAGTTGCGCTCTCCCAATCTATAATTCTAACTCCATTCCTACATATATAGATGTGGTCTCCAGGTCTACTGAGTTCGGAATGATTTATACCGTAGAAATCCGGGATATATAGTGTATACGTTGTTTTCGCAATGGTTTTGATTAGAGAATTATAATCGATATTGTTTTGCGATTTATCGATGAATTCACCTATAGGTATACAGTCATCTAGATATTCCATAAATACAAAGTTTTTCGAATAAAACATTGGTTTAGGAACTATATTGAACCTATCGAGGAAATCAAGTATCAATCCTTCAAATTCTAAACTAGCTCTCCTACTATCTAATCTCCTTATTTTCAAAAATCCTTTCTCACAACCTCTATAGGCTAGTGTAGCGATCGATGAGTAACCCTTACCGAGCACTCGGAAACCCAGAATGTTTTTCCCCAGTTCAACTAGATTTGAAATACCCCAGTCTAGAAGTTCCTTAACTCTACTCGAGAATTCTTCACAATCATGTTTAGGATAGCATAAAATAAATTTTACATATGGGTCTCCAGGATCTATTGGATGCAGTTTCGAATCCATCTCTCTCTTTTCACTATGAATTTCAACAACCATTTACGTAAACCTTCATCTAGACTAATTAGTTTATCTAGCAGATCTGGTGTTAGAATAGATTGTAACCATTTCTTTTTCAAATGAGGAGCAACCATGTATTCATTCTCTCTCTTTTCGAGTATATCCATTATAAATGTGTGTTTTCTCCTACCAAAAGCTTTCAAATTCCCATCTCTATCTATCCAGGGTCCGAAACTATTTTTCTCAACGTGTTTCTTTATGAAATCTAGAATTCTATTTATAGCAATAGTATCCGGACCTACGTATAGCTTATACGTTGGTTTAGTACACTCATCTACTTCAACAGCTATTAATACAGTATTCTTCTCATCTGTCCAAACACTATAGTCTATGACTATGTAATCGAATCTTTCGAGAAGTTTAGCTAAACGATCAGCTACTCTCAACGCTTCACCCCATATACATTCTGGAGGAAGGTTTTCAATTGTAAATCCTAGTATAGCAATACAGCTATTTTTCAATCTCTCAATGATATCTTCTCTACTAGGTATTTCAATATCTTCTTCGAAGAAGTATGGTTGAGGATTATTTAGATAACATGTTGATGCAATAATCATTTTAACTACGTTACCAAGCGAAACGTTAGCTGTAGTATTTCTAAACGGGTCTACAGGGTCCGGTAGGTAAATTATTGAGTCTGGATACTTCTTTCTCAAATATCTAAACAATTCTTTCCTATCAACCCCCTCCTCAACAAGATTATCAATAAATACCGGGATCTTCCATTTACACGACGCTTTCAAAACTTCTCTAAAACCGCCGTAAGCTATGATTAATAGCTCAACAGCGTATCCCGAGAAACCTCTTGTTCCGATTTCAGCACCGTAAACACCTATGGTTTTCATAAATTTCTTAAGTAACCTAACGTCGTCTCGAAGTTTATCGTTTAATCTACTATTAACGAAAAAAGTGTGGAAAGGAGTTCTATCAACAGCCGTTGTGATCTCTTTTGGAGAAGATAATTTATATGCTGGAACGATATCTGCTTCAACCCGACCTATAAATAGCTTGGCATACGGGTGCTCAGCATATCTTAACTCAACTCTACCGAGGTTTTTCAAAGAATCAATTAAGTATTGGAAAATTCTTGTTTTGAGTTCTTCAACAGGAATATGTTTTGGGAAGAGAACGAAAACATCGATATCCATATCCCCTCTAAGCCATGTATCGTGAGCTACACTACCCTGTAGTGTTGCTTCAGCTTCTAACCCTATTGATTTAAAGTATTTCTCAATATTCTCCTTAATTTTCAGGTAAGTATTGAGTAGTAATTCTCTATCTTCAGGAGTTGGTTTAATGTTTTCAAGAATTTTACGTTCTACTTCATCAAACCTATTTGTAGCCATTACTCTATTGCCTTAACGCTACATATATTGCTATAGATCGGGCCACTAGGCGTTAAAATACTCTTTTTTAAAACAATTTCTTTTACAACGAATTCTCCGAAATCATAATTGTAGTTTTCAGCTATTATTTTAGCGAGTTCGGATAAGCCTCTATCACTCCTAACTCTAGCTAGAGTAATGTGAGGTATGAAACGCTCCCTATCCGGCGGTATGCCGAGTTTCCTAACCATATTTTCAACTTCATCATGTATCTTAATGAGCTCATCGGCCCCCTCCGAAACACCTGCCCATATTACTCTGGGTTTCGTAACAGATGGGAACGCACCCACTCCTCTAACATGTATTTTGAATGGTTTAAAAACTATTTTGAGCAAATTATTACATATTTCTGTAACGATCCTTACCGGGACTTCACCAATGAATCTAATAGTTACATGGAGATTTTCGTTATCAACAGGTTTTAGATCAGCTCCCGTTGATACTATGAAATCTCTAAATCTAGACAGTTTCTCTAAAACCTCAATACTACCTATATCTATCGCTACAAATACTCTCATTTCGTTAAGCATCATAATCATCCGCTTAGACTCAACTTTAATTAATCAATATTGAATTTAAAACCTTTGTAGAGCAGTATTCTGGCTGTTTAGAATTGTTATTTATTCTTGTAACTGGAATGCCTGGTTCAGGGAAGGGTTTAGTGGTTGAAGTAGCTAGAGAAATGGGTTTGAGAACATATAGTTTGGGCGATGTTGTTAGAGAGATTGCTATGGAAACGTACGGTGAAGTAACTTCTCAGAATCTCTTGGCTACAGCTATAAGTATTCGTGAAAAATTCGGTTTAGATATTGTTGCTAGAAGGATTTTGGAAAGAATCGATAAAAACGTAGATATCGTTGTTATAGATGGTGTTAGGAGTTTAGAAGAAGTTAGGGTTTTCGAAAGGTTTGGTTCAGTTATCATTATAGCTATACATTCATCTCCAAAAACTAGGTTTGAGAGGTTGAGGAAGAGGGGGAGAGCAGGCGATCCTGAGAAATGGGAGGATTTTGTGAAGAGAGATATGATTGAACTATCTCTTGGTATAGGTAACGTTATTGCTTTGGCTGATTACATGGTTGTTAACGAGTATTCCGTTGATCGCGTTAAAAACGAGATAAGGAATATATTGAGCAACATAGTTGGGGGGAGATTTGGTAAGAGTTAGAGTGGAAGCCGTAGTTAAGCCTACTGAGGATTTAGAGAAGGTTAAGAGAGCTGTAATGAATGTTTTTGATGGTGAACTTAACGTAATTGATCTGGGTAATGGATACTACATTGTTGAAGGGGTTTCTAATGATTTAAAATCGATTTCTAAACTTAAACAAATGATAGTTTCGTTCTCTATAGGTCCGGCTACTAGAAGCTACATGTTTAGAAGGATACGTGGTAATACGTTGGAGATATTGTTGCATAAACAAGCATTACTAATCGGGAAATTATCTTTCATTGATTCAGATAAGGAGTCGCCGCTTGGAGCTATTAAAATAGTTATTGAAGCTGAAGACCCTGGAGTTGTGGTTAACGAGATCGCTCCATCAAGTTAAATAGCTATTGTTAAATAATCCTTGGCAATCACGACGTTTTTGAAGAATCTGTATGCATCGTAGAATACTATTGAATCATCCTTATACCTCGGGCTTATATGTGTTAATATAAGTTTCTTAACTCCAGCTCTGCTAGCTATAATAGCCGCATCAGCAGCTGTAGAGTGCTTCTGCTCATATGCTTCAGCAACATCTGGTTTAATAAAGGTTGCTTCGTGAATCAAAATATTTGAACCTCTAGATTCTTCAACAACCCTATCTGTCGGTAGCGTATCCCCAGTATATGTGAATTTAAATCCATTACCTAGAACAACGTTAAAACCATATGATTCAACACTATGTTCAACTCTAAATGCTTTCACTCTAAATTTCTCGTTCCCTATCTCTAAATTATCTTTTAAACAAATGAAACTTAATTGGTAGTGTAGTTTCAGAAGCTTCTCATTTATAAAGGATTTAATAATGTTCTCGAGTTCTCCAGGAGATATGATTTGTAATTCGTCTCTCTTATCGAGTAGATTCATCGATTGTAATAAACCGAATAAACCTAGATAGTGATCTCCGTGTAGATGAGATATGAAAATACTCTTAACTTTAACTGCACTCAACCCTATTTCAAACATTCTATTTTGGCATCCTTCACCAATATCGAATACGTGTATTTGAGAATCTATTTTCAAAACTATACATGGTAAACCCCTTTTCATAGGTACAGCAGTCCCTGTTCCTAGAAAGTATATTCTAGCATTCAATTCTTAACAACCTCGTAGACAACTCTAGTTAAACCACCGTGTACGTATAAGTAGTGTTTATCGTATAGAATAAAGTCGTTTCTATATATTGATTCATCGACATAATCCTCTATGACTAATGGAGCTAGGAATGATATGAATCCATTTTTCTTAATATAGTTTGATGCAAGATTCAGGAACTCGTTGTAAATTCGAATTACTTTACTACCAAATGTTTTAGTAGATCTGCCGTATGGTGGGTCAGTAGCTATTCCGTCAACCACACTATAGGAGAGTTCTGTTGAATCACTATGTATAACTAAACCATTGTTAAATACACCATAATGTTCCAAATTAATCTTCATACCTCTAACAAGTTCCTCATCCAGTTCAACAGCAATATATCTTAAACCGAGCAATCCAGCTTCTATAGGTATACTACCTGTTCCTGCAAAAGGATCTAGTAGAACTTCCCCTTCCCTCACTCTAGCTAAATTGATCAGTAATCTAGCAATACTTGGTTTTAAAGCAATACTTCTGAAGAATGGTCTTAGAGAAGGCTTCCTCCTATCAAGTTCTTTCGAATCAATAGATAAGGGGTTGTATCCAATTATTAATTTATTCTCGCTACAATATAGAACTTTTTCGTAAAAACCTGTTTTACCATAGATTCGTTTCAAACGAAACAATTCTCTCAAGAGTTCTTTAATTCTATCTACACTACATGTTCCTTTAATTACTCTAACCTTTACAGTATTATCTCCAATAATGTTTCTAATATAGTTTGGGTCGGCGTCGTAGAGATCAATTATTTCATCTACAATTCCAGCTTCTTTTATAAAACTAGATCTACGTATAACCTTCTCATATACTTGTTCCTGGTGTTGGAAAATACATATGGATGTATAGCAATTTAGGAATCTATAGTTTCCACTATATATGCTCAACAACGCTCTAGCTTCTCCAAAACCAATTTCTTCATTATCTCCACGTAGTAGGTAATAGAAGGTTTTCATAAAATAATCTCTTCAATAACTTGTGAAGCGTTCTCCAAGACATCCACGTAACTAACTATATCATCACTAACTCTAAACCCAACGGTATTTGCAACAACTATTTTATAAATACCGGATTTCCTGAGCTTCTCGATAGCATTGTCGATGAATAAACCATGCGTTGCTAATACGTAAACTCTACGAGCACCCTTCTCCAACAGTATTGATGAAGCTGTAGCGATTGTTCCACCAGTGCTTATAATATCATCAACTATAACGACATCTCTACCGGCTACATCGATATCAACAGCTTCATACGATACCTCCCCCGTAACTCTATCTCTACGTTTCTCGAGGTAACTAGAGTTAAAACCATATTTTTCAGATAAGTATCTAGCTCTGTGTAAAGCACCTTTATCTGGAGCTAGGATAATGGGGTTTTTAACCATACCTGAAATGTTCTCGAATAATTTATCGATTACGAGAACGTTATATGCTCCTTCTCCAAAATAACTAAGTGCTTGTGGATTATGAGTATCTATTGTTATTAAATAATTGGATCCAGCGTTTCTGAAAGCTTCGAGAACAACTTTTATAGATACAGGCTCCCCTTCAAGAAATACTTTATCCTGCCTAGCGTAAGCTAAGTACGGTACGAATAAAACGATTCTCCCTGCTCCAAGTCTCCTAATGGAATCTATGATAAGGAGAGTTTCTACGAAAGAAGAGTTTTGATTGGGGAACATAGTGTTAGCAATAATAACGTCTCTATCCCTAACCTTATTCGCATCCACTACTCTAACGTAGCTCTCCCCGTCTGGAAATGTTTTAAACAATGTATCGGTAAAGTCGGCGTCGATATATTCAGCTAGTCTTCTACTTTCAAATCTATAATTGGAACCAGGAATAACGATTGGTTTCAAAACACCACCTTCTACGTGTTTTATCGTATTGTTTACACTATATTTAATTTAGAACCATGTTCTTAATTATTGGGTGGATTTGTTTGAAAATCGGTTTATATGGTTTTGGCTCAATTAATCGTCTACTAGCTAGGTACGCCGTCGAGCTTGGATACGATATTGTTGGTGTTGTAGATATTGATGAAAGAATTGTTGGTGTAGATATTGGAGATATTATTGGTTTAGGAGAGAAATATGGTGTGGTAGTTTCGAGAAATCCGGATGTATTAGTGGGTTCAGATATTGTTTATCACGCAACAAGTTCCTATCTCGATAAAACATATGATCAAATAATGAGTATTGTAACTAGAGGATTGAACGTTATATCAACATGTGAAACACTAGCTTATCCATACTACCGTTACCCAATTTTAGCAAGGTGGATCGATGAGAAAGCAAAGCAATATGGCGTATCGGTTCTCGGAACAGGCATAAATCCGGGATTTATACTTGATACTCTAGTCGTTATTCTATCATCAACTAATCCATATATTAAGAGAGTTGTAGCAACGAGATCATTAGATGCCGCTAAGAGGAGGGAAGCTTTCAGAAAGAAAATAGGTGTTGGTGAAACTCCAGAAATTGTTTCTAAAAAACTTGAATCTGGAGAATACACTGGTCATGTTGGGTACGCTGAATCCGTTTATTTAATATCTGAAGCAGCTGGTTTACAGTTAACTAGAGTAGTTGAGTATCAAGAACCCGTTGTTGCTGAGAACGATATTTCATCGAATAATGTGAGGGTGGCTAAAGGTAGAACTAGAGGTATTAGAGGATGGGCTTCGGGATACGTAGGTAATCGGGAGGTTATTAGAGTGGAGTTAAACGCGTTGGTAGGTGCTGATGAGTATGATGAGGTTTTGATTGAAACAAGTGATGGTGTTGTTAAGTGGAGGAGTAGTGGTGTTCATGGAGATAAAGGTACTGTATCCATAATGCTTAATATTGGCGAGAAGCTTTGGCGTTATCCTCCTGGTTTACTAACTATGGTTGATATAATACCGTTTAGAATTAGATTTAGGATATAAACAGTTAAAATGGTTTTACACCTTGTTAATTAGAGAAATTCTTTTTCTACAAATGGTGAATAGTTAATTTGGTTTTTACATTGGATAAACCGGGTGTTAAGGAAGCACTATTCTACGAGAAGTTAGGTGGCAGTAGAGTTAAATGTAATCTCTGCCATAAGAGATGTGTTATTGTTGATGGTGCTTATGGTGCGTGTGGCGTTAGATTCAATAGTGGAGGCAAACTCTATACTCTGGTTTATGGTTTATTAACGGCTAATAACCCAGATCCTATTGAGAAGAAGCCTCTAATGCATTTCAATCCCGGTTCAAGTGTTTACTCGATATCAACAGTTGGTTGTAACTTTTACTGTAGATTTTGTCAAAATTGGGTTTTAAGTCAGAGTAGGAGAGAATCGTTATTTGGAGAACCTTTTGAACCCATCGATGTTGTTGAAGAAGCTATTAGAACTGGTTGTCAGGGAATTAGCTATACATATAATGAACCAACTGTTTTCTACGAATTCATGCTTGATACAGCTAAATTGGCTAAATCAAAAGGTTTATTCAATACTATGGTTACTAATGGATACATAACTCCAGAAGCAATAAATGCTTTAGGTAGCTACATGGATGCGGCTACGGTTGATTTTAAAGCTTCTGGTAATAGGGATTTCTATAGGAATTTCATGGGGGTTCTAGATCCCGAGCCTACGTTTCAATCTATTCTCGAAATGAAGAAGGAGGGTTGGTGGATTGAAATAACGAATCTTATTATACCATATTATGGGGATAAGGTTGAGGATTTCGTGAAGCTGGCTAAATGGATTGTTGAAAACTTAGGTGAAGAAACGCCTGTTCATTTACTTAGATTTCACCCACACTATATGATGGAGAACGTTCCATCAACTCCTATTGAAACACTAGAGAAACTCGCTAAAATCGGTTTTGAAATCGGTTTGAAGCACATCTATATAGGTAATGTATGGGGTCACGAACTTGAAAATACTTTCTGCCCAGATTGTGGAAAACTAGTTGTTAAGAGAACTGGTTTCTACATTATTGATTGGAGGTTGAGAGATGATTTTACCTGTCCATATTGTGGTAGGAAGCTTAATTTCCGCGGTAAGTACTGGAGGAGTAGCAGATGGTTATTCTACTGGTGAAAAACGTTGTTCTACATAGTTATTGTTGGAACAGCTGGTAGTGGTAAATCAACTTTAACATCAGCTTTACTCAATTATCTTCTCGACAACGAAGTTAGCGCTATTGCAGTTAATCTAGACCCCGCTGTTGAGGTATTGCCATATACGCCGGATGTGGACGTTAGAGATTATGTGTCGATATATGAATTGCTAAAAGAAGGTTATGGTCCAAATGCTGCTCTTGTTGAATCATATGATCGTTTAATTACTAGAGTTGAAGAACTGGTCGATGAGATCAATAGTGTTAGCGCTGATTGCGTAATCATCGATACTCCAGGTCAAATGGAGATATTTGCTTTTAGAGACACGGGACCAGCCATTATTAAATCAATAATAAGTGATTCGAAAAGTATTCTACTATTTCTGATAGATGGGGTTCAAGCGGTTGACCCTGTTAATTTCGTTTCCTACTTATTTCTTGCTGGTAGTGTTCATTTTAGACTTGTTCAACCACAGGTTAATGTTATAACTAAAATAGATCTTCTTAAAAAACAAGCTATAGATAGGATTTCGAGTTATCTCGAGGATCCATCGATTGTTATAGATGAACTATATACTAGTGGTAGAGATCTATTATGGAGTGAAGATGAATTGAATGTATTAATAGATAAACTTATGATTATGGATACAGTACTCGTATCTTCAACTAAAATGATCGGTTTTGAAAACCTATATGCAACAATACAAAGAGTAGTAGGTGGAGGGGGTTAGGGTTCGATTCATTAACTCTAAATTGTTCAAAACTAGTTCTCAAAACCTAATTACGAGTTTCTACAATATACTTCTATCCTCTACGAAAATCCTTATGAACACTATTCATATACGTTAGTTATTGAGGAAAAATACTAAAGTTTTAATTACTTAAATGTACGTAATAGTAATTTCGTTAAGAAAATTCGATTGGAGTCCTCATATATGAAGGATTTAGAAAGATTCTTTAAACCGAGAACCGTAGCTATAGTTGGTGCTACACCTAAGGAGGGTAAAGTTGGCAGGGTTCTTGCTGAGAACTTCATTAAGAGGTTTAGAGGGAGGTTTTATTTCATTAATCCCAATTATAGCGAAATACTTGGCTATAGATCTTATAAATCTATTAAAGAAATTGGTGAAGAAATAGATCTGTTAATTGTAGCTGTACCTGCTCCATCAGTACCATCGGTATTGGAGGAAGCTGGAGAAGCCGGTATTAAAGCTGCAATAATAATTTCTGGTGGTTTTAGAGAAACAGGTACTGAAGAGGGTGTAGCCTTAGAAAACAGATTGAGCGAGATCATTAGGAAATACGGTATTAGAGTGATTGGCCCTAATTGTATAGGTATTTTTGATAATTGGAGTGGTGTTGACACCTTCTTCCTACCAGACGAGAAGATGAAGAGGCCTCCTAAAGGATATATTAGTATTATTAGTCAATCAGGGGCTTTCGCTTCCGCACTACTTGATTGGATGGCTTATAGAGGTATTGGTGTAGCTAGAGCTATTAGTTATGGTAATAAAATTGATGTTGATGATGTTGATTTACTTGAATTTCTAGGTGAAGATGAGTATACAAGGGTTATATTCATATATGTTGAGGGTTTGAAGGAGGGTAGGGGGAAGCTTTTCCTGGAGAAAGCGAGAGAGGTTTTGAAGAGGAAACCCATTGTTATATATAAAGCTGGGAAAACAGTTAGAGGAGGTTTAGCCGCATCCAGTCATACAGCTGCATTAGCTGGTAATTACCAATTATATGAAGCATGTATTAAACAGGCTGGATTGATTGAAGCCCGTTCTTTCGATGAGATCATGGATTTAACGAAAATACTCTTAACACAGCCGTTGATGAAGGGTAAGAGAGTATATGTCGTTACAGATGCTGGTGGTGTAGGAGTAATGCTTACTGATGCTCTATCGTTGGAGGGATTTGATATACCCAGAACACCAATGGATCTCAGAGAGACTCTTAGAAAAATACTCCCACCGCACTGTATTGTTGAGAATCCTATTGATTTAACTGGAGATACTGATGATGAGAGGTTTATTAAAGTTATTGAACAATTGCTTCCACGCGAAGATGTTGATGCTATTGTTGTTGTTGCTTTACCCCAAGTCCCCGGTATTAAGGGTAGTTTAGTGAAGTATTTAGCTGAAGCTAAGAAATACGGTAAACCTATTGTTAGCGTAATTATAGGTGGTGCTGAAGCTGAGAAATTTAAAAATGAGCTTGATAATAATGGTATAACAGTGTTTGAATCGCCTGAACGTTTAGCTAGGGCTTTGAAAGGTCTATATACATACTCGGTTGTTAGAGGGTGCGTTAGGAAAGGTGATCTAGGTATTGAATCCCAAAGAAATTATCCGTAAAGCGCTAGATGAGGGGAGGGTTAAACTCCTAGAACATGAAGCTTATGATTTATTGAAACTCTACGATATTCCCGTTCCTGAAGCAGAATTAGCGAAAGATCCTCTTGAAGCAAGCGATATTGCTGAAAAAATCGGTTATCCAATCGTGTTGAAAATAGTTTCTCCAGATATTATACATAAGAGTGATGTTGGTGGAGTTATTGTTGATTTGAATAGTAGAGAGAGCGTTAGAGAAGGTGCTGAAAAGATCTTTAGAAACGTTAAGAGTAAAGCGCCTAATGCGAGAATAACCGGTGTTCTAGTTCAGAAAATGGTTCCTCAAGGTTTTGAAGTAATTGTTGGTGGTTTAAGGGATAGTGTTTTTGGCTCAGTCGTTATGTTTGGTTTAGGCGGTATATTCGTAGAGGTTCTTAAAGACGTATCGTTTAGAATTACACCTATTGACCATGGATCTGCTTTAGAGATGATTGAAGAAATTAGAGCAAAGGATCTTCTAAATGGATATAGAAATACACCACCTGTTGATAAAAAAGTAATTGCCGATATAATAGTTAAAGTAGCTAGACTCTTAGATGATATTGAGGAGATAGAATCAATAGATCTGAACCCAATTATGGCTTTTTCGAATAAGGCTATAGTTGCTGATGCACGTATAATGCTTAAGAAAAGCTGATCAACGTATGAATGATGACATTACCAACCGTATAAATGAATTAACTAATGAATTCAATCAATGTAGAGCTAAGATTGGAGAGATCGTTGAGAAGAGGGCTCAGTTAATAGAGGAGTTGAAGAAACTTAGAATTATCCGTAGGAATATCCAACAATCTTTCAGAGATTTATTGAATAAGTATAGAGAAATTGTTGAGAAGAGGAGGAAGCTGATAGAAGAGATTAAAGCTTTAAGAAGTAAGAGGAAGGAGCTTATCGAGGATTATAGAGAAATACTTAATTTTATGAGAGAGAAAAGAATTATTTTGCAGGAGCTCGATAAAGAGGTTAGAATTCCTATAAGCGCTATTAGAGAAGAGATCGAGAAGCTTGAGTGGAAGCTTCAAACATCAATATTAACTCAGGAGCAGGAGACCAGTATTGTTAATAGAATTAGAGCTTTAACGAGATTATTGAAGAAAGCTGAAGAGAAGGTTAGGAGTAGGAACGAGTTCTTAGAATTGAAAGCTACTCTGATTAGTTTAAGAACACAGATTAATATGTTGAAGGAGGAGATTAATAGAGCGAGTAGTGAAGTATCTAAATATACGGCTATTAGAGACGAGTTGAGGAAGAAAATCGATGATTTGAAGAAACAACTTGAAAACTACAATTCAACTATTAATACGAAGCAGAAAGAGGTCGATGAACTACATAAATTAAGGGAAGAGTTGTCTAGGAGAATTCAGTGTATTAGAGAGGAATTGAATAATCTATATAGAGAGGTTGAGAGAAGGAAGATCGCTGATTACCTCAACGTGAAGAAGAAAGCTGTTGAAGAGAAATTAAAGAAAGGTGAGAAGAAGCTATCTATAGAGGAGCTCATGTTGCTCTATAGTGATGTTGATGACTTTATCCAGGAATGATAAGGTTCTAGTATTAGTCGTTGATTTTGACGATGACCTTAGTTTAGCTAATGTTGAAACGCCTGTTATTGGTTATGATAACGTTCTTAAAGTTGGTTGTAGTTTCGGCGTTGTTAAACCTAAAGACTCAGATCTTAACGCTATATTTGTAGGTCTCAATACCTATAATGAATTTAAGAATAAAGGATTTAATGTCGAGATTGCTGTTGTTTCTGGAAGTAGAGAGGATGGTCCAGCATCCTTCATTAAGATTTCTAAACAATTGGATTATCTTAAGGAGAAACTTGGTTTTTCACATATTTATTTAGTATCCGATAGTCCACAGGATGAAGCGATAATACCGTTGCTCAATAGTTATGGTAAAGTTATAGGTATTGAGAGAGCAATTGTTGAGCAGATCCGTAGCGTTGAGGAAACATATTTAGTTCTAAGTAAGTATTTGAAGAAAGCTTTTACTGAACAACCCTATGCTAAGTACTTTCTCGGCATTCCAGGACTACTTATTTTTACATACATTGTTCTTTTCATTCTGGGTTTATCGGAGTACATAACCTGGTTCTCCCTATTAATATTTAGTATTATTATGATAACTAAAGGATTTGGTGTTATTGATAGAATTCGTGAATTTTGGAGAACATCTATCTTTTCAGGCGTTCTCATAGGAGCATCGACTGTTCTACTGACTTATACTGTTATAATTGTTATCATTATTCTTTATCTAGAAGGCTATTCTTTTCAAGCATTATATAGTATTGTTAATCTAACATCATACCCCTTAATTATTGCTCTCATACTCCTATTATCATCTAGAGTCGTCTATAGAATTGCGAAAAACGACCCTAGAGTTTGGGTTGAAGCTATATATGGTGTAATCATTGTTTTTTTCATAGTTTATTTGGTAAATCTTAATTCAAAAATAGAGACTATAAGTTCTGTAGATGGTTTAAATAAAATTATTGAACTTCTAAGTATAGATTACACTGTTATTCTTACAGCGATGATTACTGTAATTGTTATAACTATATTCTTCTTGATTCTAGAAACTCTAGTTTTCCAAATTAGAAAGTAGTTTCAACGACCGAGTCTTCTTTCTCTCGTCTGGTAGCTTCTAATAGCTCTCCAGAAATCAATTTTTCTAAAATCAGGCCATAGCGTATCGCAGAAGTAGAGTTCACTGTAAGCTGAACGCCAAAGTAGGAAGTTACTGATTCTCTCCTCTCCACTTGTTCTAATGATAAGGTCTACGTCTGGTAAATCGCCTGTGTCTAAATATTTGGAGAAGAGTGTCTCATCGATATCGTCTGCCATAACAATACCTTTTTCAACATCTTTCGCTAATTTCTTCACAGCATTTATTATTTCTTGTCTACCCCCATAGCATAAAGCTATATTTAAAAAGAATTTATCGTGATGTTTTGTTTTTTCCTCAACTTCTTTAGCTAACATAACTATATCTGGTGGAACTAGTTCTAGTTTACCGATAATTTTAACTCTAACTTTCTTTTCATAAATATCCTTCATTTGGAGAAGCTCTGTTAATCCTTTACGAGCTAGGTTGAAAAGTTCTCTCCTCTCATCTTCATTTCTATATAAGCAGTTCTCAGTTGACATAGCATATACTGTTACATATTTGATTCCAAGCTCCCAGATCATTCTAAGCGTTTTCTTAATATTTTCGTAACCATGAAGATGACCTTCATTAATTGATAAGCCGGCTTTACGAGCCCATCTTCTATTACCATCGGGTATAATACCAACGTGATTTGGTAGAGGACCATCTTTAATCTGTAGCCAAAGCCATTTTTCATAAATTCTATAAAGAGGTTTACTCAGAAACCCCATTAGTTTCAGTATAATACTGTTTTTCTTTTTCAAAATCTCAACCTACTCCGTAAACCTGGAAAACTGTCTTATGTTAATTCCAATGTGCGATATATACTTTATTCGAAAATAATTTTTAATTAGTGTGTTCGCGATCCAGGACAAGCATATATTTATTACTTATCGGCGATCGCTATATAGAAATCGTTATAAATCTAAATAGCTCTCTGATATATGTATCTACTGGATAGGGGGTTTCAATGTCTTACTATCAAGGTGCTGATTTAAAGAAGCCTAGTGGTGGTAAAAAGAGGAGGTTTAGAGATAAGAGGAAGTTTGAATTAGGCTCCCCGCCTACAAACACTAAACTTGATGTAGTTGAGGAGAGAATTGTGGATAGAGTTCGTGGCGGTAATTTGAAAGTTAGATTAAAGAAAGTTTCACATATTGTTGTATCGATACCAGATGAGGGTAGATCGGTAAAAACAAGAATATTGGAAGTTGTTGAAACACCTGATAATCCTCAGAACGCTAGGTTTAACTTAATTACTAAGGGAACGATTGTAAGGACAGAACTTGGGTTAGTTAAGGTAACTTCAAGACCGGGTCAGTGTGGCACCCTATGTGGTGTTTTAATTAAAAAGTAGTGGAGAGTTATAGGTTTGAGTAGGAGATATGCTGGCGGGAGAATAGTTATTTATCCCCAATATATTGATTCAACCAGAACTAGAAGTGAAGGTCGTAGACTAAATAAGAATGATGCTGTTCCTAAACCTACAATTGAAGAGATTTTTGAAGCATCTAGATCTCTAGGTTTAGAACCATTTATTGAGGATTCTAGATACCCTAGAGATTGGGTTAGCTATGATAAGAGGATTATTGTTCTAAAAAAATATCCTAAATTAAAGCTTCTAAAACTAATAGCTCTTAAAATCAAAGAATTTAGGAAACATAGAGTTACCTAATGTATTACTTAACCATTTAATTAATTGATTAAAGACTCATTAGAACGTTTTGTGTAGGAGCTTTTTGAACGTAAAGGGCGCAAGTTAAATACAGATCCTTGTTGAAATTAATTCTTAATAAGTTGTAGGGATTGGTAATTATGCGAAAATTAGGTATTTTATTATCTGTATATAAGAATAGACTCATTATTGTTAAACCTCTTGTTAAGAATGTTCTAGAAACTTATGGTTGCGAAGTTTTCGATAATTCTATGAATAAAATAGGGTATGTAGTTGATATTATTGGTAATGTAAATAACCCCTACATTATTGTGAAACCTTTGAGTACTGACTTAATGTATATTGTTGAACAGGGTTCAACACTCTTCTTCGCTCGTAGAAGAACTCGAAAGAAATAGGAGAGAGGGGTTTCTCTATGAGTGTGAATATTCATCAATACTATAAATGTCCTTCTTGTGGTTCTGAGAAAGTTATTTTTGATCCAAAGAACTATACGTATATTTGCGAGAATTGTGGATTGGTTCTCGAAGATCATCCTTGTAGTTATGGTTTAGAAACAAGATTTGCCGATAACAGAGTTCCTAGAACCAGTGGTGTCGAAACATTTAAAGTTCATGATAGAGGGATCGGTAGTACAGAAATCGATTATAAACAACTTAAAGATAAAACGAAATGGATAAATATTGAGAGGGCGAATAAAGGTGCGAGAATAAGTAAATCGGAGAGAATTGTTGAGAGAGCTTTAAGATATCTAAACATGTATGCTAAAATATTGAATACGCCTAATTTCGTTGTCGAAACTGCTGGTAGAATTCTCACAATAGCTACTAAAGGTAAGAACTATAAGAGTAAAACTGTTAGAAACATGGCTATTGCATCGTTATTCATAGCTTATAAAATACATGGCTTGAATAGACCAGCTAAATTGATCGCTAAAGAAACAGGTATTAAGTTATCTGAGCTCTGGGATGGAGAGAGGAGAATTAGCGATGCGTTGAGTGGGAAGAATAAATTAGTTGTTAAGAAAGAGGACCCATCGAATTACGTTGAATTACTCGTTAAGAAACTTAATTTATCAAATAATGTGAGGAAATTATCTTATAGAATATTGTTTGAAGCAGAGAAACATAAATTAGGTGTTGGTAAACCAGTTGTCGGTTTAGCGAGTGCCTCGGTATACATAGCTTCCATACTTCTAAACGAGAAGAAAACACAGATTCAGATCGCTGATTGTCTAGGAATATCTGATGTTATGATTAGGAACAGGTATAGTGAGATTGTGGATAATATGGATATAACTGTTTACATATAATATGTTTTTAATGAACATTTAAATTAAGGTTTTAAAGTAGATTTAAAAAACTTGATGGTTTTGCGTATCGAGTAATTACATGGATGTGCTATTTATGCCATCAAGAGGAATTAGGGTTGAAGACCTAATCTATAGAGAACTTATTGAAAATCCCGGTTCGGTTTTTTATCAAAATGAATTATGTAGAAAACTCGGTGTAAATTCAAAAACTGTCTCTAAAGTTCTCAGAAAGTTCGAGGAGAGAGGTATTATTAAGAGAGAGAAAGCCTATAGAAGTGGTAAAATAACTTATAGAATTATTGTTCTCAAGAAAGAGATTGAACAAGGAAATTCATTATCTACTACAACTACTAAAACTAGTCTTGACGTGTTCATTGACATACCGTGTTTTTCATGTATACACATGGATAATTGTTATGAAGGAGGGTATTACGAGCCTAAGTACTGTCCATGGATTAAGGAATGGCTTGAAGCTAATATTAAGAAGTGACTCATACTTTCTTTCTTAATCTTAAAAGTCTTAATCTACCGAATCTACGTTCTTCAATAACTCCTTCTTTCAATAACTTTTTCAAATACTTATCTAATGTTTTGAAACTAATACCTGTTAATTTAGATATTTTTGTAACATTTAATTCGCCATAGTTTTGAAGTACTTCAATGATTTTGTTCTCTACACTACTCATTTTCTCACCTCCAGTTTCTTCCGAATAAGTTCTTCAACGTATTTCTCAAGCATATCTAGCGGTCCAAAATGAATACTGACTAAAGTAGATCTACCTCTCATACCCTTACTACTGGTTTGTGCGGTCACGACACCTGTTTTCTTAAGATTCATTATGTATTCATATATTTGTGTATGTCTCCGGGGTTCTTCATTGAAGAGTTCACATAGCATTGAATACTCTCTTTCAATATCACCTATTTTAACAAAAGGTAAACCAGTTTTTCTTAGAAGCCTAATTATTGCTAAGACAATGAGGAGCTCGTGTAGGGGGCTATAAGCTAATGCTTCGGATATATTAACGAGTTCGCGTGAAGTCGATGCTATAGCTTTACGTACGTGTTCTAAGGTAACTCTACTGTATCCCTCGTACTCAGCAATATCGCCAGCTTTGAGAAGTATCTCGATAGCGGATCTAGCACTACCACTACCGCCCTTATCGCTCCCCTCATAATCAGCTATGAATTTCAAAGCTTCATCGCTAACTACTTTTTCATAGAAAGCGTTATCGGCTCTATACTTCAGGATCTCGTAAAGCTGATTAGAAGTGTATGGCTCGAGTTTAATCATTTGATGTAACAAGTAATCTTCTATAGATGGGTCTAAGTAGTTTAGCATTGAAGTATCCAGAGCTATAAATATGAAACTAAGTCTTCTAACCGTGGATCTAGCGTCATCATATGTTCTAACAATAAAGTATACTGCGTCTCTACCGGCTAAACTTGCGAAGTAGTGGAATTCGTCTAGAACTATAATTGCGTATGAATTCGTTTCTTCAAGATGACCTAAAATAGCATCGTATATTTCTTTAACCGATAATCCACGAGAAGGAACTGGAATATCGAGTTGTCTGGAAATATCTGAAACTACGTTGAACAACGTTCTATTCTTATGGCAATTAACGTGTGCATATTTAATCGAAACACCCTTCTCTCTAGCTATTCGTGTAAAATCCCTTAAAAATACTTTTGTTAAAACAGTTTTACCAGTACCTGTTCTACCTACGATGAGAACTCTCTGCGATATTGTTCCAGGCGATGTTATCATGTAGCGAAAAGCTTGAACAAGTTTCTTCATCTCATTCTCTCTATGGGGGAGTCTTTCGGGAGTATACTCCGGAGTTAGACTCTCTCTACTCTTGAATATACTTGGTTTCGAAGCTTCTTTTTCTACAAGGTCCCATGTACCGGGTTTATTCAAGTACAGCACCGATACTGTTGCTACACTACTATGTATTTTAATCATCTTTATAAAACGTTGAGTATTGTAATATTTTTATTTACTAACTAAACTAACATTCCCGTAAACCAATATAGATATCGTTATCAATAACTTCAATAAATAAACATGTGTTACAATTAGGGTCATGTTTTGAACCGGATTCTCTAATAGCATTAACTAATCTCATCCATATTTTCTGAGAATAACCTCTAACCCCCCTAATTCTGAGTTTAATTTTTACACAATTAGTGTTCTTAACAACTTCCTTAACTTTATTATATAAAAGGTTTTCATCAAAAGGTACTGTAATCATTATTGGAATAATGTTTCTAACAAAACCATATTCTCTCGTTAATAGTAGTTTATAAGCTTCATAGGCGCTAAGTTTGGAATAAGCTATTAGTAAGCCTCTATATTTCGTTTTAATAACTTCAACGGAATTATCATATGGATACAGAACATTACCTATTTCTTCAATACACCAATCCTCACTACCAACCTTACAAGTAACTAGAATAATGGGTTTCTTATTCAACTATATAATTCCCAATACTACATTATTTTATTAATTCTACAAACAACTCCGGGTTTTTACATTTGAAGCTTTTCGGAGAATAATTGGTTTCTATATGATTGTATAGTTTTATTAATATTCTTCTTATTGACTAAACCAAGATTTACAAGTGTTGTTAAAACTACTTCGATTTCGCTAATTGTTAATTTTTTCATAATATTGTTTTCATTAAATATTTTCATCATATCCATTATATCGTACATTTTAGCTATGCTGTCAATTAGGAATTTCCTAGTTTCGCTAAAGAATTCTACGTTGAATCCTCTAAATTTCTTTTTAATCTTCATTGGAGTAAAATAATGTAATCTCTTCTTCCCATTAGTTGAATAAGTTACGATACATATCGGTACGTATATTACAGCTATATTTTCTATTTTGAACTCTATACCCTTATCCAATACGTTTTTCTCAAGTTCTTTATAACTAACTATTAATTCATGAATCGTTTCTTCTAGAATCTTCATTTTATCCTCAATTTGTTTAATATAGTTTTCAAGTTCTCTATTAAGGGACTCTTTCCTATCTTCAAGAGTTTTTAATCTAGCTTGTTCTCTCGAAATTAAGTCTTCGTAACGTAGCCTAACATCCTCTAATTCTTCTTTCATAGAATTTTCAAGTTCTTTCTTCTTCTTTTCTAAATCTTTAATTGCGGATTCGACTTCCTTGATCTTTTTCTTAATAAATTTAGTATCTCCTCCAATTCGTTTCGTTTTCGATAACTCAAGTTTAAGATTATCTCTAGTATCTACTAACGATTTCAACTTATGATCTAATTGTTTTATTTCCGTAGAATATCTTCCTCTAATATCGTCCTCACTCTCCTTCTTTAAACGTTCATATTCATTAATCTTATTCTCAACTTCTCTTCTAACGATTCTGAGTTCCTCATCTATGGTTCTGAGTTTAGAACTATATTTTTCCTTCAAATCATTGATCCAATTCTCAACGAGATTTCTAAGTTTAGTCTTGATATTCAATAAATATGCTTTCTCCCTCGCTAAATTAGTTATCATGTTCTCTAGAGAAGCAACGTATTTCTCATAATCTAATTTTTTAAACTCGAGATCTACGGCGTATTTCCTCTTCTCAACATAACGTGGTGTCATTAATTTGAGCTCATTGATCATTTCATTATTTGTAATTAAACCTAAAGTTCTATACCTAGTGATTCTGTAGAAAGCCTTCTTTTCAGAAATATCTTTGAAAACATTTGTTAATTCTGTTAATTTATATAGGAATTGCTCATCTCTAGCTATAGTAGCTTCATTAATGATTTTCTCAACGTATTCGTGATCAAGCTCGAAGTATTCGAAAACATCTTCATTCTCGCCATAAGGGTTGAATAACAAAATGAGTTCATTCAAAAACTTCACAGCTATGAGAGGGTAATGCATTATAACTAGGTTTTCAATCAATTCAGCTCTACGTGTATATAATCTTCTCCTTCCTCCTCTTTTGATAATGTATAGTAGTATACCCAGCTCTTCATTACCTGTAACAATCTTTAGATTCCCCTCCTCCTCAATTTGAATGAGAGGTAGGTAGAAAATCTCGAAATTCTCCATAATATTCTACTCTAACACTTTCTTCAAAAATACACTATATGTATTTGATGAATAAAACATGGTTAAAAGATTAAAACCCAGCTTATGTATAGATGGGTATGAAGAAGCTGGAGGGTGTCGGGGTGTGAGTTCTAAGAGGAAAGAAAAGGTTAGTAAGAAAACTGTTGAGAAACAATTAGTAGTACCTATCGACATTCCACGAGAGACTTATGAGAAATTTGTAAATGAGGTTAGTAAAGGAGGGGATAAGTACTATACACCATATAGTTTAGCTCAGAAATATGGTATAAAGATCAGTATTGCGAAGAAAATATTGAGAACAGCTTATCAACAAGGATTAATCGAACTATATAGTCCTGGTAGGAGAAGCCCAATATATGTACCGAGAAAACAAGGTGCGGCGGTCGTCTAGCCTGGACTAGGACGCCGGCCCCCCAAGCCGGAGGTCCCGGGTTCAAATCCCGGCCGCCGCACATTTCATTTCTCTCCATAATTCCAACTATTTTTAAACGGCTACGAAGATTTCTTAACTGCTGTTAATAATTATAATTAACGTTTTATTTCTCGAATTCAATAAGTATACGTATTTTGAGGTGTAAATCTATGTCTCAAAGAGTTGTTGAAGCATTATCTAATCAATTAAACCAGGAGTTGAGGAACGCTTATCTATATCTAGTGATCGCATCATATTTTGACTCAATGGGTTTAAGAGGTTTTGCGAATTTCTTCAAAATTCAAGCTAAGGAGGAGTTAGGACATGCTATGAAAATATACGATTACATACATGAAACCGGGGGACAACCCATATTTAGTAGTATTACTCTACCTGAAATAAGGATTTCTAATCCACGTGAAGCAATAGAGATCTTCTATAGATCTGAAGTAGAGAATTCTGAAAGGATCTATAAGTTAGTGGATTTAGCTAGAGAGGTAGGAGATAAAGCTCTAGAATCTTTCCTGAAGTGGTTTATAGATGAACAAGTTGAAGAAGTGAGTTTAGCGAGAAACATACTCGATAAGATTAAATTAATAGGGGATAATACTGCTGCACTATTAGTTCTTGACTCCCAATTAGCTGAGAGGAAATAGGGCAGCGGCTAGTGCTTGGCTAGATAGTTGATTAGTGTATGAAAAACCGTTATTTCCCATTCACTCAATCTCTATTTAACTTCTCCAATAAACTATTATGTTCTTTTTTGGGTATTCTGAACTACCTCTTTATAAGGGTTATTATTCTTAAATGAGTTTGTAAGATTCCGGTTTGCTTAGCTGGTCATTATGGTTAAGAAACATGGTAAACATAAGTCTCTATTGGATTTCATCAAGCAGAGTGGAGGAGGCAAAGATGTCTCTAAAACTTCGAATGGGGTATCGAGGGAGAACAGCGATTATATAGATGAATTGACTAGGTTCATCATTGAAGCATCTAGTAGTACAGTATCTGGAAATAAAGTTATGGAGCCTAGTTTTGATAAAGATAGTACATCGTCTATTTCGAAAGATATTATTGATAAACTAGTAGATAGGTCTGTTGATGTTAGAATTAATTGCTCTCAAGCAGGGGTTTGTGATGATAATCGTGTAGTTGGTCAGGTTTTTAGAGATGATTATGGATTGTTAAGACAGAGAGGTTATTTAAAAACAACTAGATTACCTGTTTATCTCGATTTCATAGTTGAGAAAGCTGTTGTTAAACAAATTCTTCCAAATACTTATAAAGTCGAGACAGATCGTGGTTCAATAGCTCTGGTTCCAGAGGATTTCTTATGTGAACTCAATAATAGGTATGGCGTTATTCTCCTAAATTACGATAAATGTCGTGATGTTAAGAAGGATTTACAGGGTTTTGTTAGTGGTAGAGAAGGTCGGTAGAGTCTATTGTTTTGGTAGAGTATAGTATGTTCTAGGACCGAGGAGTTCAGGTATGATTCTTGCTATTCTCTTCCTCCTTCTCTTCCTCATTCTTCTAGGTTTCCAATCCATATTCGGTAATCCTAAGCTCCCATCTGGATATTCAACGAGTTTCTTTAACGCAAGTAGGTGGCTAACAGCTCTCCTTAACCTATCTTCACCAACAATACCGCTAAACTCTTTAACGAGCTCGTCGAAGAACATTGGATAACCCTTCTCCTTTATTGTTTGAATAACGAGATCTGGAATTTCCTCATCTCTAGGCGCTAGTATTACTACTACATCTTTATCCTCATAAACAACCTTACCTTTACTAACCACCTATATCACCCCATACTCCAATATATCTAATATTATTTAGTGGGAATCGTTCTTTATAAACAATTTTATTGTGAAATCCCACTCTACCATAGAAGTAGATCTATTTAAACCGTTTCTTAAATATCCATTAATTGTCCAAATCATGAGACAAACGGTTGAAACTTATGAGTGAAATCTTATTACCTAAAGGTTCGAAAACGCTACTTATGGGTAACGAAGCGATCGCTAGAGCAGCTCTAGAATCAGGTATATGTTTTGCATCAGCATATCCCGGGACGCCTTCAACAGAAATCGTTGAGACATTAGCTGAGGTTGCTGAAGAACTAGGTATTAGAGTAGAGTGGAGTACTAACGAGAAAGTTGCTTTTGAAGCAGCGTATGCTGTTGCATTAACTGGAGTTAAGAGTTTAACAGCTATGAAACACGTTGGTTTAAATGTTGCTTCAGATATCTTGATGAGTAGTGCTTATTCAGGTGTTAATGCTGGTTTTATCGTAGTCTCGGCTGACGATCCCAGTCAGCATAGTAGTCAGAATGAACAGGATAATAGATGGTATGGTTTCTTATCACATCTGCCGGTTGTAGAGCCCAGTAGCCCTAGAGATGCATATAGATTGGTTAGAGAATCCTATAGATTGAGCGAGAAATATATGCAGCCGGTGATATTCAGGTCTACAACGAGGATTAGCCATACTCGTCAATACATTGTTTTAGAAGAAGATATTCCAGCTAATAAGGTGTGCATGGGGGATTTCAAAATTGATATAGAAAGATATGTTCTAATTCCTGCGCATAGCAGGAAGCAGAAGACTAGAATGATGAGTATTTGGCACAAGATTAGAGAGGAGGAGGGTAGAGAGCCGTTTATAAAAGTAATAAATCCGGGTATGAAGAAAGTTATAGTTGCTTCTGGAATTGCATATAGTTATGTTGATGAAGCACTAGATCTTCTTAATCTCAAGGATAGCTACACCGTTGTTAAAGTTAATCTACCGGTTCCTCTACCTTGGAAACCAATTGTTGAAGCACTGGAAGATGCTAATAAAGTCTTAGTTGTTGAGGAACTAGATCCTATTGTTGAGAAACAAGTTAAAGAAATAGCTCTTGATCATGGTTTAAAAGCTGAAATACATGGTAAGAAATATGTTCCAGAGAATTGGGAGTTGAATACTGAGATTGTTTATATGAGTATAGCTGGTTTTGAAGGAATAAATCCGGTTTCTCCATGGGCATCCATTGGCGATATTGTAACTGAGCCTCCTGTCCCTCCTAGACCCCCAATATTATGTGCTGGTTGTCCACATAGATCCACTTTCTACATATTGAAAACAGCTGCTAACAAAGCCGGTTTAAAGAACGTTATCTATACTGGAGATATTGGTTGCTATACATTAGGTTATCAGAAACCGTTTGAAACTCAAATGACTAGTTTTGAAATGGGTGGCGGTGTCGGTATTGCCCATGGTTTAAGCATAGCTACAGATAAACCCGTTGTTGCTGTAGTTGGTGATTCAACTTTCTTCCACGCATGTATTCCACAAGCAATAAATATCGTTTATAATAGAGGCAGATCCATTGTTGTTGTTCTAGATAATTTCTACACGGCTATGACTGGTCATCAGCCTCACCCAGGATCAGGGTTATCAGCTACTTTCAGAGAAGCGCCTAGGATAATGGTTGAAGATGTTTTAAAAGCTATTGGTTATGAAACAATCGTTATTAATCCAATGAGTGTTAGGGAATCTATAAGTAAGGTTGTGGAAGCTTATAAGAAATACGTTGCTGGTAGTAATGTAGCTATAGTTTCGAGACTTAAATGTGCATTAATTGTTTTGAGAGAATCTCGCGTTAAGAACGTTAAGCTACCGATTTATAGAATTGTTGATGAAAAATGTAATGCTTGTATGGCTTGTGTAAATCTATTAGCGTGTCCAGCTATTGTTGTTTACCCCGACCACGCTAAACCAGTTATTCTTGAAGATATATGTGTTGGTTGTGGTTTATGTGCCGAAGTATGTCCATTCAAAGCTATAATTGTGTCTCGCGAAGGTTCCGAGAAATGGATTGATTTATGGTTGAGGTGACCTGGTTGACTAGATACAACATATTCATAGCTGGTGTTGGTGGTCAAGGATTATTAACTCTAGGCAGGCTGTTAGGATACGTAGCTATAGAAGCCGGATACGATGTTACCGTAGCGGAAGTTCATGGTTTAAGCCAGAGAGGGGGTACGCTCAACGTTCACGTTAGAATAGGGAGTGGTGAAGCACCAGTAATACCAACGGGTGGTTCAAATCTATTCATAGCTTTAGAAGCGCTAGAAGCTATAAGATATTCGAAATTCATAGGTAAGGATACAACAGTTGTAATTAACGATTTCCTATGGCCTCCTCCACTATCCAAATACCCTTCTATGGAGGAGATTTTGAATAAACTTAGAGTATTGAATAATAAAGTCTATGTTGTAGACGCTAACGCTATATCCAAGAAAATTATTGGTAACATAATATCATCTAATATAGCTATAATGGGGTTCAGCTACGCTGTAGATCATGGTTTGAAAAATAGAGTGAAATACGAGTGTATCGAGAGAGCATTAGAAAAGATATTCCGTGGTAAAGCATTAGAGCTTAACAAGATGGTTTTAAGAGAGGGGTTTGAAGAAGGTTTGAAGAGATTAGGTTGAATTAATTTAACGACTACTTAATGAATAACTGTGGGTTTTTCAATAAATTAGCTATGGCTTCCATATACTCATTCCACTCGATTCCTTCACAAAAGCATTCTTCATACTCAACTCTAGTAGTGTTTTTCGAAGGATCAATTGATAACTTTATTTTACAATCACCAATATCTAGAAGATTCCTATCATGTGTAACAACAATTGCTTGATTATCTCTTCCACTAATTTCTCTCAGAAGCTCTCTTAATTTACCAACTCTCTCGGGACTGAAACCAACAGTTGGTTCATCAAGTATTAAAACCATATCTTTGAAATCCTTATGCAGGGCTCTGAATAGCGTGTTTAGAGCTAATCGATAAGCTAAACTAACCGATATGAATTGACCGCCACTAGGTTGATTTACTGCGTGTTCAGCAAAACCTATTTTAATTTTAATTTCTGGTCTGAAATTTTGATCTACATCGACAGAAACGATTTCGTAACCTTCCATAAGTTTATTGAAATAATCGATAAAAACTTCTCTGAAAAACTCATATGCTCTACTTCTAACATACTTCTCAACTTCACTAACAAGATTCTCTAGATCTCCGAGAAAATCTATATAGCTCTCATACCTCTCTCTATTCTTAACAACTTCTCTATACTCCTCCTCCAGCCTCTCAAGCTCCTCTAGTTTCTTAATTAAATTATTTTTCTCCGATAATAGTCGCGTGTATTCCTTATGTAAATCAAATAATTTATTATCAACTTCTCTATACTCATTTTCAACAATACTAATTCTCTTCTCAATATCAATAATCTCCGAATTAATCCTATCTGCTTCTTCAACAACTCTACTTTTCTCTCGAACCCTATTCTCAAGTTCCTGAACTTCTCTCTTATAATCCTCCAATTGTATCAATAAATCTCTCTTTCTAGAAACATCATCCCTATTTCTAACAACATTATTTAAATCAATTCTCAACTTATTCAATTCTTCTAAAATACTCTTCCTCTCGGCTTTCAAATTCTCTATTTCTCCAATAATATTCTGCAACTTATTTTCTAAACTCTCTATTTCTTTGTTTAAATCATCTAAATCTTTCAAATAACTACTAATTAGTTTCTCGCCATAATCTCTCGAGATTTTCTGTTTACAAGTAGGACATACACCTTGCTCAACGAGTTTTTTAACATCTTCAACTATTTCCATAAGTTCCTTTCTTCTAGATAATTTAACGTTTTTCTCGCCTTCAATAACGCCTCTTCTCGAAATTGTCTTCTGTAGTTTCTCGTCAATAATGGATAATTTATTGTTTAATTCCTCTATCTTCATATTTAGGTTCTGAATAGTATCGTCGAATTCTGCAATCAACTTATTTATTACTTCTAATGATAGATCCTTAACCTCATCCTTTATTTTCTCTATTTTAGCTTTAAGGTCGACGAGTTTCTTCTCACTATTCTGTATTTCTCTAATTTCGATTTTAAGTTCGGATAATCTATTGGTTAGCTTTTCGTGCTCTAATCTCAAATCATTTATTTTTACTCTCAACTCCTCTTTTCTCTTCTCTAACACTTTAATTTCTTCTCCAATTCTCTTCATATCCTCTTCATATTTACTGATCTCGTTTCTAATTCTATTCCTATCGTAGAGCTTTAACTGCTTAAGTAAAGTATCTTCACGACCTTTAATTTCTTTCAAAATACTGTTCTTTATGTAATTAATTAGTTTATCGATATTTCTAGGAATATTAACGTATTTCTCGAGACCAAGAGCTGTATTTATAATTCTATTCCTATCTTCATCTCCTAAAGTTATGGATTCGGAAATATTGAATTGAGGGACATATATTGCGTTAGTATAGAGATAGGGTTTCCTCTGACTAATAATCCCTCTATAGAGTTCTCTAAAACCAAGTATTTCTAGAATAGCTTGTTTCAACTCATTACTAGTTAATCTACGTTGTTCAAGTATTTTTCTACTATTCTCATCTAAAATCCAAAGATAACCTCCTGTATCACTAAAAGAATTCTTCTCTTTTCTAATACCTCTCTCAACAACATAGATTTTACCTCTATGTTTGAAAGCAATTCTTACGGCACCGAAGTATTCGTTTATTCTCAACAAATCCTCGGCTCTAGGATAGGAGTATGCATCAATAGGGTCTGTCCGGCTTCTCATTTGCGAACCGAATAATGCATAGCTAATTGCCATTAATATACTAGTTTTACCGGAACCAACATCTCCATATATACATGTTATACCTTTAGGAGGAAAAACTATGGTTTCATTAACATAGGATCTAATGTTCTTCAAATAAACTCCGAGAATGATCGTAACTGAACACCTCATATTTGAGAGATCTTATCTAATACTTTACGAGTAACTTCAAAGCTTCTAGTCCTACTGTTATACTTATCTAGAACCGTTTGTTTCAAATCCATGTAACCTGGAATATATACGGGTAATGGTTCTTTAACGTTAAGATCTGGTGTATAAATGTATCCTTCACGATCGTTCAGTAGAGGCATAGCTTCGGTTGGTAAACCCATTTCCGAGTAGAAATTGAGGTCTCCAGGATGTTTTGTTCTTAATGCTATAACTGTATTGAAATTAGCTAGTATCTGTTTCTCAATAATTGTTGCTATTTGTGTTATAGCGATCAAACCTAAGCCGAATTTCCTACCTTCACGAGCTACTCTAGCGAATATATTATATGGATTATCGATTTTATCTGGAGATAGATATAGGGGTGCTTCTTCCGATACTATTGCTACAATAGGCATCTCACTAACTTTATCTACACCCGAAGCAACTCTTGTTTCAAAAACTCTCCTAATAATGCTCATAACGATTAAATCGCCTTGATAGATCGGTATTTTAGATAAATCAAGTATCAATATGGTTCCACTCCCAAGTTTCTCTACAAGCTCATCGATCGATAGAGAAGAGGTCGTGGTAGTCGGTCCTACGTTATCTGAAAACTTAACGTTAAACCATGGATAACCGTGATATGGGTGTTCAACTTCTTTAGCTATCTTTTGCAGAACCCTAATTAGAAGTCTAGGGTTTTTGAGAACATCGGGTACTTTAAACACAGTTTTAGAATCGTCTAGCACTGTGATACCAATATTTCTTCCAGAAGCTTCAACCCTCTCCGTTCTAACGGATAAACCGAGTGTTGATAATATAATTCTTCTAAAAACTCTAAGTTTTCTAATATCAATACCTTCTCTAAGTAATTCTCTGTATAAACCCCATTTCTCCCTCTCACCAACACCCTCATATTTAATCATATTGTCTATTAAGAGAGGGATTAACCCGAGAACATTGCCATTTAAGCGGGGTTCGCTTCCAGACCTGTTCTTATCGAAGAATAGGTTCAGCAACATATATGATTCATCGTCTTCAATTTCGATTAATTCGGATATTGTATTAATTAGTTCTTCGAGTTCGCTAATACTGTAAGTAGGTAGATTAGTTACATTAGCGAGATCGGCTATGTCGAGAGACGATAATGCTACTGGTGTGGTAAAGGTTTCTACACTCTCCATAATTTTCGAATCAGTTTTGTTAACATCCAGTATGTAGATACTAATCTTCACTCCATTCTGTTCACTATTCGATTTTAGAGCTTTAACGAGCGTATCAATGTAGTCGCTACTATGGTATTCACCATGTTTATCGATAATTAACCACGATAACCTCCCCCTCCCTTCTAAACACCACGAAGTTATCATACCCATTAAACCCGTTGTTTTACCAGAACCAGTCTGTCCAGCTATAAGGACATGTTTAGTAATTAATTTCGATAAATCTAGACGTAAGGGGGCTTCAGCGAAGTATTTTTCACGTCTAAGTTGCTCAACTGGTGCAACACCTGTTCTAAGCCAAGCTATAGCAATCGATTCTGTTGAACCCGGATGAATAATTCCTCTACTAAGCTTCTCCATCACAGCTCTTGATTCTAATGAAGACTTATCGAGTAGGTAGACTTTAGTGTCCAGCGAGGGGGGTTCGCTGGGTTTAAAAGCAATTGGTTGACCCCCATAATCTCTAATTTCAAGGAATAAAGTTGTTTTTGCAAAAATAGATTTAGAAATACCATATAGTACTGGCGCTTCGATTGCTTCACGTATTAGGGATGAGGGGGGTGCAGGTATTTCACCTTCGAAACCGGTAACTTGAAGAATATAGTATCTATTTTTACCATCAATAACGTATAGTAGGTCTCCAATAGCTGGTTTATAGTTTTCATTACTTACTAAAACGTATATGTTACCCCCTTTCCAGCCATAAATGAAGCCAATATGGTTGGGCGGTGTACTCATAATTATTCCCTATAACCGTACCTCATATACAGAGTTGTTGTGAAAGCTTGTATAAGTGGTGTTAAACTAGGGTCGTTAAGGCTCCTCATATAGTTTATCAATACTGTTTCGAATACTCTGCTAATCTTACTTGGAAGTCTAACCAATTGGTCTACCTCCATATATCCATATGGGGGCTCGCCAGTTAATTTACTTCTAATAGAGAATAGTTGTGGAACAATTTTTCTCAACCTATTATTGACTTCTTCGGCAGCATCATTGTCGAAATATACCTTACCACGATCTACTTTAATGACTGGTTTATCGATATAGACGTCGATAACGAATATCGTTCTTTGATCAGCTGTTACGGGGAATCTAGCTACATAAATCATATGTTTATTGAAAACTATTCTACATAGAGTTCTAACAATTTCTTTAATAAATGATTCCGAGATTTGTTTTTCAAATAGTTTCTCTAATTCAGCAATAACTTTAGATGCATCTACAGTATTGATTGTTGTATAGAATCCTCTACTTTTCCACGATGATTTATTCTCCGCTTTTACGAATATTGAGTAGCTTCTAGCTATTGTAGTGAATTTTGTAGTTTTGGATAACCCAACAACTCTACTTAAATAAGCCTTAACGTCTTTAACATCTGTTTCAAGAATAGTTGCTACAATATCTAAACCATCATATTCAACTCTTTTCTTAATACTAAACCATTTAATTAAAGTACCATCTAGAACAACGTAAGGATCTATACCTAGCTTCTCTTTAATTAAAATATATGTTTTTAAACCATAAGTTAATTCAATGAGGCTTTCGATATAATTAGCTAATTTAACGAAAAACCTACTTTTACGGGTTAAACCTGTTGAACCAGCGAAATTCCTAACGATTTCCGATAGTTTTTCACTAATCCTAATACAACTAGAGCTGTTCTCGAATAATAGATTCTCCCTATTCATGGTTGAAATAGATATTCTAAAATCGTGTTCAGTTCCAACTCTTCTCCTACCAGCATATAGGAGTATAGAATCTGTACATGGTTTATTCAATATATCCGATATTTTTCTAACTATCCCATTCTCGTCTCTAATTAAAGCACCGAATTGTACTGGGGTAACTACAGCTACGTCTAGAGCATATAGTTTGAACCCAGCATCTACGAATATGAACCAATCATTACTGTCCACAGGGTTTAATGTATTAACAGCGTAGTAGTTAGTATATATGTTTTCAATTGATCTAGTAATCTCGTCTCTACTAGATATTAAGTAATCTTCTTTAAGTTTCTCAACTACATATCTTAACGCATCGATAAGAATATGTTGACTCATTTTTTAACAACCTCTTTCAATAATGCTTCAACTTGTTTAAAAAGTTCTTCTACAAAATCTGCTTCTCTCTGATCCTCAGGGGTTCTCGATAAAATATTTAGTAACTCGATTAACTTATCTAAACTAATATCTAAATTCTTAGTTTTCAAGTAATGGTGGAGAGCTTCTCTCTCCAAATTCTCGATATTCTCCACATCAGGTAGTCTTAAAATGAATTTTTCGAATTCCTCATGATCTTCTTTCGAAACTAAACGTATGTAAGAATTAGTTTCTCTTTCTAAATCACGTATTTCTCTATTTACACTATTGATCCATTGAGGAGGCTGTTTAACGCTTACCAATAATGCTCTAAACCTACTATTAACCATTTTATTTAAAACACTCCGGATCATAGTAATCAATTGATTAACATCTTTTCCATCGAACTCCAACTCTTCTACACAGACGTTGAAATCGCTCCAAATACTCTTAACTAAAGGTATTTCAGAACTTGTATCAACAAGAAGAAATCTGCGTTTCTTATTAAACTTCTTTTTTAAAATAATTGTTTCATACAGATCCATAATATCTCTACCGACAGGGGAGCCTGGATAGCATGCTCTTAAATTACCACTATCTAGTAATGGATACGGTAGATGTATGTGTCCAAGAGCGATGTACTTGATTTTAGCAGGTATCTTGTCTAGAACTCTTTGAGCAATTTCGATTCTACCGTATCTCTCACTATAACTCTCTAAACGGAAACCATCAAGATCTATTCCAGTATGAGCTAGTAGTATAATCGGTTTATCTACGTTATCGATACCTTTGTAAATAATTCTATTTCCACGTATATATTCTAGTTCAATAGAGTTCTTTAACCCGGGTATAGCGTAGAAAACGTAATCTTCGAGTTCCATAGGGTGTAGAATAAGCTTATCATCTATAAACTCGTATTTCGGTATTTTAGCAAAACCAGCTGCTTCGAGTATCGATATATGATCTCTACCCATTATTGAGTGATCATGACTACCAGGTGTTAATACCGTATATACTCCTTTCTCTTTAAGTCTTCTAAATACAATAAATGTTCTCTTAATTAATTCGAAATTCTCTAATCGAGGATTTTCGAAGAGATCGCCGGAAATTAATAGGTATTTAACATCATTATTTAATGCGTATTCAGCTATCTCTTCTAAAGCATTAATATTTGCTTCTCTAAATGATTTATCCGCGAATGCTCCAATATGGATATCGGATGTATGTAGTAACAATATTTCACCAAAGAAATTTAGCTTTATTACAACTATATATTTGTTTATATAGCGTTGCATTATTTTAGGGGTCTATCGGGTAATTACCTACTCTAGAATACACTAGAGATGATTAATCCATCAACTTCATCATAATCTCACTATATATTTTCTTAGCCTGCTCCACATCTATTGTACCATAAATAACCATTTTTCCATCGGTAAATAACATTATTTTGAGACCACTTGTTTCTAGGAAAACTATATTATCTGCTATTCTCTTAACATTCATATTCCTTAATTTCTCCACAGCATGTTCTAAATTAATGAATTGTTCTTTAGATGGTTTAATTTCAATAGCATCGACGCCACAGTATATGTTAATGTCTCCTGATGGTTTACCCAAAAACCTGTATTCTTTCTTTACACAAACAGGACAATCATTTAAACGATTAACATGAATTTTATCAATAGTCAATTTTAAACCATTAACCATAATTAAATCAGATTCTACTTCTAAACCTAATAGATACTTTAAAACTAGAGATGCACCAATACTTGTCGTTAAAGCAGGAGCTATATTAACAACTCCGAAAACTTCACAAACATTAATTGTTCTAGTACTGGGTTCTTTCATAAAACATCTTAAACAAGCAGTAGAGCCTGGTTTAATGAATTTAACCATTCCAAACCATCTCTCAACCCCCATCATAATCCACGGTATACCGGTTTCAACAGATGCTTCGTTAATTAAGAATCTTAATTCGAGATTATCGGATCCATCAATAATTAAATCAACGTCTTTAACGTAGTTTAACACGTTATCTCCGCTTACGTTATCAACAACCGCTTCTATAGTGGCTGAACTATTTATTTCTCTAAGTTTCTCCGCTAAAGCAAGTGCTTTAGGAGTAGCGCGATAGGAATCTTTTTCAGTATATAACCTGACTCTATGCAGATCCTTTTCTTCAACGAAATCGCGATCAATCAATCTTATATAACCTACACCGGCTCTAACTAAGAGTTCAGCAATTGAAGATCCATTAGCTCCACAACCAATTATAACGATTCTAGAACTACTTAGTTTAACCTGTCCTTCTAAACCGATCTCTTTCAAAACGATTTGTCTGCTGTAACGTTCAATCAATTTAGCTAAACTCGCTTCATAATCGTTTCTCATAAAAACTACACGCATAGAACTCTAAATATTATTCCTTAGAATGATGACACCAAACATTATAAATCATTATTTAAGTCACGAGATAGAAATATAAATTAGTTATTCAAATGTTATTAGAACAACGTATGTTACGGGAACGATATATTTCTGAATATGAACGTATTATTAGCTGTAGTATGATTATCCAATAGTATATCTATAGGTTAGAGTTTAGATTAAAATCGCTTCTGTACTTAAATACCTATTAGTTATTAGCAGTTTTGATTCATTTAGTTATGTTATTTGTTGAATTAATGGTGTCATTAATGAATCCAAGATTTTACAGCCCAATACTAGTACTATATGTTAGAGGATTTATACACTACTTATTCTTCATAATATCAACTATTATAACATATGGGTTTCTCATAGTTTCCGAACCAACCCTACAGTACTTACTAAAACAATTCATTCGTAGTGGGGTTTTTCTCGATTACTTAAACACAACTATTTTGCCAATAATTTACGCAATAATTCTGGTATTATGTATTAAGCGTAAAGGTCTTCTATTCGGTTTAATAACTTTCCCACTATATGGTTGGATTTTAAATATAATTCTCCTATCACTAGCGATTCTAACATCTAGTATCAAAACTAATGAGTACTTATTCGTCTCCAGCTTTAAACTACACAATCTAATTCTATACGTAAATCCAATACCACTAGTTGCTGAAGCAATTATACCTAGAATATCTATAAATATAGAGATATATAATACGGTATCTGGAGCCTCGAGAAAAGCGGGTCCTGAAGCTTCTCTTACAGATGATGAAGTTTTGAGAATAAGGATTTACGGTAAGGAGGGTGAAGTTAATTTTAAAGTAGAACCTACTGGTTCGATCAGAATTTCCAATTTATTTAAAACACACCTGTATTCTTACGTAGATGTAATACCATTATCAACTGTTAAATCTATTTTAGAAATACATTGTGGTGATAAACTACTACATAGAGTGAATATTAATGTTAGGAACGTAAACTATAGAAACATAACTTTCTACACGTATCTAAACGAAGACTACATCGGTTCGAGTAGTTTGAGCGTAGAGAGTAATAAGCAACTCATAGATGCTGTACAACCAGTTTTAACAGCGCATCTATCTAGATTAGGTATTTCTAACAACGATATTAGTGAAATACAGTTCTATACTAAAGACAAAATCTATATACCTTCGTCAGCGAAAATAAAGGATTTACCGGAAACAGAGGAGTTTATTGTTAAAGTATACACAATTGATAAAATCAATGAATTTATAAAATACTTTAAGAAAACCGATGTTTATGAAATATGGGAAACTCTCGTTAAGAGATTGGAATTTGTTAGAAACAGAATTCCAGCTATATTGAAGAATCTGGAGGATTTGAAAAAGGATCTGGATATCATCATTGGTAATTGGTGGTAAATTTAATTGATCCTCATTTCGAATGGTTTAACCAAATTAGTTCCATTAATGAAGGGTTTAGATGAAATTATTGTTATAACGACTAGGATGTTCAAAACTACGGAGGCTAAATTAATTCTTATTGAAGATACTGGTACTAGAGAGTCTATACCATTTAAGTTTCAATCAATAAAGTACACGTATGAGTTAGCGAGTACGTATATGTATAAAATAAGTATTCCACAGGATAATTTCGTATTCCTAATAGATTCGACTAATGGGTTAGATATTGGTTTTGCTATTAGAATTTTGGAAGAACTAGCTTCTAATACAACTAAATTACCCAACACTACATTGATAATTAGAGCACCAGATTTAGACTCGGATGAAATCGTTAAAGCAAGGTTTTATGGATTTATTAAAACAATTTTTCTGTACGATATCTTCCTGAATTCCATTAGACCCACGTGTTTCAAATATGTATTCATAGATAGTTCTGCAGCGTTCCCGGCGTTTAGGAGAACTGTAGAAATATTATCTAGAGTTAAGGCCGAAAGAAGTTATTCTCTAGTACATGTTAGAATGAAGAGATTCATAGTTCCCGTAAGTGAAAGCCTCCTATTAGCTAAGATTTTAAGAGAAACCGGTGAATTAAAGGAACTCGCTGAAGAATATGCATATATTGTTGCGAGCCTCAATTTACTTCTAGATAAAGCACCTACTGATTTATGGTATATTGCTAGGAAATCCGTGGATAAATTTAGAGTTAGTTATCGTAGCTACAGATTATCTCGTGAAGGATTAGATAAAGCTATTGAAATGATAGGGAAACTTCTGAAAACCGTTATTGATGGAGGGAGATATACTAAACTACTATTTGATTTCAAAAAATTCTTTGAAGCTGTGACTATCGGTGGGGGTTTAAGTAGTGTTATTCAAAGCGATGATTTTATTGAGAGTGTTAATGATGCTGTTAATGTAGAGTCTACTGCGATACCCGATCTCTATTCTAGAGTTAAAATAGATCATTACGAAGACTACTCTAGAATAATATTAGCGTCTAGAGACCTATCTAGTTGTATCAAAAGCGGTTTAACAGGTTTGATCGATGATGCTGTAGGTGAACTACTTGTTGCTGAAACATACGGTATTCCAGTGGACCATTACGGTTATATCAATAGAGACTACTTTCCACAAGTACTTGTCGATGCTTACATTAATAGAGCTGGCTTATCGTTAGACTACATTCATCCCCGTAGATTAAGAATTGGTTCTACAGAGGTGGAATCATCGAAAATCTACACGTTACACCCCGTTAACTACAGGGGTTTAATGAGAGCGGTTGAAGAGAAACGTGGTGATAAATATAGGTTTCTCGAAGAAATACTCGGAATACGTTTTATTTAACATGTGGAATCTATATGTTAAATAGGGTTGGGATATGCCTAGATTTAGATTTGGACCTGCTGGTAAACCAATATCGATGAAATCTAAAGATATCGTGAAAGCACCTTCTTTTCTTAGAGAAATGGGTTTGAATGCTATGGAGTATGAAGCTGTAAGAGGAGTTAATATTAAGGAGGAGAAAGCGAGAGAATTTGGTTCTGAAGCTTTATTGAATGACGTTAAACTCAGTCTTCATGCACCCTACTATATTAACCTTGCTAGTGCTAAGAAATCGGTTGTTGAAGCTAGTGTTAAGAGACTTATGGAATCTGTACAAGCTAGTTTCTGGATGGGTAGTTATATTGTTGTATTTCATGCAGGATACTATAGTGATGCTCCATCTAAACGTGAAGCTTTAGAATGGGTTATTAAGAATCTCGCTGAGGTTATCGAATTTAGGGATAGTATAGGGGCTAATAATGTTCTTCTAGGAGTAGAAACTACGGGTAAGAAGACGCAAATCGGCGATATTAGTGAAGCTATAAATATATCTCAAAAACTAAAAGGTGTTGTTCCAGTTATTGATTGGGCCCACATTTACGCCAGGTATCAGGGTAAATTCATAGTTAGTGAAGATGATGTTATACGTATTGTAAACGATCTCGAAAAAGAGCTCGGATCCTATGTTCTTAAACCTCTACACACTCATTTCTCGAAAATCGAGTATGGTAAGGGTGGCGAGAGAAGACACGTTGTGTTATCCGAGGAAGGCTATGGTCCTGATTTTAAAATAGTATGTAGAGCACTTTATTCGGCTGGTGTCGAAGCTGTATTTATTAGTGAAAGTCCTGTTTTAGAACAGGATGCTTTAATTATGAAGAGTATTTGTAGAGAAATATGTGGTGATAAATGCGTTGCTGACTAAGTATAAAGTGTTTTTCGAGAAAATACTATGTGTTATTGCTAGAGTATTTGTGAAGACTGGTTTAAAACCTGATTACTTAACAATACTCTCCCTACTATTCTCGGCTACTGCTTTCGCATCAGCATTGTTTTTTCCAATCTAAGGAATGTGTTTTATTATCTATAGCTTTAGCTGGGTTAATGGATGCTTTAGATGGAGCGGTAGCTAGATTAACAGATAGCGTTTCTAAACGTGGAGCATTTCTTGATTCAACAATAGATAGGTTGAGCGATACGATAATTATACTTGCTCTAATACCTTTGAAATACCCTACAAATATCGTTATAACACTTCTAGTTTCGTCTCTAATGGTTAGTTACTGTAGAGCTAGAGCTGATTCTCTTGGTTTAAATCTACAATCTATTGGTTTCGTTGAGAGAGCTGAGAGAATATTGGGAATTATAATTACCATACTTGTAAGCTACTTGAATCGAGCTTTATCAATAGTAATTCTATTACTTCTAACTATATTAACAGTAATTACTTTCATACACAGATTCTTGTATGCATTAAGTAAATTAGATAATCGATAGATCGAAGTGTCCAAGTAATGGTAAAGTTGTTTTGAAAACAGCGTATCCAGTTCTATAAATATGGCTACGAATAACTCCAACACGATCGCTAGCTCTAAGAACAAGATCTCTATACTCCTCCGGCAAGTCGAGTACAGATATTTGTGATTTATCCATTCTTAAAATAATCTTCGTGTTTGTAAGTTGAAGAATAATATCGTGAACATCTTTTGGAGAATGGGTTGAGAATATAAGTCCCATTCTCCTAGCTCTACCTAATCTAGCGATCCTATCGATCATGCTTGAAACTTGTTCAATATATTCCTCTCTACCCCCTTCTCGAGAGGGGAAGAATCTATGTGCTTCGTCGAAAACAATAATGACTGGTTGTGTTAAAACTTTCTGTCTACTTTTCAATACCTTCCATTTAAAAACACTATTGAGTATTCTAAAAGCAACAATACTAATTACTTTCTCTGGATCTGCATAACTATGTTCTTGAGGGTAAGATAGGTCAACTATAACTGGATAATTTCTAAATACTGAAATATGTTTCTCCATTAAATAACCAATTGGTGGTTCCCGAAGTATCCTATCTTCTCCTGGCGCATCCGATACTTCAATATCGAATAAACCGGAATCAACAACCGATCCTATTTGTCTAATAATGTTTTCAAGTGTTGATTTATGAATAGCTAAACTCTTGATAAGTTCTACTATATCTCTAATTTTACCAGAAGCAATACTCTGTTTCTTTTCTTCAATTCTGAACCTAGCTTCTCTAAGAATATCGTATAGTTCATAAATAGTTTCTATATCTATATTCATTAATTTAGCATAATTCAGTAATCTAACTAAACCATCTCTAGCTTGTCGTGTGAAATAGGGGTTTAGAGATATAAATTCCTGTGGATCCATATCTTTAAATCTAAATCCATAAGGTATAATGAATAACTCGTAATTACTTGATTCACCAACATAATCTATTTTCAAATCGATTTTAACGTATCTTAAAGGAGGTTTAACATCCTCTTCTCCAACTTCAATATTTTCAATATTAATTCTCCATCCGTATCGGTTAGCTATTGGAAAATAAGTGTTTTCAACATATGATTCAGCAATTCTTTTCAGTAGTTTAGCCCAACTCGTGTTTTTCAATTCAAAATTCTCGACAGCGAATTTAGTGACAGGTAGTATGATTATTAAACCATTGGGTTTACGAATACTTCCATTAACTTTACTAATCATTTTTTCTTCCAATTCTTTATTTAAACCTGCAAGGTCCCATACAGGTTTCAATATCATAGTTACGTAATCCATATTGGGATCCATTATTAAGAGAGAAACGTTGGCGCTATCGGTGTTCAGGCTATATATTGATGCAATCATATTTTTCAATAAAGTTGTTTTACCAGACCCCGTTGTGCCCAAGATTAGAACATGTTGGTAGAACGCTCTTAATGGAAGATACAGCGGTGCATTAGCGTCGAATAATGGTCTATCACCTATGCTAACGTATCCTAAAAATACTCCTTTATCCGGTAAACCCAGTAATCTATGTATAATTCTAGTATCCTTAAGCTTAATGACGGGGGATTGCGGCTCTATAACGTAGCTCGCTATACTCGTCTCATCTCTAAATATATCATAAGCTAGTAGAAGCTTAGCTTTAATTCTAGTTTTCGTTAATAAACCCGATAATTCCCTAATCGTAGTTGATGTCCACATATCTGGAACTTCTAGTTCAGCTAATACGTCTTTACGCTCAACGCTAACAACAACTAAACTAATCACATGCCTAGTTTTGATATCAACAACAGCTAGGTAGCTACCCGTAGAGGCTATATCTAGGAAATCCTTAAAGTAAATAGCTGGTTCAACATCGAAATAAACGAAACCCCCCTCTTCCGATAAGCTAGAGGGACTTGTTCTAGAAACCCAACCAACAATTTCTCCTATTTCTTGAGCAATCTTAACGGCTTCCGAATAGTTTTCATTAAGTTTATCTATCAAGTGTTCCATTTTAATAAACCACATGAATAAACGTTATAGAGAACACTATTCTCTAATAAAATGTATTTATTTAATTTGAAATATAGTTATTCGAAACTATTATTCTAACTAATAGATATATACTGTAGCGTCGTTTCAACAGGGTATTCAAGTATTGCTTTCGTATAGTTCACTAAGCAACTCGTTATTTTCTTAACTCTATTATCAGCAATAAGTATTGTTAAAGGCATAGTTGTTCCCGTTAATACACTATCATATAGTATTGGATTAAGAATCTCCTCTTCTCCCACATATTCAAACGATTCAATCCTGAAGAAACAATAGTTTCTATATCCTCCACTATAGAGTGTTTTTGGAACAGCTATATATATTGCTTTCTTCAGAGGTAGTGTTTTCTCTAGAATAGTTTGTCTATAGATTAATGGTCCGATACTTAATGGTTTAACGTTTAGAGTTCTACTAGTTCTCTCAATATATGTAGAAAGGTAAGTGTAGTCGTTTAAACAACTTTTAGATATACCCAATGGGTCTGTTTTTGAAAGTATATTTGATCTATTAATTCTCTTAACAACACCGATTGAAATAACGTTCTTCTCTACAAATAGTTTCTCCAATATATTTAATCTTTCAGAAACCAATGTAATCCAAGCATCAATGTATGCTTTAACAACTTCGTTCCCCATTTCTTTCAAACCTATGTTGACGTATTGTGGAACAATGTAGAGGGGTCCATCGAGAAGCAGTGTTGCATCTTTAAAACAATCTCTAACAAGAACTTCTCTCAACAAAGCATTTTCAAGCATTAATCTAAATTCGTCTAGAGCAATTGATTTGTTATAACCAGGTTTATACCTATATCCCGCAGGGTTTTTTGTTACAATGTTCATGTTTTCCAGAACATCTAGTTCTTCATCACCAGCTTCAAATTCCGGTATGAATAACGTAAAGAACCTTTTACTCTCCTCGCCATAAATATCATTTATATCTGGATAATCTATGGTGAACCCGTTGAATCTATTGAGAACAGTTGATGCACCTACAGCGATGAATGAATATGGTGTATCGACAACTCTAGAACTACTATCTAAACCATAGATAAATGTATTTCTCTTCACGCTACTAATATCTATGTGTTTAACCCCAATACTCCTATAATCTATTTCGCTAAATCCAGTGTTTTCCTCGAAATCCCCAACCTCTACAGTAACATTTATCGCTTCACGAGGTTTCGTAGCGTAGCGTTTTTCCAACGATCTAATAGCTTCAATAGCTTTCTTAAGCAATGTTTTCAATCCAACATTTTTTATACAAGTTTATTACAATATAATGAATGCTTTAAATAACGAAAATTATGGAAAGGTTTAGAAAATGAGTAAGCAACAGAATTTACCGAGGATATTCATAGGTAGCGATTGGGATCTCGATGGCATAATGGCTGCAGCACTCGTGCTATATGCTCAAGATAAGCTAAATCTATATCCTCATAATGGTAAAGCAATTGTTGAGAAGAAACCATTGGATCCGGATAGATTCAAATACATATTCCAAGATTTAAATGAACGTTATGAATACATGGTTTTACTTGATATACCATATACCGATAGAGTTTACTCAATTATTAAACTTGTTAAAAGACATTTCGGTATTAGGAAAATCATTTATTTCGATCATCATTTATCTACTATAATGCATAAGAAAGACCTCGTAAACGTTGTTGACGAAATCATCGTTGATCATGGAAAACCAACATCAATACTTGTTGCTGAAGTTTTGGAGAAGAGAGGAGTTCAGATCCCCGATAGGATTAAGAGATTTCTCGAAGTCATTGAATTCATGGATGTTGGTAAGAAAATTCCTGAAGATAAATATAAGATTTTCGAGTATTTGAAACAAATTGCTAAAGCGATTGCATATACACGTGATGAAACATTATGGGCTAGAACAGTAGAGTGGTTTGCATCGCCTATAGCTGATCTCTCGATATTCGATACAAAACCATTTAAACTAGTAATGGAGAGGATCGTCAAGATGGATAAGGAAATTAGCGATATAGCTTTAAACCTCGCTTTAACTGGTGTTAAAATAGGCGATTTCAGATTCATAGATGCTAGAAGTAAGCAGAACGCAGCGTATTCGTTTACACCACTAGTATCTAGATTAGCATCGATATTGAAGAAACCTGTAATAGTTAGATTCAAAACTAGTAAGGATTTCAATATTTTAGTGATCAAAGCATCTAAAGGTAGAGCTTATCGTTTAGCGAAAAATCTCTATACGGAGGGTGTAGCTCAAGATATTGGTGGTCACGCTAATCTAGCTATTGTTAAAATCCCTAAGAATATTGAGAACAGTGTACTTATCGATGTATTGAGAAAGATCATGTATTATTTATGATTAATTTTGATAAGATTTTATCTAAACACGTTTATGTAAAGCTTTAGCATAAGATGAAGCTATAAGAGGAGATAAGAAGAAGAGTAATACTCCTATACCCGTTATTAGGGAACCGCTGAACTGCAACCATTTAGCGATAACTACGTCTTGGTCTTCACGATACTCAACAATAGTTATGTGGTATCGGAGTATTGGTTTCATAGATGAATCCGTCAATCTCGCTGTTGTTCTGATAATGTAGTGGCCTTCATATGGTATTTTTATGTATAGTTCGTAGCTCCCCTCGGAATAGATTTCGAAAGATGTTCTGCTTAAACTAACATATTCTTCTTTAAACCCGGTGAATAGTTTTTTCAATCTACTGATAGGGTCCATTTTATTAACTAAGACTTCAAATGTTAAGGAAATGGGTGATGTTGGTCCATAAGTATATCCACCTACGCTGTAATCAATTCTTAACTTTACGTAACCAGCTCTTCTCATATTAAAACTCGTTAATTCAAACGATCCTTCATATGGTATGAAAATTCCTAATCGGTAATCAATTGATTGTGCTGTAGAGAACTCTGGTAGGGGATTGAAAAAACTCGTTACAACTAATTTGTTTCCGAGATAATCATACCCGATATATAGTAAGCTGAAACCAATTAGCATTAAAGCTATACAATTAGCAACTATACGTGCATATATTCCTCCATACGCTATTATGAATCTAGTGAATACCATATACTGTACCGATTCTAAAATATTAATCTTTGAATTAACTGTTAAGTGTCTAATTTATATATTCCTATTTAAAGCATTAAATGAGGAAGTTGTGTAGTGGTGTTTTCATGTATTTAGAGAGAGAAGCTAAATTTAGACTCAAACTTGAACCCAGGTTCTATATCGATTACTTAATGAGATTTGGTTTTAAACTAATTGATCGTATTGTAGAGCTAGATACGTATTTTCAACATCCATGTAGGGATATGGCGAGTAGTGATGAAGCATTAAGATTAAGAAGTAGAAGATCTTTAGTGAAGAATACTGTATCTTTTCTACTATGTTATAAGGGACCTAGGAGAATCAATGGTTTATTTAAGGAACGCGAGGAATTTGAAGTTGAAATTAAAGATATGGATATTGCATTGAATATTCTTAATAAACTCGGTTTTAGAGAAGTAGTTTCCTTTCTTAAGTATCGTGAAGTATATGTTCATGAACGTACTAAAATACTTATTGACCACTTGATTGGAGTCGGTTGGTTTATGGAGATTGAAACCGATGAACCCGATTTCCTGGAGAAATTTTATCGCGAATTAAGAGATCATCTCGAAATCGTTAGAGAAACTTATCTGGAGATTTGTCTCTCTAGCGGTATGTGTGTAAATAGAGTTGATTAACATGGTTGTTGTTGGTGTCGGTGCTGTCGTTCTACATAACGATAGTATACTTTTAGTAAAGAGATCTGGTTGCCCATATAGGGGTTTCTGGAGTATTCCCGGCGGTAGAGTCGAGTTTGGCGAGAAACTCGAAGATGCTGTTAAGAGAGAGCTTCTGGAAGAAACAGGGGTTGAAGCTGAACCTATTGGTGTGATTTACGTATCCGAGATTATACCTGGTTCCTGTATTGATTGTTATGAACATATAGTAATTATTGATTTCCTCGTAAAACCAAAAACTACTTTGATTAAACCGTCTTCAGATGCTTTAGATGCTGGTTTCTTCAAATTAAATGATCCTCCAAAACCTCTTTCTCCGCACGCTAAGTCTTTAATAAATCGCTTATCTACTATGCTTAAAACAGGTAATTTATGTATAATTGATTTCCACGGTGAGCCACGTGTATGATTCGATTGGATACATATTACCATTGATCTATGAAGACGATATTAGGGAGTTTAATGAGAAATTAAATGAACTTAGGGATCCTAGTGTAATCTATGTATCAGATCTCGTTGTATGTACTCATAAGTGGCACCTTAGGAGGCATTATCCTGAACTAACTTTCAGATTTGAACCCCAATTAGTTATTGGTAAAATTATTCATAGAGGATTGGCCGAGTTACTTAAGAATAGGAATTTCGAAATAGAGTTTTCGTTAAATAGGGAAGTGTATGTTAATTCAAGAAAATATGTTTTGAAGGGTAGAGTTGATGCTTATAATAGAGATGAGAAAGTTATTGTTGAATTCAAATTCTCGAAATTATTTAGAGAAAAACCTTTAGAACATCACGTTATGCAGCTTCAGCTATACATGAATATGCTTGATGCTGATAAAGGGGTTTTAGTATATTTGACTCCTAACGCTATGTTTGAGTTCTCCTATAGTAGATTGGATTATAACATTGAAAACCATGTTGAGGAATTAATTAAGGATAATTACCGCCCAAGATGGAATTGGGAGTGTAGATTATGTATATTTAGAAAAATCTGCAGTTTCTCCGTATCGTGTAGTTTACACTCTAGATAACTCTTCAACTATGCTTCTCAGTTTTGCTGGACTTATTGTTTTTCCACTTGTAGTCATTAAATCGTTTAATACACGTAATGCTTTATTGAATTCTTCCAAGACTTCTTTTAAACCACGTACAACTGAGTATAGTTCTCCAACTATTAGTGATACCTCCTCTCTAGGTATTGGTTTATCACCGTATTTACTAGTTATTTCATTCAATTTCTCAATAATACCGCTTACTCCTTTAGTTAAGTGTTCTGATAGAACCATTCTTGCTTCGTATTTCTCGAGAATATCTCTGAAAGTTGTGAATGGGAGGTCGTTTCGCTTATTAACTGCTTCTAGAGCCGATGTATACTGGTCTTCGGGTATGTATCTTTTACGCATAAGTTTCGTTAAGAACTCTATTGCACCATTTTTCTTATCAATACCGCTAACTAGTTTCAAGAACTCTTCACTACCGGTATATATTTCCGGTATGGTTACTGTTGTGAATGAAGTAATGTATGTTGCCATATGTAGTAAGTACACTATATTAGTTATTTTCGGTAGGGGTTCGTTGAGTATGTAGAAACTAGCTATTTCTCCCCAAGCACCACCAAGTTTCAATCTATACTTTCCGGCGTACTTACTCGGTTCAGACTGTGTTTCTCTAAAGATCTTCTCTATAGGTGCTCGAGGATCAACTTGTTTTAACAATCCTACAGCTACTTCTCTATTAATACACCACGTGTTATCGTTATCAATGTAAACCAAAGGGATAGAAGATAAACGCTGGATCTCAATGAACTTAACAGCTGCTTCACTACTCCCTCTGAAATCTAGAGTAAGCATTAAACCCTCATAGATCTTCTTACCGTATTGATTCTCCATACTCTTAGCTCTCGCATAAACTTCATCGGAGAGCTTCACTAATTCCAGCAGTGTTTCGAAGTTAAAAAATGATGACAAAATTATTTCCCTAACCCTTATTATTCAAACCATTATTTTTCAGCGTAAACACTATAACACACTTAACCTATTTAAAAGTTTTGAATCATTTAATAAATATATTCTCACACCAATAATATATTTTCCAAGTTGAAATACAAGATTTTCTCTAAAAATATATCTTGTATAAATCTTGTATAAACAATACTTGTGACTCGATGATGAACAGTAGGTTAGGTTACTACATGACCTGAGCCTCGTGAACTGATCCCTAACGTCTCTATTAATTAATTTTTATTAGGGTTTCGTCGATTAATCACAATATTAGCCGGGGATGAATACGACGGGCAGGCTGATTAGTGATGTTCCTCGTAAATTTAAACCCGGCTAAATCGATGATTACCAGCGGATAATCTGATAATTAAATGATGATCTATTGTGGATGAGAACATTAATTCCTCGTCTCGATCTGGGGTTTGCAGCAGTAGTTATTCAATAAATTATAACTAGGATTTCATAGCGATTCATCTGCTTACATCAATTTAAATAATTAATTTAAATAATAGTTAATCGGGTGTAATTAATCCCTAGAAGGAATTATAGATGATACAATTATTCCTACACTGCTTTTAGATTGAATATAGCCTCATATTCTCAACAGCTTTATATTCGTTATTAAAACAAAAGATACAGAGTATCTTTTAAGTTAAGGCTTACCGCTAAAGTAGATGGAAGCATAATCAGTATTCTCGTAATCTGTATTTAAATACCCGGAACAATAGAAAATTAAAAATTTCAAATACTCTGGGTATCGAAATAATACTCTCTAATTATTCTATTGTTTAGTACTGGATGATTCATACATATTTAGAATAATGGATGCTACAATTAATGCTAACGTTATTGTTGGTAGGATGACGATTTTCGATTCAAATATCGTAGTTAAGTGTAGTAGTATTGTGTAGTATATCGATATCGTTAACAACGGAATAATTAAATAAATTGTTCTATACTTATCATTATGTAGAAGCGTTATGACATATAGTGCTGGTTGTGAAAATATTATGAAGATAGTGAAGTAAGGTATGAATAACACATAACTATGTAACAATTCTGATAACTCTATTATAGATATGTGGTAATAACCTACAGCTAAGAAAGACGGTATTGAGTGGTAGAATAAGAGGATAGTGTTTATAATCAATACGATGTAACTAAGTAGTCTTTTACGAAGGAATTTCTTAATTAAAGACTTATTTATCAATATCCAAAGCGGAACGTATATTATTGAAATGATTAATCCTAGTATAGATCCTTTTTTCAAATTATTTACAATAATGTAATTATCTCTATTTACAACAATGTATTCCGTGGGTATTAGAAAATCGTGGAATTCTATAGTGCTGCTCTCTACGTTCTTTACTCTCCATGAAAATCCAGGTATGGCTGGTCTATGTAGAACGATGAATCTATCGTAATGGTCCTCTACATGTATACTTGTTTTCAAAATATCCGTTTTGAAAAATACTTTGGCACCACTATTTTCATTACCATCTCTTCCCTCCAGATAATCCATAGCAAAATTAAGCCATTGATCTGGGACTTCATTATACCTGCCTCTATTTGGAATTACACTGATTTTTACATTACTAGCTTTAATAATATCGTTAATGTACTCTCCATAACTAGATATCTCATCGAATAACCCTGTTATTACGAGTATTCTGCTTGAGGAATGCTTCACGACATTAGTCGGGTCGTAACATGGGTTAATATCGTTCGAGCTATTAATGTAAAATACAATAAATCCTCCTTTCTCAATAGATCTACGTATACTGAATACGTTTCCAATAGATATAGATGTATGTATTCTACTATCATAAACCCCGGTTAGAACAGCTACTAAACCTCCAAAACCTACGCCTAATATATTGATCGATTGGTTTGCTGTATTGAAACTGGTCTTCGATATGTAGGACACTATTTTCTTAGTATTCATCATCGTTAAATATATCCATGATTCATATGGATTTCTACTGAATAGTTCTAGTTTTGTTCCATAAATATTTACTCGATTATCGGGAACTACAACTATAAAACCTCTATTAACGAGATTTATTGTAAGCCATGTTAACGATCTGGGGTCTTGTCCGAAATCATGTATCAGTATAGCGTATTTCTCAATATAGTTTCTATTCAATGGTTTATATACGTCAACCCTGATGGATACATCACCGATATTATCGATAGTGTATTTGAAAACCAGCTTATCGATTGAATATTTATCCGTGTCAGACCTTCCAATCTGTACTGTTTCGTATTTCTCGCTAATCAACTTATACATGGAGAAACAAGTTATAGGATTAAAGCTATATGAAACCTCGGTTTTACTATCAAGTGTGTTTAACCAAGCTATGGTGTTGAGATTAAGTATTACTAAAGCTAAAGCTAACAAAACACTGCTAGATACTCTTACGAATAATAATTTATCTACGTAGCGGATCATTATATTAAACCTATAAAATTAAAGTTAAAACTATTAGGTATTGAGATTTTCAGGTATGTTAGTGTTTAAATATTTTAGAAACATTTATTAAGCATACCATTTTTGAAATCTATAATTTGAATAAATGGGCCCGTAGCTCAGCTTGGTGGAGCGCCCGGCTGATAACAAATATTTTGCTTCACGCATGATTGTTAGTTGGATACCGGGAGGTCGGGGGTTCAAATCCCCCCGGGCCCACTTATTTCACTCTATATCTATGTACTCCCACACCTATTAGTGCTGAAGAGATCGCTATTCCTAATCCATATAATAGTATTTTTAGTTTAGGTAATAGTGTTCCAGCTAATAGGAATGCCAGTAGTAAGACTATACCAACGATAGTGCTAAGGATTAGAATACCGATATCTCCAGATACAACTCTACCTTCGAAATCAACGTAACCACCATGATTTGGACAGGTTTTAACACTAGTATCGTTACCACAGAATGGGCATTTATTCGATATGAATGGTATGTTCCTACCACATCTACTACATGTAGTTATTTCTAGAGTTAAATCATACCCGCATTTACTACATTTTACGGGATTATTCTTCCTAATTCTTTCGAGAACTTTTGGAATATAATCTAGAAGCCTATAGTCAATATTACTAATAACGACTTTTTCTCCAACAATATCTATTTCTAAACCCTCATTATCGAATCTCACAAATATAGTGTTCCCACTCTCCCCACCGCCTAGTTGTGTAATGTATTTTGACGCTTCTCTCGATAAATCTACCGAGTACTTCGATATAGCTATTAATGGTTCTACATAATGGTCTGGTAATCCACTAGATTTAGCAACTACATTCCCACTCGTAGAGTCTAAGATAATAAACCATCTAACGCCACTGAGTTTCTTTAAATAATCATTTAGATTGATTGAACTCAAGTTGACACCAATGAAATATAGTATTAAGTAGACAATCAGTATTATTATCGGTTTCTCTTTAAAACTATATCTAGGAGATCGAGAGGCGTTAATTCCAGCGGCTCCCTCTTCTCTACAAGTGCATCGCCGCGTAGAAACACGTAATCCGGCGTATATCCTCTTAATACAACGTATTTCAGCATGTTAATAGGTGTTGTTAAGAAACTGTTTTTCAAATCATAAATTAACAAGTCTGGTTTCGAACCTTTCTCGATTTTACCTGAATCTATTTTGAGTAATCTATATGGATTTGTTAATACGCGGATTACGTTCTCAACATCTACTCCCTTAGATCTAACGATGTAGTAAATTATACTGGAGAGATTCCATGTTCCTTCCTCTCTTATATCGAGAAATACACAGTTGCTCTTGAAATTATCAACTTTACATATTAAGTCATGTACATAACCTATTCTCGAATCTTCGTGGTAAATAGATGACTCATCTATTTCTAGATAGATGTTATCACCTATTCTGCGCGAAGTCCCACGATCTACTATTAAAACACCTTTAATTCCATTTTCAAAAAGTATTTTTGAAACAACTTCTGGTTTTTCATCTATAATGATAGGTAGAGTAACGCCGTTAATTATGAGTTCATATAGAGCTGAATATACGAGTTTCTCGATTTCCCTTTCATCGAATACACTCATTTCTAAATTATTAAAACCACGGTATAAGTATCGTGTAGGATTTACAATAACACTGAAACCATGAAGTATAAACGCATTTTCTTTAAATTCATATACTAACTCGGATAATTCGTATTCAGGGTCGGGCTCGGTTCCTTCCTCAATTATTGAGTTTTCATCGAAATATATGAATCCCTTATACACGGTATCTTTCAAATAATAAACATTATTCAGTAGTACTTTAACCATTTTAGAACATCCTTATACCATATTTATTCAAATGTAGAATATCCTTAACTCCTTTTCTAAAAGGTATCATAACTTGACCTTCAACAGGTTTACCCACAGCTACTAAACCTAAAAGGTACTTCTTGGGCGGGATTGCCAACTCAGATTTTATAACTGGGTCGTCGTTTAGAGCCATTATGTGGACAGCATAGCCCCTTATAGATGCTGATAAAGAAAGGTAACTCATAATAGAACCCCCATCTATTAAGTGATTCGTTGTTGCTTCCGGGTCAGTAACGATAATGTAGATTCCAGAAGCTTTCTCAAAAATTCTTCCACGAGGATGTAGAGATGAGAGTTTCTTGAGCTCTATGGGGTCATGTATAAGTATTATTTCCCAAGGCTGTATATTACCTATGCTTGGAGCCCATCTTGCTGTATCAACGATATTGATGAGTTCGCTCAGCTCTAGTTTCTCGCCTGTAAATCTAGTTGTAAACCTCACGCTAGCTAAAACTCTTTTTTCATACTCAAAACTACTCAATACCGGCACCAACGGTATTTACTTGATCAATACTATATTGTTTAAAGATTATGATTTTAATTATTTAGAGTAGCCACAATATTTCAATCGTTTAATCAAATAATATAACAATTTATTCATTCATGGAAAAGCGTTACACTAAATTAATAGTATTGCGAAATCTAGAAATACTCTAAGTTTTGTATAATATACTACTTATGTATAGGGGGTGCTGGTTTTGAAAGCTTGGTGGGGTAGGCTTCTCAGAGTAAATCTCTCTAAGAGTAAAGTTAGTGTTGAAAAAATAGATCCGTCTATACTGGTAAACTATATTGGAGGGAGGGGGCTAGCCGCTTATATTCTTTGGAATGAATTGCCCCCAGGCGTTGACCCGTTATCTCCATATAATAAGTTAGTTATAGCTGCTGGCCCATTATCCGGAATTCCCGCTCCAAGTAGTGGTAAATTAGTTGTTGCTTCTAAAAGTCCATTAACACTTGGTTATGGAGATGGTAATATAGGTACTATGGCTAGTGTTCATATTAGGAAAGCTGGTTATGACGCTATAGTTATTGAGGGTTCCTCACGTAAACCCGTCTACATATATATTGAGGACGAGAAAGTCGAAATTAGAGATGCTGATCATTTATGGGGATTAGATGCTTTCAAAACGGAAGATAAACTTATTGAAGAACATGGTAGGAATATTGGTTTACTCGAAATAGGCCCCGCAGGCGAGAATCTCGTTAGATACGCTACTATTCTATCAATGAAGGGGAGGAGCGGGGGTAGACCCGGTATTGGAGCTGTAATGGGTTCTAAATATCTCAAAGCTATTGTTATAAAGGGTTCTAGAGAGGTCGAATTAGCTAATCCATCTGAGTATAGAAGTGTTGTGGAAGAGGCTTATAAATCAATACTATCTAGCGATAATTATGATTTCTGGATTAGACAGGGCACTATGGCTACTATAGTGTGGAGTAATCAGAACTCTTGTTTACCAACTATGAATTTCAGAGAGGGGGTTTGGGAGTATTACGATACAATTAGTGGTGATTTAATGGAGAAACTTAAAGTTAAGAGAAGGGGTTGTCCATACTGTAACATGCAGTGTGGAAACGTTATTCTCGATATAGCTAGCGAGGAGAGCGAATTGGATTACGAGAACGTAGCTATGCTTGGTAGTAATATTCTTTTAAGCGATTTAAGGAGGGTTGCCGAGATAAATAAGCTCTGTGACATGCTCGGTATAGATACTATATCGTTCGGCAACGTTATTGGTTTTACAATGGAGGCTTCTGAAAGAGGTTTGTTGAAAGAAAAGATCGAGTGGGGCGATCATAAGGCGGTTAAGGAGTTATTAATTGATACCGCGTATAGGAGGGGCTTGGGAGCTATGATTGCTGATGGTGTTTGGAGAATGTCTAGAAGCTTGGGGAGGGAAGCTTTGGATTTCGCAGTACATGTTAAGGGGCTTGAAGTCTCAGCATACGATTGCCACGCTGCGCCAGCTATGGCTTTAGCATATGGTACTTCACCTATTGGTGCTCATCATAAAGATGCATGGATTATTAGTTATGAAGTTAAAACAGATAGGTTGGGGTATACTAGGGAGAAAGTTGAGAGGTTAGTGTATCTACAGAATATTCGCGGCGGTATGTTTGAATCATTAACAACATGTAGATTACCTTGGGTTGAAGTTAATCTAAGTATTGATTACTATCCTAAACTGCTGAAGTTAGCAACCGGTATTGATTATACTTTGGATAAATTAATGGAGGTCGCAAATAGAATATATACATTAATTAGAGCGTTCTGGATAAGAGAGTATGGTGGTTGGAGTAGAGAAAACGATTATGCACCAATGAGGTGGTTTAAGAACCCATTAACTAAAGGTCCATTTGTTGGCGCTAAACTCGATTTACATAAATACGATGAGATGTTATCGATATATTACGAGCTGCGAGGTTGGGATGAGAGAGGGGTTCCAAGAAGAGAAACTCTAGAGAAACTCGGTTTGGAATTCACTGTAGGGACTCTGAATGAAATAGTTGGTTTAAGGTAATCTTGAGGTTTAATGGAAATCGGTATGGCTGTATTCTTTAAACTTATAGGAAGGGTTTTTTCAGGTTTAGGATATGCTTCTAGATTCGTAAAGATATATGAAGATCTTTTCATCAAGTATCTCAATTTCAATCCTTATCCAGGTACTCTAAATGTTGATATTGGTTGTGATGCTTCATTATTATTTCTTCGTTTAAAACCTATAATCATACCTCCTCCGATACCTATATACTCATATGTATACGTATATCCAGCATCTATAAACAATTCTCTAAAAGTTTATGTTGTGAAATCATCTAGATCTATTTATGATTGGAGAGTTCTCGAAATCGTTTCAAAAACTTGTTTGAGAGAATTGCTTGGATTAAAAGATGGGGATTACGTTGAAATAGTAGTTGAAGATTCTACATATAACTAACCACACTCCTACTCTGAAGAAATAAGCTTTTCTAGTATCATATTTGCACAAAACTATGAAAGTAGTCTTCATCATGCACTTATAGAATTCTAGGATATTATAATATGATAACATAGTTCTAGGAGTTATTTTATGCGTGTATTCCCTACTAGAACGTAATGTTTTAAAACGCTAATCTAAGTTTAACTCCTATATTCAAAAATTGAATATTGTGGTTGATACGGTGTTTTAATTGAAAATAGTATTGACTGCTCCAGCGACAGAAATGAGCGAATATAATGGAAATCCGGCTATTGGTTTTTCAGCTGGGTTTTCAAAAGTATTTTTTGTTCCGAGGAGGTATTTGTTAGATAAGCTTTATAGGAGGGTTCCGTGTAGTGAGGATTATAGAGTTAAGTATGCACCACTTGGTTTAAGAATTATTGAAGCATCACTTACTAGTAGCGTTGTTAGTGAAGACGAGATCGGTATTGTTCATCCAGATGATCTCGAGAAAGTCGTTAATGAAAAAACTAGAATTATAGGTATTGGTGTTAAAGATCCTTTAGGTTTCGGTTACGTTTCTTTAACTTATTCAGCTATCGTTGGTCTAGGAGATCCGATTAATAGATTTGAATTCAACTTACTTATGAAGAGAATTAGGAAACTTAAGAAAAAATACAATTTCCACGTAGTGTTGGGAGGTCCTGGTGCTTGGCAAATACTTAGATTTACTGAACCCGAGAAAATGGGTATTACATGTGTTGTTCAAGGCGAGGGGGAGGAGGTTGCTCCAATAGTTGTATCAAAAATATTGGCTAACGAACCTGTTGATAAGGTTGTTGAGGGGAATGGTGTTGATGCTTCGAAGATTCCTATCATTAGAGGGGCTACGATATACGGTGCTGTAGAGATCACGAGAGGTTGCGGTAGAGGATGTGCTTTTTGTTCACCTACAATGCAGATGAGAAGAGATATTCCAATAGATAAAGTTGTTAGAAACATAGAGGTTAACCTTAAAGAGGGTCAGAATAAAGTTCTTCTGGTTACCGAAGACCTCTTCTTATATGGTTCAAGAATACCATATGAGCCCAATAGCGATGCTTTGAAGAAACTGATTAACTCCATTGTTTCTCTTAAGAAATATGGTTTGGAGAAGATACAGGTTACTCACATTAATTTAGCGGCGGCACTATATAGATCGGATTTGTTTAAATATATTTCAGATCAATTATATGAATTCGCATGGTTTAAACTAGGTAAAAGAATGGTTTTAACTACTGAAGTTGGTATTGAAACAGGTTCTGCTAAATTAATTAAGACACATATGATGGGTAAAGCAAAGCCTTTCAAACCGGAAGAGTGGTTTAACGTTGTTCTAGATTCGTTAATACTTCTAGAAGAAAATGGTTGGGCTCCATGTGCTACTATTATAGTTGGTTTACCTGGTGAAACTTATGAAGATGCTTATCAAACTTTGAAATTAGTTGAGGAAATCTCTTCTACGGGTTTGAAACCTTTACTTATCCCCCTACTATTCGTACCTTTAGGTTCATGTAAGTTGAGAAATGAGTCTTTAAGAGTTTTTGATGATCTAATGGATGTTCAAGTAAGTATATTTTCTAAATGCTGGAAGCATAATGTGAAGATTTGGGGCTACGATCACTTTAAGAAATACGATTTTAACGAGAGACTGCTTATCAGGATTATTGGATTAATATATAAACATCTTGTTGCTAGAAGAAGGTGGTGGAGGAAACGTATTGTAGACGAAGTTTATGGAGAAGTTATTAGGCAACTTAAGATTAGTAGGAAATATGAGGGAGACGGTGTGGGTTATTGATAGAACAATTTTTAGAGAAGCATCTTGTTAAGGGTTTATTGCGAGTAGCTATTCTCTACATTATCGGTAAAACAAGTATGTATGGTTATCAAATATATAAGTTAATTAAGAAATGTGTTTACGATAAAATTAGTTTGAGTACGCTGTACACGATTCTTAAAGAACTCGAGAAACTTGGTTTAATCTATAGAGTTGGTTTGAAATACCATATTAGTGAGAAGGGGGTTGAGGTTTTCAAGAAAATTATGGAGAAATACCCATTCATAATTATATTCCTCACGAATAAACTCGACTTCTACCTACTTAATAGGTAGGTTTTTAGAGAGTTCATTAACTATTCTTCTCAAATCATCCTCGCGATCAAGTATTCTATTAATAACTTTCTCCTCATCAATAGATTTAACAATGCCGTTTTCAACAATATGTTTACCATTTACGAATACATCCGTAACACTATATCCTTCAAGGAAATCTATTACTAACGATATAGGGTTATGTAATGGTAGTGTACGTAAATCATTATATTCAAGTATAATTATGTCGGCTGAATAACCATGTTTTATTGAACCAACCTTATCCTTAACAATATTACCGCCTAATCCCGTAATCATTTTAATCAAGTCTTCAGACGATAATCCTGATTTATAGTATAGTATGGAGTTGCCTAGCGATTTACCGATAGCTTTAGCAATCTTAGCTTCATGAAGAAGGTCTAATCTATTCCAAGCCCCTCCATCGCTCCCGATAGCGACTTTCACTCCATTATTCATTAAACCAGCCCAATGTATACCGGTTAACCACGCATCAACAGTGGGGCACCAGCATATGCTTATATCGTTTTCACGAATAAGTCTGATCTCATGTGGTGATAGGAGAAGTCCGTGGGAGACTATAATGGGCGATACTCTATTCAAACCTATTTTTAACAAATACTCTAGTGGTCTTAATCCATATTTAGATAACGTATAGTCTACTTCACCTTGATACTCGCCTAAATGTATTGTTAACCCGGTTTTCCACTTCTCAGCTATCTCTATAACTCTATGTACTAGTTCTTCGGAAGACATCATAATTTGTCTTAAACTAGTCCAGATCTTAACGTTATTATTGAATGAATGGTATCTTATTAATAGTTTCTCAACTCTATCGATGACTTCACTAGAATTTCTAACTTCGTCATCACATATATCGTAGGTTGCGTACGATACAGCTCCTTTAACACCAATCTTAATTGTTTCTTCAACAACGATCTCCGGATACGGCGCTCCAGCTTCAACGTAATATACTATTCCGTTTCTAACCATATTGATTAAACTAGCTTGTGTAGATAATCTTGCTAATTCACTATCTAAGTTTTGTTCAAATGGGACTAGAAGCTTAGTCCATACAGGTGGAAGCTGTATTAATTTATCGTTAATCAAACTTCTTAAAAGATATTGTTGTGTATGGGTATGGCAATCTATTAATCCAGGCATAGCTATGTGGTGTGGTTTTTCAATAATGTTTTCGCTTCTATACTTGTTTAATACGGATTCTCTAGGACCATAATCAACTATAATTCCGTTTTTAATAGCAATTGCTCCGTCTAAAATGTAATTAACGGGTTCGTCAAGCGTTAACAGTATTTTTACTAATATGATAGTATCAACGTAATCCACTATAAACCACCTGTAACTCGATTTATGGGAATCCAAATACCTATACTTTAGCATAGGGTTTAAATGTTGTTTACAAATCTATTCGCTACAGGTTATTCGTGAAATACATAATTGGTTTACCGATGAATACTAGATATAGATTGCTAACTTATGGGATGTATTGAATTGGGAATGAATACGGGGATATTGAGAATTATTGTTTTATCCGAGTTTCTAATTATGCTATTATTTGCCGAACAAATATACTCAGCTTTTAGAACTGTTTTCGATATAAATTTCTATGCATCAACGTATGTGATTGAAGTTGAACTGGTTCTTAAACATATAGATAACTATGGCGTTGTATCTATACATGCTTCAACGAATGGCGTTTATGCATATGGGTTTCTGATTCTAAAGGATCCGGATGAAGAGGAACCCCACCTCTATATATATGCTGGTTTACAAAACGAAACTTTCGATGCTTCTCTATTGAAGGATAAAGTGTTTAGAGCTAGATTAGCTGTATCTATTGAAGAGGATTTAGTTATGGTTTTTCTCAATCAACAAGTTTATAGATTACATTCAAGAACTCCTAAGTATGGTTTGAAGAAAATCTATTTATCGGTATTTAACGCTACAGGTAGAGAATACGATTATCCATCTATCTACATTTCTAGTATTAGAATTTACGGTTGTAACCAAACAGTGGAATCGCTATATAGTGTTTTAATAGATTTTGATAAACCAATACCATGCTATACTGTTTCATTAGTTGAGGATAAAGCAATAAATATATATGAATTCAGAAATAGAAATGTTAATACCGTATTCTACTTAATAGTAGGATTAATCGTTCCAACTATCACAACCACTCTCGCAGTCTACGTAATTTTCAAGAAAAGAAGACATGGTCGAGGAGTCCGTGGAAACATCATGTTATCATATAGAATGGAGCATCAACTATGAATTGTGATCATAATACACATCAATAAATCCATTTAGCTTCCGGATTCAACATACGAAGCTATTTTCCTCGACTTCCTATCCATAGAATATTTTTGATGAATTAAGATAGAGTTTCGTAGCGATAATGTTGTTATTACTATTCTATGTATGGTTTTCTCAACAATAGTGGTAGTTAATAATATGTCTTTAAATTAAAGAACATGCTTTATTTTCATATAATAGTAGGTGGTGATTATTGCTAGACTTGTCTTGGCTTATAAAGTATGGGGAGAGTAGAGGCGCTGGTTTCGTAGATATTAGGTTTCACGATAGAACATATGAATTAATTGTTCTCGATAATGGTGTTGTTAAGCAATACACAGTATCTACTAGTAAAGGTGTTGGTGTTAGAGTTGTTGTAGATAAGTTCTTTGGATATGCTTCAACGAATAGGTTAGATAAGGATTCGTTAATGGAGGCTGTGGATAGGGCTATAAGTGTTGCTAAATCTATGAGTAGATTTGGTTTACCAATCGAGTTATTTGAAAGGAAAATAGTTAGAGATAGAGTTACAAGTAAGTTTTCAATAGACCCCTTCACGGTAGATTCTAGCGAGAAGATTAGTGTTTTGAAAGATATGTATAGTATTACTAGAGATTTCAAAGATATTATAAGTTGTTTAGCTAGATTCGGATACGAATATGACAATAGGTTTTACCAATCAAGTTGGGGGGATGAGGTCGAAGTTACTAATAGATTGATTGGAATAAGTATTCTAACTGTTGCTAAAGTTAATGGCGTTGTAGAGAGGGTTCATGACCAGAAATCAATGGTTGCTGGATGGGAATTTATTAAGAGCACTGATTGGTGCGAATTCAGTAGAGATGTTGCTCAAATAACTGTTCAAGCCGCTAAATCTCCAGCTGTTAAACCAGGTCGTTACGATGCTGTATTGGATAATGAAATGGTTGGTTTACTCCTACATGAAGCTTTTGGTCACGCAACTGAAGCCGATATAGTTGAAGCTGGTGGCAGCGTTCTCGAAGGTAGAGTTGGTGAAAGAATAGCTAGTGATTACGTTACTGTTGTTGATGATGGTTTAGTTGAAGGTGGATTTTACTTACCATACGATGATGAAGGTTCGCCTAAAGTGAAAACTGTTACGGTCGATAGAGGCGTATTGAAAACATATCTACATAGTTTATGGACTGCTAAAAGATTTGATTCGAAACCAACGGGTAACGCTAGAGTTATGGATTATGAACAAGTGATCCTAATTAGGCAAACCAATACATACATGGAGCCTGGAGACTATAGTGTTGATGAATTATTTGAAGATATTAAGGAGGGAGTTTACGTTAGAGGTAGGGGTGCTATGGGGGGTCAAGTAGATCCGTCTATGGGTACATTCACATTCACAGCGGGTCCAAGCTATTTAGTTAAAAATGGCAGAGTTGAGAGCCTTATTCGTGGCGTTATGATATCTGGTAATATTCTTGAAACTTTGAAGAATGTTGATGCTGTAGCTAAGGATCTAAAAGTAACTACTAGTGTTTTCGGTGGTTGTGGTAAAGATGGTCAAATGGTGAGAGTTGGCGATGGAGGTCCTCATATACGTGTCCGTGGACTAGTCATTGGAGGTGGTGTTTAATGAAGGATGTTTTAATGAATATATTCGAGAAAACTGTTTCTAAATCGCGAAACAAAGGATTGGATGAAGTGGAGTTCTATGGGGAATGGATTAGATCGTTAAATATCGATATTTCTAGAGATAAAGTTAAATCTATGAAGAGTAGCTTTAACGTTACTTATGGAATACACGGCTGTATCGGTAAGAGAATAGGTAGTATAGGTTCGAGAAATCTCGAAGCCGATCTCGATACGTTGCTTGAAAAACTGGTATCTATAGCTAAATCCAATCCTGAAGACCCCTATTTCCCTGGATTCGCTAAAGGGTATTCGAGAGGTTTTGAACCCAAAACTGTCGACAAGAGACTCGTAGATATTGATTCCGAATATGTTCTTGAAATACTCAATAACGCTATGTCTAGTTCGCGTGAATCGGCATTAAAGAATGGTGCTGAAGAAGTTATTGTGAGCGAAGGTGGTTTACGTATAGATAACTATGGTGTTTTAATTGGTAATTCTAATGGAGAAACGCTTTATCACGAATACACGCTCTTCGATATTGGATACACAGTTAAATCTAGAGCTGGAGGAGAGGAATCATCCTTTACAATGATGGTTAGTAATCGTATGCTCGATGAATCAGAGGTCATGAAGGAAGCTGTTAGAGCTGGAGAATACTCGGTTAAATTCATGAAAGCTAAACCTGTTGAAAGCGGTACTTATAGAGTTCTACTAGACCACTATATGACAGCTTTATTCGTAGCTACAGCTTTACAACCCGCTTTCTCCGCTCACGAGGTTCAGGAGAATAGGAGTCCGTTGAAGGGGAGGATTGGTCAGGAGGTTTTAAGCGGTAGCATTACTATTGTTGATGACCCATTTATAGATTATGGTATTGGTTCAAGATCGTTTGATGATGAGGGAATACGTTGTAGTAAGAAATCTGTTGTTGAGAAAGGTGTTCTTAAAACAATCTTGTATAATTACTATACAGCTAGTAGGGATAGAACGTTATCTACAGGCAACGCGATTAGAGCTAACCCCGGGGTTTTAACTAGACCTGGATTTACTAATCTGGTAATACAGCCGTTAAGCAATCTAAGTAGTTTTGATGAAATGGCTAGTAGTGGTAGGGTTTTAGTTGTGCATGGAATGATCGGATATTGGATGAGCAATTACGTTAATGGTTTAACTCAAGCAACTGTTTCGCACGGTTTACTGTATGTCAATGGTGAAGTTAAACAAGCTGTTAAGAACGTAGTCATTGGTGGTAATATATATGATTGGATGGGAAGTAGCTTATTAGCGTTGAGTAAAGATGTAGTTAAGGTTTCAAACATATATACTCCAGCACTATTGATCGAGAACGTAAGAGTTGCTGGTTAATCAAGATGTCTTATTCTGAGAGTTGTTAGAGGATTTAGTTTTTTCTTAATTCCATTCTTTTCGACAATTAAATCTCCAGATTCATCTATATCAACAGCTTTTGCTTCGAAAACTTCTGTTAAAGTCTCAACATAAACTCTCCTATTTAATGTAACTAAATGATCCCTATACATGGATTCCAATTGTTCTCTATCAATAAGGATCTTATCTAGTCTACTAATCCAACCAGTTAGTGATGCTAGAATAGGATTTCTTGGAACGAGTTTACCAACTATTTTCTTCAAACTAGTTGTTCCAGGTATTGGAGGCTCGTTGTTAACGTTAATTCCTACACCGATATTAACTATCATAGTATCAGACACGTATTCTCCTTCAATAATCATACCCGCTATTTTCTTATCATTAACTACGATATCATTAGGCCACTTAATCCCAGCTTTCAATCCGAAAATTTGCTCGAAGGTTTTGATTAAAATAATTGATAAAGCAATGGGTATAACGTTTGCAACCCATGGTTTTACAGGTAATCTATACGATATCCATAAACCCCCGAGATCGCTTATCCAACCCTTACCGTGTCTTCCTCTACCCGAGTATTGATGTTCAGCAACTAGAATACTCCATAAACCCATTCCCCGAATAGCTATTTGCGTTGAACCAATGGAAACCACGTGATTAATATTCCAACCCCACGGTCGTATAGTTGATGGATTATCTGCTGGTAACCACTTTACAATATCTCCATCTATATTAATTAAGTATGTTTTCGATAACCCCTGTATTGTTTGCATAATTTGTTCTCTCAATAAACCTGTTTTTAAACTGAGTTCTTCTAGACCGATCTTACCGGTTTCTTTCAAATTATCCAGTATAGTTAATTTAGCTAGCAATTCGCCTATTATATTGAATCACCTCGAATTAAGTTATTCTATTTAGAATCTTATTAATTCCTAGTACATACGGTAGTTCGGGGAATTTCATTCTAAGTACATCATAGAGATTAACTACTGGAGCACCGGTATCGATATCTTCGACTATATCAACATCATTTCTTCTCCAGAGCGTGGATAATAGATTAAGTAGAGTATTTCTTATAGAATCCATTTCAATAGCACTCCTAATTTGTTCTTCAAAAATGACGTGTAATATAGCACCATTAGTTTTTTCAGCAAGTTCCCTCAGTTTATCTTCATTATTCTTAACGAAATTGCATAATAAGCTAATCCTGTACTCGCTTTTAGCATGTATAATTTTTAATTCAGGTATGATGTGGTAACTAACTTTAATCGGAACGTAGGGGAACGACCTACATATTAGAGGTTTATACTCGTAGTGTATTAAACACTTATTACCCGAGAGGAAGGGGCAAGCACCAGTATTAGTATCTATTACGTAGCTTAAAGCAATATATATTCTATTCTGTGAATCATAAACTCTATATCCGGGGTAAGAGCTATACTTAACATCGTATTTATCTGCTAGAGCCCTTAGAGTAAAGTCTTCGTGAGGCAGTATCGATATTGGTGATTTAGTACAGCATGAACCACACATTAAACACTTGAATCTCAATATACACGAGCACCTAGAGAGATCTTAATCATAGTCATCAACATATTGATCAATGACGTAGTAACCGGGTAGTCTCTCTCTATAAAGCATTCTAACTCTATTAACGCCATCAACTTCATTTATAACCTCAATTACAGGTGGTGGAACGAGTTCTTTCCAATCATCACCTTTAACCATAAGTTTCCTAATATAGCTTCCTCTAAGCTTATCTCTAGATTCTATAGGTGGCGTTAGAACAGTATATCCTTCTTCAACGAAAAGCCTCCTAATAATTGGATTTAATGAAACTACTTTAGTGAATGGAGGACTATATAGTTTAACGTAATGAACAGATACTCTACTTACCTCAAGTGTAGGTATAGTTACTGTTATGAAATCGTTGAGATTTAATCCAGCCCACTTAAGAGTTCTTCTAATCATTTCTATTCTCTCACCAGCTGTAAATGGATTTTCAGGCGTATGGCTTTGACTAGCCATTCCCACGGCAATAATTACTTCACCAGCTATTTCTCTACAGTATGTAATCGCTCTTAAATGTCCATAGTGTAGTGGTTGAAATCTTGCTATCATTAAGCATCTTTCAATCATTTAATCAAAACCTTCTTTCATTTCTATATTTTCAAACTGTATAAACGGTTATAATAGAGATGCTTCATAATAAATACTTCAGGAAACACATCTCTAGGGTTCATGATTTGTTATCGAATTTAATTTATTTAAATGAATCGCTATCTATTCTTGTAACGATATTTGTGATAAGCTTAGTTTTTGGTTCAATACATTTACTTCTAGGGGATTATATTAGATTCATCATTGTATCATCTGTAGTATCATTATCTATCATAATCCACGAATTAGCTCATAAATATGTAGCTATATCGTTAGGTTGCTATAGTAGATATGTTCTACACCCTCTAGGACTAGTTTTAACACTAATATCTGCAATTCCTTACATACCAATTAAGATCATTATGCCAGGGGTAACACTCGTATCTCTATATACTTACGACCCCTTTACATTCAGGAAAATAAATGGTTTAACATCAATAGCTGGACCTTTATCTAACATAATTTTAGCAATAATATCCATCATTATAAGAATAGTTGCTTACCCAATTATGTCACCGATATGGAGGAGCATATTATATTTAATGTTGAGGATTAATTCATGGATAGCTTTATTCAACTTAATACCACTACCACCACTAGATGGTAGTAAGGTTATTAATTGGAAACCTACTCTATGGTTATCAGCATTTATTTTATCAATAATACTCTATATTTACAGCTTAATGTAGATAAAACACTATAATTTATAATATAGAGAAATTAAACACTACAGTATTACTATAACCTACCAGGTATAACTATATTTCTCTTCATTAGTTTTTGGGGTATGTTTTGGATAGATTTGAAAAAGTTGTTAATAGGTTTTTGGATTTAATGGTTCAAATGGATAGAATGTACATTAATATTTTGGAAGAAGCTGTAATTGGCGAAGCAGAGATTATGGAGAAGAAAAATGTAGAACCGGTTGATATGCTTAAATTAATTGGTTATAGAATTCTTAAAGAAGTAGCTTTGAAGGAATTGGGTTGTCTAAGTGGGAATAGTGAAACCGGTTTCTTAGAGTCGATGAGTAGAGAGGAATCGGTTGTTTCTACTGAAGATGTAGATTAAACAATACGTAATTACTACTTGGTTAATATGGTATTCTTAATTAATACATCTACAATTGTCTATTCCGAGTCTTCATATATGGATTCATCATAGTTAAATACAACTCTAGTACTGGGTTTCAAATTCATGTTTTCAAACCATACGTAGGGGTCGTTGAAAACTATTTCTTGCTTTACGCTTATATTCTTAACTGTAACGTTTTCTCCAATAACTACGTTATTTGTTTGAAGTATGTTTACGAGACATTTATATAGATAGGTATTTGAACAAATTATTTCATTCACTATGATAGGGAATCTAGAGCCGGATAAGTAGCATTTCCTACCATAGACTCTATTTATAAATAATGGTGCGTTTCTAGATATAGTGATTAATCTATCTGCGACAATATTGTTTAGTCTACCAGAACCGATCAATATTAGTGAATCGCTAATAACGAGTTCTAAACCAGTAATATTACCGATGAATAACGCATCAATACACTTAATTGTTGTAGATGATTGGTCCATAGATAAGAAACCGTTTGAACATGATAGGATAGCGCTTCGCATATTGTTTAAACACCAGTTATACAAGATGTTTTCAATAAATATTGTTTGAGTAGCCGCCGGCGGGATTTGAACCCGCGACCACCGGCTAGCCTGGAACAATAGCGAGTAGCTTACAAGGCCGGCGCTCTACCTGTCTGAGCTACGGCGGCTTACCTATTTTTATCATCTTTATTTCTCACAATGCTTTTAAAGTTAAAGATTGTTTTTGATATCTGGGTCTACTATGGTTGTGTATCTTGAGCATTATCGATAAGAAATACTTCTATAAGTTTAAGAAGGAATCGTGGGAGAGGCTTTGGAGCGATATTGATGTTGGTTACATTGATCGCGGTATTCTAGATTTATTGATTAGGTTCAATATGGATAAGAATATCTATACTAAGAGTAGTTGTAGTGGTAGAATCGTTATTAGTGATACGACTTATCCGTGGAGTAGGGAGGAGACTGGCGTTATATTTAAGAAACATGATTACATCACAGTTGATGAAGTTATAGATATTTTGAATAAACCTATTGTTAGAAACCTTTGGCTTAACGTTTCTGGACCCATAATTCACTTATCTGTATTGAATGGGAAATACGCTAGATTTATTCTGAGTATCGCGAGGAATGCTGGGTTTAAACATAGCGGTATACTTAGTGTGAATAGATTGAAGGGGTTTATTATCGAGATCGTTAGTGGTGTTAAAATGAGTCATTTGTTAAAAACAAGCTCTAGAATAATAGTTGACGAGAGTGCTCTACCACTACTTGTTCAGGAAGCTAATAGAGTCTACTCAATGGGTCTTACTCTATTAAATAAACTTAAAAAACTCGTTTTCGAGAATCTCCCTAAAGAAGTGGATGAAGATGTAGTACGTGATGTTGAAATAAGAGGTTATAGTAACGTATAGCTTATGCAGTATTCTTGTAAGGATTTATTCTTATTCCATAATGATTAATAATTACTTGGTGTTAGAGTTGTCTTCTGGAGAGATCTCGATTGAAGATTTTATGAAAATAGATCTTCGTGTAGGAGTTGTTAAATCCGTTCAGAAAATTGAGAGGAGCGAGAACTTGTATAGAATTATGGTTGATCTAGGTGAAATTGGTGAGAGACAAATTATTGCTGGAATAGCTAAGTATTATAATCCAGATGAATTAATTGGTAAGAATATCATTGTAGTTGTGAATCTAAAACCTAAAAAGATTTTTGGTGAAGTTAGTCAGGGTATGTTATTAGCTGCTGAAGATAATGGAATTCCTATTCTATTAACAACTATTAAGCAATGTAGAGCTGGAGTTAGAGTTAGGTAGGGTGTTAGTTTGAAAGCTTATGTTTCTATTGATTTAGAGGGTTTACCTGGCGTTTCTTCGGTAACTATGGTTTCTCCAGACCGGTCTCAGTTCCAGAGAGCTGTGAAGATTATGACTAGAATTGTTAATGAAGTTTCTCAGATTCTCTTGAAATCTGGATTTGAGAGGGTTGTTGTAGCTGATAGTCATGGTTTAATGACAACTATTGATTATCTCGATATTCCTAGAGGAGTATCACTAATACAGGGTTATCCAAGACCCTTCTCTATGGTCACGGGGATCGATTCCTCTTTCAATATGGTTCTATATCTCGGTTATCACGCTGCTGCTGGTGTTAGGTATGGCTTTCTTGATCATACGTATAGTGGTGGAGTTTTTCACGAGATCTACGTTAATGGTGTGAAAGCTAGTGAGTACTTGGTTAATACTCTCTATGTTAATGAAATCGGTGTTCCAGTTGCATTACTTGCTGGCGACCACTATTTGAAAGTTGATGTTGAGAAACACACTCCATGGGTTGTATTCGTTGAATTTAAGAAAGGAGTTTCTAGATACGCGGCTATTTATGATAGTTTAGATGAAGTTATAGATAGGTTGAGGATTGGAGTTGAAGAAGCTATTACGAGGTTGAAGAACGGTAAATTAGGATTAATTAATTGGAGTAAACCATATAATCTAGAAATTAGAGTTAGGGATCCATTAATAGCTGATGCATTAGAACATAATGATAAATTTACAAGAATAGATGCTTACTCATTGAAAGCATCTGCTAATACAGCTAAAGAACTACTCGGTTTAATAGAGGTAGCTGCATTAATAGGATATGGAATAGAATCGCTTAAAACAAGCATTAAATAATAACAATTAAAAGAATATTTAAATCCTATTTAACAAAACACATTTTAACCATTGATCAAATAGGAAAACGAAATTCACAATACATCGTTTAAAAACCCGTTCATTTAAAGACAAGCCTCTTCCGAAAAAGAGTTAATGGAAATCCACAATATCCCTAAAACATGTTTTTAACAAAGAGAAAGTATCGGTAGAGAACAGCACATTAGTAATTACTTTATGAAAAAGAGTGGATGAAAAATTATTACTAAATCAGGAAACTCAGTTTTCGAGGAAAGCCTTCATAAACAGGAGTGAATCGAAATCTAAATAGTGTTACGTGTGATTTGGTAATTCTGGGTCTTTAGATTAGACCTTTCTTTCAATTACTGGATTTTAATCAACTTGTATCGTGTTTGTTTTGATAGAATGTTCATGTCTATAATGTTTTCTCACAACCAGTTTTCTTTTGAGTTTAAGAATAATTCATAATACTATTAGAAACAAATCAGGAAACTGAGTTTATAATACATTAAGATGAATTGAAAGTAATCTGTTCTAACTAATATTCTCGAATAAGTAGTTAATAAATAAGGATACTCTTGGGAAGAAGCGAAAAAGACGCGTTAGAGTTGTTTTGATTCTTGGTTTATGAAGTTAATATTTAAAAATCTTGATACTGAAATTTTATTTGAAGACCGTTTTGGTGATTGGTTTGGGGAAACTTTATGTATCTATAAGTGATGAGGTGGAGCAGAAGTTTAGAATGATTGTTTTGAAAATTAAGGGTAAGAAAAAGGGTGCTTTATCTGAAGCTGTTGAAGAAGCTATTAAACTTTGGTTAGAAAAGCATGAGGGTATTGTAAATTAGTAATTTGTAGGACTTGTTAATACTTCGAGTTATTCTCGTTTTACGAAATTATGAAAAATGCGTATGAATTCTAACGTTAAGATATAGAAGGGGTTTCCTCTTAAGTGAGCACTGAAGGAATTTGTAGAGATTGGTGAGTGTTTAAATAAGTTTTAATTAAATATGCTCCTATATTTATCTACACGGTTTTAATTTTAGAATACCATTACTTATCAGTATTTTCTCTAGAATACCTATTGTGAATTCTAGATTCTGGCTATTATCTACTTCTACTAGTTTCCTCTTTGAACGGTAGTAATCGATTACTGCTTTAGATTGTTGATAATACACTCTATATCTTTCTCTAACAATATCTGGTTCATCATCGCTCCTCCTATATAGTTTAGCACCATCTTGATCACATGTTAAATCATTTTTTGGTGGATTGAACTTTAAATTATAGATTTTATTACAAATTGGACAAACATATCTATTACTTAAACGCTCAATTGCTACCTCTTCCGGAATATACACATATATAGCTACATCGATTTCCAAGAATGAATCTAGAGCTTCAGCTTGTTTCAACGTTCTCGGATAACCATCTAGTATTACCCCTCTAGATAAATCCATTTGAGAAAGTGTTTTCTTAACAATTTCAATAACGATATCGTCTGGAACAAGTTCTCCTCTATCAATATATGTTTTAGCGATCCTACCGAGCTCTGTTTCCCTGGATATCTCTGCTCTAAACACATCTCCTGTAGATAAATGAGGAATACAGTATTTAGATTTGAAATACTCGGCAACACTACCCTTACCAGCGCCGGGGGGACCAATAATAACTGCTTTCAAACAAATCCACCATATAAGGATTTTAGAGAAATTTAGAGAATTTAATTTGTAACTCCACGTAGCACTAAAATCTAATTTTCATTTAAACCAAGCCATTCCAATAGCATTTGATAAGCTTTGAATTTAGCAATAGCTTTCGAACCCCTAGGACCGGGTCTTTTCATGTAGAAAGCATTAATTGGATAACATGTTCCATAAACTCCTCTATCGATAGCTATTTTACCCAACCTCACTAGATCAACTAGTAAACCTGCTAGTGCTGGACTATCGTTTATGCGTGCAACAATATAGATCTCATCTTTAAATTCATTAAAACTCAAATATTCTAGAATCATAGCTACGAATTTCTTATCGCCAAGTGGTTCTAAATACCCTGTTGGTTTAATATAGTTTGGAGCTTCATAACCCAATATATCTCTAACAATACTACTCTTAGTATGCTTTTTCATAACGTTTCTCTCAGGCTGATCTAGTGATAGGAAATCGGTATTACCACCGATATTGAATTGAGCAATATCTATAACAAATCTATTCCTCTCACGCATATGTTCTAGAATATCTGATGTTAAGGGAGTAGCACCTGTAGATGCATCGTCTCCAAAAACAACAGCATTTGATTCAACATATAGTTTTACAAATGCATCATCATTAGCAATAGGAACAGGTATGTTATTGATAAATGCAGATGACCTACTTCTTCTAGAATACCTAGCTAAAGCATAAGCATATGCTTGAGTAGCAGATAAACGCGTAGTTTCCAGTGCTTCTTGAAGTTTAGATAACTCCATGAATTCTACCGCAGGTTCTGTTGTAATGAGATTTAGAACAATATCGACACCTAGGTTTTTCCAATCATCAACTATTTCTTCAATAGCGTTATCTAAACCAATCTTCTCCTCTCTACCACTAGCTTCAAATGGTAATCCTTTCAAACTACCAAGATGAATACCTTCTCTAATCTCAATATCTTTAAGCGTCGATGGAACGTTTCTTTCATCGAAAACCTTTAGTGCAATGTCATATACAGTTCTCCCAATTTTAGATTTATCGACATCATATGAAACCACAATTTCTATATCATCATAACTATACTTAATTCTATCTCTAAGAGGAACTCCATAATCTCTAATTTCGTTTCTTTTAAGCCTCTCTAAACCAACTGCGAAATGAGTAGCTACAAGACCTTGACCCAAAATAGCTACTCTAATCAATCTTCTCGTCCTCAACAACACCTGCTAGTTTAGAATATGTTTGCTTCAGGAAATTGAGAGCTTTGTTAAAAGCATACAAACCTTTCTCTCTAGGCACGTATTTTACACCATTATTACCGTTAACTTTACCGATTAATCCTTCTCGAACCATTCTATATATAACAGTATATACAGTTATTGCTGGTGGATTAATACCAAAATTTTCTCTTAATTGAATTTTAATATCATATCCAGATAAAGGTTGTTTAGCGTCAATTAACGATTTCATGATGTACAACCAAAGATTCTCAATAGTTAATTTTCTCTGAAGCCTATCTAAAGCTTTAGTTTCATTCAAATAAGATGAACCTCAAGTATTTGTGGATATAAATATGTAATGAACAATAGGGTAAATAAATATGTTGTTTAATTGTTTAAAGAAACCAATAATTAGGGTATAAGTCTAGTTCTATCTCTAACGAAGACTATTGCTTCACGAATATTGTTTAAATCGAGCATTTTCATAATTAACCTCTCTAAACCTAAACCAAAACCACCATGTGGAGGTATACCGTATTTGAAAGCTTCAAGGTAGAAGCTGAAATTTTCTGGTTTTAAACCTTTATCAATCATAGCTTCAATAAGCTTTTCTAATCTATGTTCTCTCTGACCTCCACTTGCTATTTCTAAACCTTTATAATCTAGATCAAATTTACGAGTATAATTGTTATCCCTCATATAGTAGAATCCAGATGCTTTCCAAGGATACTTAGTAATGAAGTAGAGCATATGTCCCTTCTCAACCATTATTTCACCAAGTTTTTTCTCTGCAGCATCGCTAAGGTCTTCGTTTGGATCAACATATATTCCTTCAGAATTGAGAATATCTACAGCTTCTCTAAATGTTAATCTCTTAAAAGGCGTTGATACTGGTTTCAAATCTATATTTAGAGCTTCAAGTTCATCAACACATTTTTCTCTAACATAATTTATAATGTATGCAACTAGATTTTCTAAGACATTCATAACATCTTCTTCGGAATCTATAAAACCGATCTCTGCATCAATACCCCATGACTCGTTTAAATGCCTAACTGTATTGAACTTCTCAGCTCTAAAATATGGAGTTATTTCGAAAACCTTTGGTATACTAGTTACTAGAAGTTGCTTGTAGAGCTGGGGGCTTTGACTTAAATACGCTGTATTCTCGAAGTACTGAATGGGGAATAAAGTAGCTCCACCTTCAGCACCAGCAGCAACTATCTTGGGAGTATGGATTTCTATGAAACCGTTCTCAACGAGGAATTTCCTAGCTGCCTCAACAATATTGAATCTTATTCTAATAATAGCTTTCTCCACGGGGTTTCTAAGTAGTAGGTACCTGTACTTAACTCTAGTATCAAGTAGTGAAGGGACTTTACCAACAATATCTACAGGTAGGGGTTCAATTGGTTTACTATAGACTACTATTTTCTTAACAACATACTCGATTCCCCTCTTACTAATCTGTTTCTCAGATAACTCTCCTTCGAAACAAATAGCTGTTCCAATATCGATATTTTCGAGTTCCTCAAACAACTCCTTATCTCTATCTTTCTTCAAAACGATAACGTATGGTTTTACACTAGATGAACTGATTTCTAATATACCTATTTGACCAATAATTTTCTTCCTAATAACCCAGCCACAAATTCTTTCCAACACGAATCATCCTCATTATCAGTATTAAACACTATTGATAGGGTATAATTGAGCATTTATTAATAACACTATTCATTAGCGGAGTATATTGGAGTCGTATATTTCCAGATCCAGTCGCTCTATAAGCATATCTATTATTTAATCCAGCTTCATAATATTAATCTAAACTGGGTGTTATGTTTGTCTCAACAATCTAAGGTTGATTGGTTCTCCGTATCTGAGAAATTACATAGAATGTATGGCGGTAAGATCGAAGTTATACCGAAAGCTCCAATAACTAGATTCGACGATTTCGCAATATGGTATACTCCTGGCGTTGCAGAACCTTGTAGGAGAATCCACAAAGCTGGTGATGACGCATCATTCGACTATACATGGAGATGGAATACAGTTGCTGTTGTTAGTGATGGGACAAGGGTTCTGGGGCTGGGGAGTATAGGTCCAGCAGCTGGGCTACCGGTAATGGAGGGTAAATGTCTTCTATTCAAGTATCTTGGTGGTGTAGATTGTGTTCCTATTGTTATTAATGAGAGGGATCCAGATAAGATAATCTATATTGTTAAAGCATTAGAATCGAGTTTTGGAGGTATAAATCTTGAAGATATAGAATCGCCTAAATGCTTCTATATTCTCGAGAAACTACAGGAAACTCTGAATATCCCGGTTTGGCACGACGATCAACAGGGTACTGCATTGGTAACTATTGCTGGTTTATTAAATGCTCTCAAGATTGTCGATAAGAAGATAAATCAAGTTAAGATAGTGTTGTTTGGTGCTGGTGCTGCAAACATATGTATATATAGGTATCTTAAAGTAATAGGTGCTGACCCGAAGAAAATCATTACAATAGATTCTAAAGGCGTTATTCATAGGGATAGAGATGATATTGAAGTTATGAAGAAAGAGAATCCGTGGAAATATAGTATTGCAATGGAATCTAATGCTGAAAACGTTAAAACAATTGAAGACTCGTTTAAAGGAGCAGATGTAGTTATAGCTGCTTCTAAACCGGGACCTGGTGTTATTAAGAAAGAGTGGATTAAGTTGATGAATAAGGATCCAATAGTATTCGCTGAAGCAAACCCTATTCCAGAAATATGGCCATGGGAAGCTAAGGAGGCTGGAGCTAGAATTGTAGCTACAGGTAGAAGCGATTTCCCCAACCAGATCAATAATAGTTTAGGATTCCCAGCTATATTTAGAGGGGCATTTACGGTTAGAGCTAGGAAAATGAGTGATGAAATGTTTGTTGCAGCAGCTTATGCAGTAGCTAAATATACTGAAGAAACAGGTATTCATGAAGAGAGAATTATAGGCGCAATGGATGAAATGGAACTTTATGTCAGAGAAGCTGTTGCTGTTGCTGAGAAAGCAATGGAGCTCGGCTACGCTAGGAGACATTTATCTAGATCAGAGCTTGAGAATGAAATAAGAGAATTGATTGAGAAACCTAAGAAGTACATGAAGCTACTAGTAGAAAATAATTTCATAAAACTATATCCTGAGTATAGGGATCTTAAAGCATGACTTTAAGGGAATTCTTTTTCTAAATTATTTTCCACGTTCTCGATTCATAAAGTGGTGGTTATATTGGAGATCAATATTGTTAAACATAGAATTACTTCAGAACTCTATTTAATTAGAGTAGAGGATAGGAGTACGAATTTCTTTGAATCTCTATGGGAGATCCCTGAAGGTGTTACTTATAACTCATACATACTGTTTACGGATAAAGGCGTCGTGCTTTTCGATACCGCTAAGCACATGTTCGCTGAACAATACGTTGAAGCTCTACGGGAAACAATTGATTTAAAGGATATAAAGTACATAGTAACACATCATTTAGAACCAGATCATAGTGGTTGTATTAAATTAGTGGTCGAGAATAGCGGAGCCACAGTGATTGGACATACATTAGCTGAGAAAATGATGAGATCATTCTATAAATATACAGGGAGTTTCAAATCAGTCAGAGACGGTGAGGTTCTCGACTTAGGTAGTTATACTCTGAAATTCGTTCATGTTCCATGGCTTCACTGGCCTGAAACTATGGTTACATATATTCCCGAGAAGAAAGCTCTCATATCATGTGATGTTTTCGGGTCGTTCGGTATTTTTAGAGAAGTATTCTACGATGAATTATCTTTAGAAGCTAGGAATAAATATAGGTTTTTCATGAAGAAATATTTCGCAGATATAATCGGTTTCTATAGAGACTGGGTTACCAAGAATATTGAGAAGTTATTAGCGATTACTAGTAATTTAGAACTGGTGCTTCCAGCTCATGGCTTATGCTGGAGGGGTTCGGGTGTTAGAGAAGCATTAGATCTCTATTTAAAATGGGGTAAAGGAGTGTTCGAAGAGAGTAAGATCACTATAGTTGTCTTCTCAATGTACGGATTCGTTGAGAAAGCCGTTAATGAAATGCTACATAAACTGGAAAACGCTGGATTCAAAATATCTTTATTCAAATTTAACGATAGGGAGAGAGGTTTAATCAGTGATTTGATTGGAGAAGCTTATGATAGCGAATATATTATATTAGCTTTATCGACTTACGATAACGATGCATTTCCAATAGCACGGTACGTAGCGTACCTTATGACGAGAAAGATCCCTCGTAACAAGAAAATAATTGTTTTATCAGCATATGGGTGGGGTTCGCGTGGAGGGGTTGAAGTTAGCTCGGTTCTGAAACAGAATGGTTTCAACAATATACAGATACTGGACTTCGTTGCTGGAGTACATGATAATGCAATAGATAGTGTAATGAAGTTGCTATTAGAAAATCACTAATTGTTAATTATATGAGGATATGCAGCTGTTTTAGTATCTTGGGTTTATAGGGTTTTTGTAGTTTTTATGTTGGTGTTAATGGTTGTTTTGGTTTTTAGTATTGAGTAATCTAGATGTGAGTCCTGTGCTGTTGGGCTCTAAGAGTGTTCATGACCTCCGTGTAGAGTGTCCGGTAGCCACCGTGAAGCACGGGTCGGGAGGTAGAACCCGTCCTAGGAAAACCTAGGAGGGGATACTGGAATTGTTTATCTCAACTTATTTCAATAGCTTTCATCCTTGCTTCAACGATCTTTTCTCTAAGAAGAACGAGATTCTCGTATATTTGATAAACAACACCACTTGAAACCGGTTTATCTCTATCTATTCTCGAAATTATCATTTCTATTTTATCTATAAGATCTATGGCTTCCTCCATTAATTTAACGATCTCGTTGTAATTCGCTCTACTCTTATCGGAAACCATAGGTCTCAACATACTCGTTTAGGATTTTGTATCGATGAATATGGTGATTTGAGTTAAATTAGGTACTCACTATTTTAATATTTGAATCCTAAATGGATTTGGATATATATCGTTTAATTTACTAACAACAGTTTTTCCCGATTTAACGCTATGCATAATGATTACTGCATCTTGATTGAATTCGGCAATGAATTGTCTACAAGCACCGCATGGTGGTATCGGTTCTTCTAGATCGGAAACTATAGCTATAGCTATTGGTGAGCGCTCGCCAGCTGTAATCATAGCTGTCAATGCAGATCTCTCGGCACATATTGTTAATCCATAACTAGAATTCTCGACATTAACGCCTAAATAAACTCTACCACTACTGGTTAAAACAGCTGAAGCTACATGAATACCACTATATGGTGCATAACTATTACTCAGAACTTTCTTAGCTTCTTCGATAAGGTAATCGTAATTCGTCTAGATCACCAAAGCTATTCTATAGATCTCTCCATTAATCTCCCAATCCTTCTTATAACCCTCTATTTTATTGAATTCATCCTCGGACTCTACAAGTACTAGTTCTACTGAACCAGTTTCTCTCATAATGTAATCAACATGTTTCCTAATTAATTGGAGATTTTCTAAACTAGAGAAAACGTAACTCTTTATCTTAGCTGTAAGTTCTAACCCTAATTCTTTTCTCATAACCTGAATTCTCCTAACAATATCTCTAGCTAATCCTTCAGAAATCTCATCTAGCGTTAATTTACTATCGATAGCTACACTACCCCAATCAGTATCTACGACACTATAGCCTTCAATATATATTGGTGTTATAACTACATCATTTTTAGTTAATTCAACTCTAACTCCTTTTATTTCGAGAACACATATTCCCTTCTCAAGTATTTCCCTAGCAATTCTATCTCCATTCTCCTCGATGTATTTGAATAACTCATGTGCAATATCCCTATACATGGGTCCTAGAGACCTATACTCTGGTTTAACACTATACATAACTATTCTTTCAAGTTCTGATAATGGTTTAACGACAACTCTCTTAGCATTTGTAAGTTCTGAAATCAAATCACTATATTTGAAAACAATATCTCTTATATCGTTCCTCATAGTGTAAATTACGACTTCTCTAATAGGTTGTCTAAGTTTAACACCAGCTTTCATTCTGGCACTTGCTGAAGCTTCGTAAAGTGATCTTAGTATTTCAAATTCTTCTTCAACATTTTTATCAATTAATTCATCATCGACCCTAACCCAATTATGCATATGAATAGATTCGGGTAAACCAGGATCTGCTTGTCTGAATACGATCTGATAGATTTTTTCAGTTATGAATGGAATGAATGGTGAAGCCATAATTAACCATTTATATAGTACATAATAAAGCGTTGCATATGCTGCGAATTTATCTCGAGTATTCTCCTCAACCCATACCCTTCTACGAATGAGTCTGATATACCATCTACTAACATCATCAATTATGAATTTATGTATCATTCTAGCCGCTTCGTGGATATAGAATTTATCCAGCTTCTCCGTAACACTTTTAGCTAAACTATTCACTCTAGAAATTATCCATCTATCCTCAGGTCTGAGATCATTGAGATACTTCTGAATATCGTTTTCAACTGGATCGAATCCATCTATAGACATATATGTTGATGCAAATACATATGTATTCCAAATGATATTCAGATCTCTCTCCACTTCTTCTAAAGTCCTCCACGAGAACCTCAGGTCTTCCCAAGTAGTGTTCTCAACTACCGCTAATCTCAACGTATCTCTTCCAAATTTCTTGAGAACATCATCTAAACCAACGTAATTACCCAAACTCTTATGCATTTCTCTACCTTTCTCGTCGAGAACCATTCCATGAGCTAGAACGTTGATATACGGTGCTTTACCATAGTATAGTACACCGGCTCTCAATAATGAGAAGAACCATCCTCTAAACTGATCCTGACCTTCAACTATAAAGTCTAGAACGTAATCCGAATCGTCGGCCCCCTTCTGTCCTAAAGCGAAGAAGGATATACCGCTATCAAACCAAACATCTATAACATCACTAACTCTAGTCATTTCTAAACCACAACTTGGACATGTAAGTTTCACTCTATCTATCCATGGTCTATGGAGTTCAACCGGTATGTAACCGCCATACTTAACCAATTCATCTCTACTACTAATTACAAGTTTATGGCCATTAGGACATATCCATATTGGTAACGGTATACCCCAATATCTTTGTCTAGAAATAACCCAATCCTGTAGATTATCGATCATATACTTTATTCTATCATAACCCCATTTAGGTAGCCAATTAACCTTATTTATTTCATCTAGAAGCTTATCTTTAAGATAAGTTATTTTAATAACCCATTGAGGAGTAGCTCTCATAACAACCGGTGTTTTACATCTCCAGCAAACAGGATATTTATGCATAATTCTCCCATGGTAGAGCAAAGCACCTCTACTCTTAAGATCATTAATTATAATATCGTTAGCTTCCCTAACTTTCATTCCATTATATACTCCAGCTTCTCCAGTAAATCTACCTTCATCATCAATAGGTGAAGCAATCACTTCAATACCTATTTTTCTAGCAACATCGAAATCTTCGAAACCATGGCCTGGAGCTCCATGAACAAGACCTGTTCCTTCAATTAAAGTTACGTACTCCTCGGATGCTACAACTCTATGATATTCTCGAAGTTTTTTCTGTAGAGGAACTATATCTTCGAGAGGATGATCATATTCTAAACCAACTAAATCCCATCCTTTAATTTCACGAATTACTTTGTAATTTCCAATACCCGCCTCTTCAAGGACTTTTCTCAACCTCTCTTTAGCTAAAACAAGTATTTCGCCATTAATATCAACAGCTACGTAATCAGCAGAGGGTTTAATCATGACGAAAGTATTAGCTGGCAACGTCCACGGCGTTGTCGTCCAAATTAATAAATACCAGTTGCTCCTACCCCTAACCGGTAATTTAACGTATATACTTGGATCTTCTATTTCTCTATACTCTATCTCGTACTCAGCAAGAGTTGTTGAGCATCTTGGGCACCAATAGACAACTTTATACTCCTCCTTTAGTAAACCCTCTTCATCAACTTTCTTTATTAGGAACCATCCTTTCTCGATATATTCATTAGTTATAGTTAGATACGGGTTGTTCCAATCCATAAATACACCTAGTTCCATAAACCACTTTGTCATAGATGAAGCATTTCTCAATACTAGTTTCTTACACTCCTCTATGAAGTGTTCAACACCGATCTCTTCTATTTGTTTCTTAAATTTAATACCGAGCTTCTCCTCAACTTTAACCTCAATTGGTAATCCATGACAATCATAACCAGGTTTATCGAAAACTCTATATCCACACATTCTCTTATAGCGTAGAACGATATCTTTCAACGTCTTATTCCATGCATGACCAATATGAGGAATATCGCTATTCGCATATGGAGGTCCATCGACAAACCTGAATTCACATCCTCTTTTCGAATCCATCTCCTTTATTTTCTCATATATCCTATTTGTAATCCAGAAATTCTTAACCCAGTTCTCCACATTCTGAGGGATGTATTTATCGCTCAACCTACCTATCTTCAACTCTATTCACACATAGCTATTTTGAAAGCCGATATAGAAATAACTACGTTCGAAATTATTAAAATTCATAAAGAGTATGGGATTATTAGTTAGTATTACAATATGTTAAATGATTAACTACTCTAAAGTAGAGATAGTACTATCTCAGCTATTTCTTCAGGTTTAACTTCAAATGGTGATAATGGTTCGTATCTTTTAGGCGCTAATTTACTGTAACGTTCTTGTATTTCTTTAACGCTATCTATTGAGAATCCATAATCACTCAGCGTTTCATAAAACCCTATTACATCCAAGAACTTTATGTAAGCTCTCCTAGCTTTTTCAGCATCACTAGGTTCTGGAGTTAAGCTTGGATCTAGCGGTTTCAGTATTTTAGCCATAGTTACCGGATTACCCCTATATATTAAACCAATAAGTTCTTTGTAGAGAATAGCGAGTCCAGCACCATGAGGTAAATTGGGGTTAAGACCGGTCAATACGTGTTCTAAACCGTGACCTATATGTGTTACTCCATGATCAATACTTATACCTGCAAGCATAGATGCATACATTAACCAGTATCTATAAGTAATCTCGGTGGGGTTCTCCAAAGCTCTTGGTAAATACTTTACAATCAAATCTATTGTTTCACGAGCGAGTAATTCGGTATAGGGGCTTGAAAACCTAGATGTTGCTGATTCAACTGCATGTGCGAAAGCATCCATAGTTACATAGATCGTGTGGTTTCTAGATAACGAGACCGTGTAGCGGGGGTCGTCGAACGAAGCATATGGATATCCAGCGTTAAACCCTATTTTCTCCCTAGTATCTGTTAATGTAACTACAGAATACCTATCTATCTCACTACCAGTTCCATGAGTTAGATTTACAGCTATTAAAGGCGGTTTCAAATCTCTACATACCCTCTTAACACCATATAGATATTCTCTAATACTACCGCCACAGGAGTAGAGTACACGCGAAGCTTTCGCTAAATCAATTACGCTACCACCCCCTATCGCGATGATATATTGGAAATTCTCGTTAAGAATAGTTTTGAGCTCCTCGACAAGCCTATCGGTAGGGTTAGGTTCAGCTTTATCCCATACCTCTATTGAAGAATCAGTATTTTTTAAAACACTGATTACTTCATAAAAAGCACCAGATACTTTAGCGCTCCTCTTACCCATAACTATGAGGATTCTAGAAGACTGCTCAATAAGATTGCTCATTTCTTCAACAACATTTAAACCGAAGAATAGTTTAACTCCACCGTTGTATATAGTGAAGTTTTTCAACATAATTCATCACGTTATTATTAATAAATTCATCCAATAATATTAAGTAAATTAGTATTAATCATTAGTATTAATCAATAGTTAGGGTAGATTTGTATGATTAAAACATTAGTTATCATAATGTTATTGCTAACAGCTCTAGTGGTACAATCGGTTTCAACAAATTATAATCAAGTATTTATTGAAAACAATATTGAGAAACAATGTAGAGTGTTTTACTTCATAAACGCTATATTGATAGAGAGATCGGAGATAAATACAACTCTAGCTCTAGAAACACCGGGTAACATAACGTTCTATGATATTAATCAAACTAGTAGACCATTAATTTATCGAAACGTTTTCTTCAACCATACTACGAATTTATTTGAATTCAACGTAACAATTAATAGTTCGTTCTACGGATACCACGTTCTTGAAATAAAAGTATGTTACCCTAATATCGAGGCAATGTATAGTATTGTTGTAGATGCTTTAAAATTCCCTGAAACTGGTTCGACTAGTGGCGATATTCCTGAAGAGATAAAAAACGAGTATTTGAAAGAACCGTATAGGAGAGTAGTCGAAATCGTTGGTTCAAACTATACAGCTTGGTTTATGAGAACATATAAATATAACGTTACTGAAGCTTCAAAACTAGGTATTGCAGTAACTGCAGCTTATTTTGTCTACAGAGTTTTCTTCAAATACGATGCTAGTGGACTTCCTAGAACAATGGATCAAGTTATTAATGAGAGAAAAGGAGATTGCGATGATCTTTCACGCATACTCGTTGAATTACTGAATTATTATGAAATACCCGCGACTATTGCATATGGATACGTATATCTACCACTATCTGATTTCGAAAACTACAGTATAACTATACGTAATTTCACATACGTATTCCGTTACAATGGACCGCATGCATTCACATTAGCGTATATCCCAGGGTATGGCTGGATTTCGCTAGATTTACTTGCTGGTTCATTGTTAACCTATGATTTCGTTTTCGAAGGATTCTCACGTGTTACTTATGTTAATGAAACAATAGTTAGAGAGGTTGAGGAACTTCACGCTAAAATCCATGGTTTGCAGTTCATGACATTACTAAGCGAGAGATTTTTCAAAACAATTTTTGATCCAGCTAATTTAACTTCGTCTATAGAGGCATACATTAATAGAACATTAATTGCATTAACTGGTTCAACAAATGCTACAAACAATACTAGTACGGAAATAATTAGTGAAACCAGTTCTAGCGAGACTAGTACTGAAACTACTGTAACACCTATAGAATCAACATCTAATGAGTATTTGAATCAAACACATCCACGATCTATAACTAATGTATTACAGTTATTTCCTCTAGCTATACTCTCAGCAGTTTTGATTATAGCGATCGTAACTGTATTGTTAATTCTCAGTATTACTAAAGAAAAACCATCCACAAGTATTCAAAGTTCATTTTAACGTAAATATTCGTAGGCTGTGAAAACTATTTGTTAAAATATTTTATGTGAATTATATTCATATAATCGTTACCACACGATTAGGGTTATATGAGGATTGATAAGTAAGTACTTTAAAGATATTCTTGACAAGATGTTGGGTAATTACAGTATTCAAGGTGTTTACGATTACGTAGACCCTACTTTACCTCATGGAATATATATTTATGATCAACATAGTGATAAATGGATTAAAATCTCCATTAACGGTTTCTTCAAACCGGCGCTTGATGGAATATACGTAATATATTTCGATAACGCTAAATGCGGTGCTTGTAGAGTATATGATTTATTCTGGTTCCCATTCGTTAAACTAATCGGTAATTATCGAAACGTATACTACGTTATTACTCTGTGCGAATGGTTTGCTAGAAATTGCGGTGAAGAATCGGCTATAGAAACATTCAAATACTACGATGTTCACGCATCTCCAACAACTATGCTACTCCTCGTTAGGAATGGAAACATATTCTCTAAGGAGAAAATCGAAGGTATTAAGAGAATGCATGAATTAAGCGAGATTATCGAGAATTTCGCTAAAAAACATAGTGTTGAGATTTAAACTCTATGTTCACCTTCGAATCTCCTAGCCTCTTCCAATACGTGTTCAATAATTTCTAGAAGAATATTTAATCCATCTTCAACAGCATTGGGGGATCCTGGTAAAACCACAGCAATTCTACTATCCGGTAGAATAAATAAACTAGCTCTACTTAAAAGACTTTTCAATCCTGTTTTAGAAGCTGTACTTAGTCTAAAATATTCTCCAAAACCAGGTACTTCTCTCCAAGCATGTTCTTTAACAACATCAACTGTTATGTCTCGTGGAGATAATCCTGTACCACCTATAAATACTAATACGTCGCTCTCAACCGTTCTTATCGCTTTCACAATTTCTCTATAACTATTACTTATTACTAATGTTTCTTCAATAACGTGTCCTTTTTTCTCAATCAGCTCCCTAGCTTTTAAACCACTAGTATCTATCCTAGCACCGCTAGAAACAGCATCACTAACTATAATGATGGAGAATTTAGCCATCTCGATACACACCTTAATCTGGGGGGTATTGTTACAATGAATACAATGTTGAATTTATAGTTTTAGAATGATCCTAGTAGTTGAGATAAGTTTATGTTTAGATACTGGTTCCAATGAATATTATCGCTATAATTACTAGTATTATTCCAGTCAAGAACTCTAGAATACCAGAGTTCGCTTCAATCCACTTAGCTACCTTATTTACTTTAGCGGTATTTGCAATTATTAAGTAGATCGCTATTAAAGGTAAGACAAATATTATGTTATAAATAGCTAATAGCAGTGTTCTAATAAATAGTTCGTAACCGCTTATCATAACTGCAAAGATCATTAGAGGTCCAGACGTACATGGTAATAGGAATACTATGGAAAATAGCGATAGAAGTACAGCTAGGAGATACTTGTTTCTGAAAACTACTGGATTTATATGGATTTTTTCGCACCATTTACATTTAAAACTATATAATCCGAGTCTACCAGCTGAAAATATATTTATTACTCCTAGAAGTAGAGCTGCAATGAAGAAAATTATTCTAAACTTTCCTAGCATGTAGGCAATGATCGATAATCCTAATCCAAAAATTAGGTATCCTAGGTAGACCATGTTAATGAATAGTAATGGTGGTCCTCTACTAATTTTCCTACTATATGTACAGGATAGTGTGAATGATACGTATAATGCGAATGTACATGGATTTATTGAATCTACTAATGCTAAAATGATCATAGCTGGTATTATAGTTAAGAATATGTTCTCTTTCTCCACGTTATCAGTTATTTCTCGGATTTCAATATTGATCCTCTGCGAATATCCATTAAGGAAATCTATGAAATCTTTATGAGTATAGCCTTCTCTAAAATAAACGGTTTTTGATGGAACTAAATTATTAATACCTGAAGTATATATGATAAATTCGTTTTTATCATTGGGTTTTAGAATTCTATCAATAATGGCTTTATTTATAAATTCTCCTTGAATAGCGCATGTTACGTTATCGTTATAGATTACGAAAGTGAGAGGCACGTATCCGGGTACTCCATGTTTAACCAAAATCATGAATCTTTCATAAGCTTCTCTATCATTATTTATATCGATGAAAAGAACTCTATTCGAACCATAGCTATTCATGAGGAAGTTCTTCATATTAATACAATGTGGACATCCACTACTACCATATATTATGAAGTAGAAATCTATGTTTCCATCGCTTAGTAAGTATCCATAAATCGAACTATGTGTAGGATAAGCTAATGTTAGGAGGAGTATTAGTGTTAAAATTTTGATAAATAATGGTTCACTCAATATTCTCCAGCCTTAAAGTCTCCTTATCGACTCTAAATTTCTCTACATAATCTTCAAAACCGCATTTTGGGCATTTAACGTAATTACAATTACCGAACGTGACGTACGGGCATCCACCACAAGAGAATGCTCTACTATATGTAATATCGAATCTAAAACCACATTTAGGGCATTTTAGAAGCAAATTGGATCATTCTCGCGATATTCTAGTTTTAGATAAATTATGGATACTTCATAATAGTTATTTAATTTTAATTTCATATCCAGCTCTAACTTTCTTAACCCTAATTACTAGTAAACCATTCCTATACTCTGCATCAACTTTATCTGGATCCGCTCTATACGGTAATCTATAGATATCACAATACTTCCTCTCATCACCAAAAGCTTCGAGATAAATCCTTTCTCTATCTTCACTCAACCATAATTTTATCTTATCTTTATCCACGCCAGGTAATTCTACTTCATATACTACTTCATCTTCCTTAATCTCCATAGAACTATATGGTTCTATACATTCATCCCAATAACGTCTACATATATGTATTTTCTTATGAATAATCTTCATATTCCTACACAATTCATGAATAATGTCTTCAACACAATCCATTATATGCTTCACAAATCCATCGTATAAACAGAAGATATAGCGATGCTTACACAATTATTAATCACCAAACCTAACTTATCTACTAATTATCATAAAAAAACCTCCTATTTCTCTTTGTTACATAAATAATTGAATTTTATTCAAAGTTTCGAGAACAAAGTAAATTTGTTATAGGCTTTTAGCAATTACAATAATATTAGAAACAACATTTGCATTAAAATAAAGCATTCACGATTTCATGATAGTGTATTCCACGTCGAGCTCTATAGTTTGATCATTATAGGGATGAGTATTTATAATTAAATATTTGAGTAAAAGAAGAGTGGTGTACTTGGGGTAGAGAATAAATATATAATGGTACTTCCCGCAACCTTGTGCAACGGTTTTTCCGTTGCTTTCGGTTACGGTTTTCCCATTATATATTTATTCTCTACCCCAAGTACACCATTTACTATATCTTTACTCGTTTCTTTATAAAACCTAGGACTAATTGAATATTGATTTTTCAATTGAATTATCTTAGTACTATGACCGTAATTATTAGTGATAGGATAGCTATTATTAATGCATATAGAAGTATTTTGAGAGCTTGTTCTAAACGGTATCGTCCAAAAGCATTTCTAATTATTGTTGCTGTAAGTATAACTAGTAGGTACTTGGTTATCAATGTTAATATTCCTTGTACTGATGTGTGTTTGAATGGGTATGGGCCTCCTAGAATTAAATAAACGATTGTAATAGCTGTTACCGCTACTTCAACGTCATGTAGAATTATTGCTAAACCTAGTACCGGTCCAGAGAATTCCGTTTCATACCCTGCTATTATTTCTTGTTCAGCTTCGGGTATGTTGAAGGGGTTGTACATTGCTCTAGCTTGTAGAACTATTATTGCAGATAGTAATGATAACGCTAGTGGTATAGCTGTTAATGGGTTTAACCAGAATTTATGTATATTCATAGATGTGATTAGTATACTATATGGTGGTGAATAATACCTGCTCGTTATCATTAATGGTGTTAGAATTGATACGAAAAACGCTGGTTCCATTAATGTTATGAACGATAAGTATCTTGAAACACCTATAGCTGTATATGGTCCCGGCATTGAGAGCGACATTAGGATTAGCGATAACGGTATCCATATGCTTGTGAAGTATATGTAAACTAGGAAATCGTAATCACCATAGAATTTAATTGGGCTGAGTGGAAACATGAGCATAACAACGGTTCCCGAAGCAATACCTATTATTCCAAATAATTTAGCTAAACTAGGCATAGAGTATCTATGGATAACCTCTTCCTTAACTCTAACTAGTTTTAATACGTCGTAGAATGGCTGTAGAATACCTATTGGACCCACATATGATGGGCCCATTCTCTTCTGTAACCTACCACTAATTTTCCTCACGAAATATTGCGTAAATAGAGCTAAAGCTATTGTGAAAACAACACCGGGGAATATGGTTATAGATAGTAGCACTAGTAGTTCATCATACATAATCCATCACCATTATCTAATTAGAACCGCGAATACAGTTACGAGTAGTGTTATAGCTATGGACAATATTATTAGTAATCCAAACCAGGATAACATGAAGCTAGCCCAATCAAGTAGGCTACCAGTATGCATTTTCTCAATCAACTCTCTATATATTTGATTAAAGAATTTCTTAATAATAGTCCAATACATGTTCATAGGGCTTGGAGTATGTGATGATACAACATCCTCTCCTTCTCCAGATAAGTATATCTCAGTTATTCTCCTACTATGTGTTTTAGGTCTTAAAGCAAGATATAATATGGTGAGGAAAACTATAGCTAATACGAAAATAAATGATAGAGTAACAGTTAATGCAACGGGGTTCGGCACGTATTTAGCCGGATACATAGTACGACCACCTTAATTGTTCTTTAGTATTTATGAATGCATTGAGATAATCATGATAACTTGTAATCGATGTTGTAAATGGAGAATCATATAGTAATCTATATAGATATCCGTAAGCTAAACCTATTGCTAAAGTTAGAAATGCTAGTACAGCAATGACTAAACCAATTCTACTATCCCCTCCACCATAATCCTTACTAGGTGTTGCGAAGACAACTGTATAGATAGCTTTAGCGTATCCTGGTATGCTCAACGCTGTTATCACTACTACACCTATAGCTGCCGGTATATTACCAGCTTCTATGAATGATTGATACATTAGTAGTTTTGAGTAGAAACCTATGAATGGTATAGCACCTATGAGATTGAGGAATCCAGTTATGAATGCTAAACTAGCTAGTGGATAGCGTCTCCCCACACCACGCATATCGTCAAGAACGTCAGTTCCAGCTTTATCATAGAAGAATTCTGATGACCAGAATAACGTTAATTTGCTTAAACCATGCGACACTATATGTGTGAATAGAGCAATTACAGCTATTTTTAAAGCAATGTGAGGTATATTTGTGAATTGAATTGATAGAATCATAAACATTAAACCGATATGGCTGATAGAACTGTATGCTAGTAATCTTCTAATATTCTTCTGGATCATCATCATTAAGGCACCAATAACTCCACTTATGAATCCTAATATCATTAAGGCGATCATTATAAATGATCTATAATTACTACCGATTATGGAGCCTATTGGGAAAACGGTATATAGTAGTCTAACAGTAGCATATACACCAATCATTTCCGAAACACTCGAGAGTGCAGCTGCAACTGGTGTTGGAGACCCCGTGTATACATCTGGAATCCAGAAGTGATTGGGGAATAAACCAGATTTAAATGTGAAAACCCATAAAGTTAAAGCTAGAGCTAGCGTTGTTGATACTATTCCACTATCTATGAAGTGTTTATTTAGCAATGTATAACCATAGTATTCAACTTCGATTCTCATCAATATCGTTTTATCTAGAATATCTGCCATATTGAGGGATCCGTAGAATCCATAAATTATTACTAATCCTAGGAAATAAATTGTAGTAGCTGTCGCTCCCAGTATACCGTATTTAAATGCAGCTTCAATAGCTTCGTGTTTACTCTTGTAGTATGATGTTAAAGCATAACTGGATATTGCTAAAACCTCGATCATAACGAAAAGATTGAATAAATCACCAGTATATAAGCAACCTAAAACCCCCGCTTCAAATCCAATAATTAACGTATAGTACCATTCCGGTTCATCGAATTTCCTATCTATCCATAAACTAAAACCAATAACTGCTAACATAATCCAGCCAACATATAAGCCGAGCGTAGCGTTAAAGTAATCAACTTCATACATGATTCCCAGAGGGGGAGGCCATCCTCCGAATGGATAAACTATGGGTGACCTATTTTTCCAAACTCCTAAAGCTATAATTGTTGTTGAGAATGTATTGAAACACGTAATTATCGATGCATATATACCTGGAAACCTCCTCCTACCTATGATTTTATGCAGTAATGGTAGTGAGAATGCAAATAATGCTGTAACCGGTACGGTTAAACCGAGTAAATTATAAGCTAATTTAACTATATCCATATAACCCACCTTTAATCAAAGATTTTCATAGCGTATTTCTCGAAAATACTCGATATTTCTTCACGAGCTTTATCCGGCTTAGTTGTTTTAACGTATATCCAGTGCACATAGTATGTCTTCTTACTGGTGTCGATATCTACAACAACGGTTCCAGGAGTATTCGTAATGGAGTTGGCCACAGCAGTTATCGCGTAATCAGTCGAAACGTTGTAGGGTACAGCAACAATACCTGGTTTGACAGGTAGTTTGGGGTGTAGTATTCTATACATTACATCTAAATGACACTTAACTTCAGCTACGAAGAAATAATACAGAGCGTACACCAATAGGTACAACCATCTCTTGAAATTAAGGATTTTACTGGGATTGCTTATAACGAATGTCGAGAAAATTATCGATACCGTTATCGATACGACTATTCCTGTAACTATATCGTATGTTGATAAACTACCGCTAAATACTATGTAGATTATGAATAATAGTATTGTTAAGGGTATAGCTGATTTCAATCTCTTCATATCTCTAGCCCCTAAGTCTTCTTATTTCTCTAACATCCGTTGTTCCATACAATCTATATGTCTGGAGAGTTAGGAATACAAGGTAGAGATTTACAGCTAAACCAATAACGATAGCTGTAAGAACTAGTGCTTGCGGCAATGGATCCACTGCTCTCATTCTAGCAAACTCTTCTATATATGTTTCATTAATATTCATGTAGTTCAGCAATACGGGAGTAGTAACTGGTGTTTCAGGGTTAACCCATCTTTTATAACCAATAATTATTGCGAAAGTATTAGCGGTATCTCCGAGTATTGTTAAAGCAATAATTTTCTTAATCATACTTGGCCTAAAGAATATGCCGTATATCGAGAGAGCAGTATTAGCAACCATACTCACCATAACTAGAGTTAAGAAGTAGACGTAGAGATCAATCATTTACCTCCACCTTCTCTGAAAGCTTTTTCTGGAACAAATAGTAACATGAAAACAATAGTGAAACCAGCCATTACTGCGAAGAACTCCGCGATATTGAAGAACCACAGTGTTCCCGATATTAATTCTCCAGCAATATGTGATGGTAGAGATACTTCAATACTACGCTCTCCATAAACACCCACTATCTTCCTTTGATTCTGAAAAACAAACGCTTCACTACCTTGTATAACTCCTATTATGAAACAACTTATAGCTACTAAACCAATTACGATCAAACCTATACTTCGGATAATGAGCATTAATGTTTTAGAAATACCTTTCTCTAAAAAGTAATATATTGAGAATATTATGAGTATCAATAGTGGAGCAACAGCTGCAGCTGACCCACCCTGGAATCCTCCGCCTGGAGTTAGGTGTCCATGTAGAGCTATCGATGCAGCTACAGTAACTATCAATACACTCGTTAATCTAGTTACTGTTTTAACAATTATACTTAAACCATGTTCTCCAACTGGTTTCTCAATTTTTATTAAACCTCTGCCTAGCGCTAAAGCACCTATTATGGCTAAGTAGAATACCGTTGTTTCAAATAATGTATCTAAACCACGGAAATCCCATACAATAGCTGTTACAGCTTCTGGTGATAAAACGGTTCTCGACGTATCGTTAGGATAGTATGTGTATTTTAAGTACAGGTATGCTAATTGATTATTGCCTCTAAAGATCTCTGTTGGTTTTCTAGATTCGGGATTTGGAATATAGTATTTTCCAGCTATTGATAGTAACAGGCTGAAACCGATAATTAAAGCTAATAGTACGATTAAACCGATTACATCCCTATTCATACCTTCTCCTCGCCCTCTGTTTTCCTTATAAGTATGAGGATTACGGATGGGTATAGTCCGACGGATACTGGTATATAAACGAGAGCAATATCTGGAGCCATTAATAAGTAGTAGAGTATTGCATAGAGTGTGCTTTGTATAGCTGAGAATACTACTGCACGTACGAGTTTCTTTTCAAATATAGCTAAATATACTGCTATTACAGATGAAATAGATAATAGAGCCATGAAAGCATAGAGTAATAGTTCGAGGTTAATCATTAACATCTCCTCGCTTAACGCACATCGATTCATCAAGATGATCAACAATGCAGGGCTCTACTTTAGCAATACCTGCTCTATGGGTTGCTCTAGCTAGAGCATGAGAACCTGCTGGCGCTAATAGTAAGATCAATACTGCAGTTACTAGAGACGCTCCAGCTACGAAAAACCTATAGGTTCCAAGAGGTTTGTAGAATAACGCTATAATCGAGGAACCTATAATCGGTACGAAAGCACCCCAGATAGTGCCGACGGTTGCTGCATGTAGTCTTAAATAGAAGTTTTTGAATCTATTCAATCCTATAGAACCTATTAAGTCTGAAATAGCTCCTAAAACGATTAATGCTAACCCAATTGTTATGAGAACTATTTCGAACACACTAATCACCCATCTCCCTCTTTTCGAGAAATTTAGCTACGTATATGTCTAGAGCATAGATCCATAGAGCTAGAACTAAAGCTACACCAACGAGTACAGGGTTTTTGAGTAGGATTGAGAGAACAACGAAGAAAACAGCTAAATCGTAACTCATAGCATCAATAGCTAGAATTTGGTCAGATATAGTTGGCCCTTTTATGGCTCTATATATGTATAGTATGAAAGCCGTTATGAAAATTGGAATAGTTATTTTTAGAACTGTATCGATGATAACTATGTTCATATCTAAACCCCTGTTTTACTAATCGTATTCAGCGATAATTCCCTGCTATTAATAAGCTTGACGCTTGCTAATCTATATTCGTTTGTTACAATGTAGGCGTTAGTTGGACATATAGTTACGCATCTATAGCAGTATACGCATCTAAAATAGTTTACAACAGGATATATTCTTCGAGGATTGATTTTTGGAACAACATAACCTTCTGGAATCTGCTCCATCTCTATAGCATCCGCTGGACAATCTATTTTACATAGAGAACAGCCCGTGCATTTATTGAGATCAGCATAGTGTCTACCTCTAAAATCGGGCTCTACCGGTGTTGGTTCTCGTGGATACTGTATAGTGGCTGGTCTAGAGACTAGATTTCTAAGTATTAAACCAAGTATTGCTGGCTTACCTTTTTTCTCCAAGATACTAATCACCTCTACGCCAATTTGCTAATTCTTTAAAAGGAATCTTCCGTGAAACACCATTATCCAAATCAATAATAGTGACTCTCTCCATACAGGATACACATGGGTCTAGTGAAGTGAATATTACGGGTAAATCAGCGATAGTGTATCCAATGTAGAGTATCGAAGAATGAATAATGTTTAGGAAACTAGGCGTTCTTATTTTGACTCTATATGGGTTCGCGCCGCCCCTACTCTCAACGAAATAAGTTAATTCTCCTCTCTGAGCCTCAACTCTAGCATACGAAGATCCTTCTGGGAAAGCTCTAGGCAATCTCCTCTCATCTGGAACAGGATTAGCATCGCTAGGTAAGTGTTCTAAAGCATATTTAGAAATACTTATTGCTTCTAAAGTCTCATCCCATCTAACCATCATTCTAGCCCACGAATCCCCTTCTTCCCGCGTAATTACATTGAATGGTATTTCATCATAAGCATCGTATTTATCCGATGCTCTCGAATCTATTCTGACTCCGGAACCCCTAGCTACCGGTCCAACAAAACTGTATTTTGTACTATCCGTTCTAGACAGTAAACCGATTTCAACCATACGTTTAAGTAGAGTATCGTCTTCTTCGAAAATCTTCTTATAGCGTTTAACACCGACTTCGATCCTGTTCAATAGATTTAACAATTTATCTCTCTTAACTCCATCAATATCTCTACGAACGCCACCAATCATCATGTAATCAGCTAGAACTCTGTTACCAGTTAGGATTTCCTTAGCTTTCATAACTTTCTCTCTATCTAGCATTATGTTCATGAATAGACTCGTGAATCCAAGTATTTCAGCCATTACAGCATTAATCAGCATATGGCTATGTATACGCTCCAGTTCCATAGCTAGTACTCTAAGATACTTAGCTCTTCTAGAAGGCTCCACGCCCAGTATGTACTCTAGAGCTCTAACATAACAATTTGCATGAACGCTATTACATATTCCGCATACTCTTCCAGCAATGAATATACCTCTATAGAAATTGTTTTTCTCCATGAGCTTCTCGATTCCTCTATGATTATAACCAGTATTGATCTCGACCTTAACTATCTCTTCCCCATCAGCATATGCTTTAATGAGTAATGGTTCATGTAAAGCAGGGTGTTGTGGACCAACGGGTAGTTCTACTACGTACGGTATTTCAATAACTGTCTTAGCCATTAGAACTACACCTTAGAATCTTTTCTTAACGGATATTCTTTTAAATCAACAATATCTTTGGGTACGAAAAATCCTCTCTTCAAATAGGGGTTTCCTTTGAATACAACACCTAATAGATCATGGGTTTCGCATTCACCACTCAAAACTCCTGGAATAATATCTATTAGAGAATCTATAACCGGGTTTTCTCTAGAAATAAAAGTTCTGAAAACAACTGTAACTTCTTCAGGTAGAAATACGACGTAATAATCGAGTCTAATTAAACCCTCTTTTAAAAGATCTGTTCCAACAATTGTAGATACGTAGAGATTATCGAATCCAAAATTGTCTATGAGTTCTTTGAATAGATATTTGATATCGCTAGATTTGAAAACATAAACTTTCCTATTTGGTTTAATTAATTGTTCTTCAACAAAGTATTTTTTAAGAGAACTGAGTTTGGATTCGAAACTCAAAATGTTAAACACCTTTGTGTAACTATTTAAGTTTAGATAGAAGCTTCACAATTCCATCTAGTATTGCTTCAGGTCTGGGTGGGCACCCTGGTATATAAATATCTACTGGAACCACTTTATCAGCACCACTTAATACACTATAAGCTTTATTGAAAACACCACCATCTATAGCACACGCACCAACTGCAATAACGAATTTAGGATTAGGCATTTGCTCATATAATCTCTTAAGCCTCTCTCCAGCCTTCTTAGTTACAGCACCAGTTACAACAAGTATATCTCCGTGTCTAATACTAGGAGCTAATTTTACTCCGAATCTCTCGGGATCGTATAGAGGAGTTATAGTTGCCAAAACCTCAATATCACATCCATTACAAGCACCGGTATTGAAATGGACAAGCCAGGGTGAATACCTTATTATTTTCGCTAAACCAGTAACATATTGTTTCTCCACTGCGATTTCCTTCATCATCCTTAACCTCAATAACTATGGGTCATTTATTCAACCTTGAGATTTATATGTGTTTATTCTACATTTAGAGAATCAATACGTTTGTTCGTCAAAGACAAAGTTATGTTCTTTAATCTGTTCTATTAACTTCACGATCCATACAGATCCTTTACCTTCATATTTTTAGATCAAAAATTTCTAAAATGGTTTTATTGTAATACATAGAGGTTAAGTTGCAATTTACTTAAGGTAGAGCGTTATGACTAAACTACTGTATCAAGAGGATTCTTATCTAAAAGAAGCTTTGGGCGTAATAATGGATATTCAAGATAGAAGCATTGTACTTGATCAAACGATATTCCACCCTAGAACTGGAGGTTTAGAATGTGATCATGGCTATATCATCTCTAATGGTAAAACATATCGCGTAATTAATGTTTCTATAGACAAGTCTTCCCAAAAAGTTATACATGAATTAGATAGTTGTGAGGGCTTATCTCCGGGGTCTATTGTTAAACAGGTTTTGGATTGGGATCGTAGATATAGGATGATGAAGCTCCACACTTCAGCACATATAATTTCAGCAATAATGTACAACAAGTTTAATGCATTAGCAACTGGTGGAAACATAACTCCAGAATATGCATATAGTGATTTCAATCTATCAATTTACGAAAAAACTATTTTTGAGAATGTTATTGAGGAAGCTAATAGAGTTGTTAAGAGTGGTTTAGAAGTTAAAATATACTGGTTGCCCAGAGAAGAAGCTTTATCAATACCGGGTGCTGTTAAGTTAGCATCAAGGCTTCCTCCTGAACTACCAGTGTTGAGAATAGTTGAGATTCCTGGAGTTGATATACAGGTTGATGGCGGTCCACATGTTAAGAATACTGCTGAAATTGGTGAGATAATTCTAGTTAAAACTGAGAATAAAGGTAAATTTAAGAAAAGAATTTATTTTACAATTAAGTAGTTTACCAACCTATTCATATTCGTTCATGCAATTAGCAATATTGGTCTGAACTAGATGATCGATATAGAGGGCTTTACCACCAAAACCTAATAATTCATTTAAAATATCAACTACAGGTTTTATAGAGAGCCATTTTTGATCCAAAAACAATTTTATAAACTTCATTTTAAACACCATTTATTATAAAATTTAAAAGTTCATTATAAACTTTTCATCACAACAAAATAGATGAGTTATTGAGTTTTTAAATAGTTATTTAAATATTGGAATAGGTCGTTCTTAAATTTATTTCGTGAATACATTTATATTCTGTAATAATCTAGTTTTAGCTATGGTGCTGATAGATTGTTCTGGAAACTCTATAATGTTCCTAGAATTGAGTTAATGACTCTCCCCACTCCTATGGAGAAATTAATTAATTTATCAAGAGAATTGGGTGTTGATATTTACGTTAAGAGAGATGATGTAATGGAGCTAGCTATGGGTGGTAATAAGGTTAGGAAACTGGAATTCATACTTGCCGATGTTTTGAGGAAAGGATGTGATACTGTGATTACCCGTGGCTCCTATTTCTCTAACCACGTTAGGCTAACTGCAGCAGCTGCAAGAAAACTTGGTTTAGAAGTTTTCATTGTAACCTATCCTCCATATGATGGTTATGAAATGGATTATCAGGGGAATACGTTGTTAAACATGATTTTTGGTGCTAAAATAGTTCATACCAGTAATTCGTTCGAAGCTGATGAGAAAATGATTGAGTTGAGTGAGGAGCTTTCCAGAAAAGGGTTTAAACCATACGTTATCCCAGTTGGTGGTTCAAATCCGTTAGGCGTACTTGGTTATGCCCATGCTTCTCTAGAAATAATGGAGCAAGCTCGTTCACTAGGTTTTAATCCAAATATTATTATTCACGCTACAGGTACTGGAACTACACAAGCCGGCTTAATTCTAGGGTTGAAATTAATTGGTGTCGATAACGTTAGAGTAATTGGTGTTGATGTTGAAAAAGAGAATGAAAGAGTTTTGAAAAACAAGATTATTGGTTTAGTTAATGAAGCTTCATCTATACTGAATGTTAATGTTAATGTAGATGATAATGATATAGAGATTGAAGAGAGATATAGTTTTAATGGTTATGGAAGAGTATCTGGTGAACTAATAGAATTTATTGAATGGGTTGCTCGTAGAGAGGGTTTATTATTGGACCCGGTTTACACAGGTAAAGCTTTCTACGCATTGATTGATATGATTAGAAATAGGGAGATAGAGAAGGATGCAAAAGTAGTTTTTATCCATACTGGTGGTCTACCATTAGTTTTCCAATTTAGAAATGCATTTATTAAAACCTTAAGGTAATGAGTAGTGTTTATTCATCATTAAGGATAGATCTTTTCTCCAAAACCGCCAGTTCTACTAGAGTTATCATATATTTCTTCGATTCTAAATATGTATGCAGGGTAATCGCTTCTAACACCCTTTCTAGCGTGGAATATATCGTGTAGAGCATTTAAGTATCTCTTATACGGATCATTCTTTTCATCATGAATTTCAACTACACATCTAACTTCAAAACTCGTCGATGGTGGCGTGAAGAAAACTAGTGTAGCCTTACCCGTCTCCATAATGTTTCTCCAACTATGTTTAAACCCCATTTCTAAACCACCAATTGCTGATACATCGATATCCTCGAGAATATAGATGTTTTCAAGTAATTTACAGAAAATTTCTTTCGTATCTCTAAATTCATATTTATATGCTAAATACTCGGCTTTCTCCACATAATTCATTAAAACACCTGTTCGGGGCACGAAACCAACCATTTTAACACTACCACTCAATCCTTCAGACCCGTATGTAACAACAACTGGTAATGCTCTAGTCATTTCGATTAAAATATTGTTTGTAAAACCTTCTCTACAAATTCTTCTAATAATCTCTATTCTATCTTCATAGAAGTATTTATAGAAACTATGTGGTAGTTTGGTTTCATTCAACGATGATCAACGAATAATTATTTACATATCGGTATTCGCAAACTACACTAAATGTGTGAACATAGTTTAAAACCTTATGAGAAAATAGTTTTTGAGAAGCTATTCTTCGTTAAACGTGATGGTATTGGAGAGAATTAGTGAATTGAGAGATAGAGTACTGAATAAACCAATTGGTTATACACTAGTATGGCTTGGTTTACCCATGATGATGGTTCAATTAGTTAATATATCTTATAATTTAGCAGATAGCTATTGGCTCAGCAAATACCATCCTTACGCATTAGCTGTTCCTAGGCAAATATGGCCTACCTTCATGTTTATAAACGCTATAGCTCATGGATTGATGAGCGCTAACTTAGCTCTCATAAGTCAATATGTTGGCGCTAAATTGTATGATGAAGCTAAACGTATATTCACATACTTCTTCTCAGCAACGCTTTTTCTAAATACTACTGCTGTAACGATTTTCTACTTAACTAGGAAGTGGATATTCCTATGGCTAATTAAGGTCCCACCAGAGATTTATGAAGATGTACTAGTATACTCTGGTATAATATCTCTAGATATACTATTCGCTGCATTCACTTTCACATATACAACCTTATTCCAAAGTATTGGAGACACTAGGACTCCTTCACGAATAGCAGTTTTCTCTTCATTAATGAATGTTATACTAGATCCTTTTATGATACATGGATTAAGTATTGGAGACATAGAGATTCTTAAACCTATGGGTGTAGCGGGTGCTGCTATAGCTACTGTAATATCGAGATTTCTCGGACTAGCGTTGTTCATTACAGTAGTATTTAAGAAATACAGTGTTTTCAAACCGAGAATAACGTTTAGATTCGATATTAATTGGATTAAGAAATGCATAGATATTGGTTTACCGGTTTCGATAATGTTTGCAACAAATAGTTTAGCTTTCATGTTTCAAAACCGATTAGTTAATGAATTCGGCTCATCGGCTGCCGCCGCTTTCTCGATTGGTTTCATTCTTAGCGATCTAGCCGATGCTGTATTATGGGGATTCACTTTCGCAGTATCAACAATGATTGGTCAAGCACTTGGTGCAATGGATTTCAATAGAGCTAAAGAAGTTGCACGTAAATCTCTCATATACATAGCATCGGGTTCAGCAGCTGGTTCTACTCTGATTTATATGTTTAGAGATAAGCTAATATTGTTCTTCAACCCAGAGGAATTGACATTCATCTACGCTAATAAATTCATAGAGCTTTTCTCGTTCTCAATACCTTTCTTCGCAATATTCTTCATAGGTATATCTGTTGGAAGAGGTTCGGGACACACTAGATTCCCTACATTACTCGGTATTGTAAGGTTATGGATTTTGAGAATAGGATTAGGTTACTTACTAGCTTTCTACCTCGATTTGAAGGTAAATGGTGTATGGATATCTATGAGTTTAAGTAACTTCGTAGGTGGAGCATTAATGATTCCATGGATAATTAATGCGAAATGGGCCACTCCAGTTATAAGTAGAGGACCCCACGCTAAGGTTTTAACACGATTCTCTTAAGAAATATAAGACTCAAATGAGTATTATCATACGTAATACATCGGGGTTAATAGCTTTGAGTACGAGAATACCTCTAATATATGGGCCTAAAGTTCTGGAGCTTTTCAGGAATCCCAAGAACATGGGCGCGATGCCTGATGCTGACGTAGTTGAAGTCGCCGGTAGCCCTGCTTGTGGAGATATGATCAAAATTTATTTAAAAATAGTGGAGAAGAATGGTGTTGATTACGTTGAAAAAATTAGTTTCGAAAGTTTCGGTTGTGCAGCGAATATCGCTGCTGCTAGTATATTGACTGAAATGGTTAAAGGTAAAGCGGTTAAAGATGCTTGGAGTATTTCGTGGAAGCAGGTTTCAGATGAGCTTGGTGGTTTACCCGTTATAAAGTATCATTGTAGTATTCTAGCTGTTGGTGCTTTGAAGAGAGCTATTAGAGCATATTATTCGAAGAAAGGCGTTAAACCGGATTGGTTGCCCAGCGAGTTAAGCGTTGATGAGAAAGCTGTTATGGAGGAGGAAGAGATGATTAAGAAATTCTATAAATTCGTATCAACACCCGGTGGTTCGTTTGAGCAGCGTAAAGATTGATATAAGGAATATTCCGGAATCATGTAGTTCCCACCCAGTTATTAAATTGAGTCAAGCACTAAATTCTCTAGATGGTGGAGTCCATAGAGTTGAAGTTATGTATAAACCCAGCGATATACCCGATAACATAGTCGAGTTATTCCTTTCTAAACATGGTTTTAAAATTATGGATAAGAGAGTTCTTGATGATGGTTCAGTAATAGTTACTGGTGTTAAAATTTGATTAAATACTCCGAGAAAATAAAGAGGTTGATCGAGAATCACGGCAAACCTCCTCGAGAAGTATATTTCGATAATGAGAATAGCGGTTATGTACCTAGAGAAGTCGTTGATGCGGTGAGAAAATACTATGAAGAAATAGGTTTTGGTAATCCAGCTATAACTCATTTGAAAGGTTGGGAAGCTTTAGAAGCAATATATAGCGCTAAAGAGATCGTTGCTGAAACCATAGGTTCTAAGAATCCGGACGAGATAGTTTTTACACATAGCGGTACTGAATCGAATAATTTAGCAATAGCTGGAACACTACTTACACGTAGGAAACAAGGAGGTAAAGTGATTGTTTCAGCAATTGAGCATCTCAGCGTACTAAATACTGCTCGTTTCTACGCTAACCTTCTCGGCTACAAAATCATCGTACTCCCCGTTGATCGCGAAGGATTTATCGATATTGAGTTCCTGAAAACACTGTTGGATAAAGATGTTGTTCTAGTGAGTATACAAGTTGTTAATCACGAAATAGGGGTTATTCAGCCTTACGAGGAGATAGCTAAGGTCGTTAAGGATGAGAGTGATGATATAGTTCTACATATGGATGCTGCAGATGCTTATGGTTGGGTTCCAATAGATGTGGGTAAGCTTGGAGTCGATTTACTAACAATAAGTAGTCACAAAATAAATGGTCCTAGAGGAGTTGGTGTACTATATGTTAAAGAAGGCGTTGTTCTTGAACCCCCAATTAAGGGACAGCATAGTGTTGAATCACTATGGCCTGGTGTTGAAAATACTCCTTTAATTCATGGTTTTAGGAAAGCTGTGGAGATTTTATTTAGAGATGTAGATAAACGTATAAGTTATGTTAGAGGATTGAGAGATAGGTTGTTTGATGGAATACTCAATAATATTGATGATGTATTGGTGAATGGACCCCTCGGTGATAAAAGAGTTGCTAATAACGTTAATGTTAGTTTCCTTAAAGTAGAGGGTGAAGCTATAACAGTTGAACTCAGTTTGAGAGGTATTTATGTTTCAAGCGGTAGTGCCTGTACTAGTAGAGTTCTCGAACCAAGCCATGTTTTATTAGCTATTGGTAGGAAGCACGAAGAGGCTCATGGAAGCATACTGTTCAAATTAACACAGTATCATACTGTTGAAGATATTGATTATACTCTGAGTATTCTACCCGAAGCTATTGGGAGATTGAGAAAGATCAGTTCATGGAAGTAAAGTAGTTTTAACCAGATAATCTATTCCTTAAACACTTCAATGCAGTATTTCTCGAAATACTGAAAGCTCGATAACCGAATTTTCTAAATTCTTTCGCAACTATTGAACTTAAATATCCGGAATCACAATAGAAAACAAGGTTTTTATCAATTAATTTACTTTTCATTTCCGAATCAACATCACTAATATGGATAGCGCCGGGTAGCTTATCTGAAATAAATTTGTTGCGTTCTCTAACATCTATTAAAACAGAATTTTCTGGAATGAAATCTATTTCAACCATAGATTCAATGATAGATGAGGGGTCGGTTGAGATTATATCGTAAATTCTTACTGAATCAATAGCTTTACTTATTTCGTTACTGAACTGAGCGATAAGCTCTTTAATAACAGTTGGTTTCGTAGAAGTAACTACACCACGTCTAGCTAATATACATACTTCAGCAACTCTAGATGATAATTCGTATAAACCAAGTTTTCTAGAAATACCAATGATCTCTTCCTTATCGAAACCTAATAAAGGTCTAAGTATGGGTATGTGGAGTTCTGTAGCTACCTCTATAGCCGTAAGATTTCTCAACGTCTGACTAGATGCTTGACCAATAGACTCGCCCGTAACTATAGCTTTATACCCCATTTTAGAAGCGATTTTCTCGGCAGTAATATACATTAATGACCTTAAAACTACTTGTCTATACCTATGCTCTATTTTCTCAAGAATAGATTTAACTACCTCGGAGAAATCGATAAGAATAAATCGTGGTTTATAGCCGAATAACCATTTTTCAACAAGTTTTTTAGCAACAAGAAATGCATTATATGTTGAACCAGCTGAACCCATGTATAGATGGAGGAAATCAATATATACACCTCTCTTTGCGGTTAACCATGCAGCTACAGGCGAGTCGAATCCTCCAGAGAAGAGCGTTAATGCTGAACCCTCAGAACCTAACGGTAAACCCCCGGGTCCTTTCAAGTCTTTTTCAATGAGGTAAGCTTCATTACCATATATTTCCAGCTTAACCTCTATATCTGGATTCTCGAGATCGACTCCGGCTGAGTATGGTTTTAATTTAGCACCAACCTCTCTCTCAACATCCATTGATGTAAAACTATGTTTTCCCGTTCTCTTAACTCTAACTGCGAATTTCCTATCTCTAACTAAATCGATATATTTTGGAACAATTTTTTCAACGAGTTCACTTAGATCTCTGAAAACAATTTTAGAAACAGATGAAACCTTATGAATACCGAATACTCGAGACAGAATTTCTAATGCATCACCATTAATCTCTACAAGTATTTTAGCATCAACTATTCTAAACCTAGGTTCTGGATAACCATTTCTCTCAAGAGCATCTCTTATATTTCTAACAAGTATTCTTAACAATCTATTTCTCGAAATCCTGGATTTCAACGGTATTTCTCCGGATAAAGTTATAAGGAATAGCAATAAATACCCCCACACCACTATTATTTACAACTACACTAGAATAATAAATGAAAACCAATATATTTTCGAAACGAAAAGTGGTCGTTCCGTGGGATATAAATCATTACCGTAGATAAGTTTATAACCGAATCTCTATTATTAAACCAATAATGTGGAGAACACTATACAGTACTAGGTTGAGGGATTTTATTTGAAAATAATTCAGCTAAGGAGAACTCTCAACCATGTAGTAAAGGAGGAAATTAACAGGTTTTTCGGGAATGGTTTTGAATCTACATTAAATGAGAAAACCGAAGAATTGTATGATGCAATAGCTAATGCTTTGCTTCACCGTGTTCTGAACGCTAGAGGTAAGTGTAGAGATGGTGATTCAATAAAATATGATTGTATACAGGATGCGTATAATCTACTTCAAGCTCTTCAATTGAACCTCATTGTAGATGTTGATATTTCCATTGTGGATGAAGAAAGGGTTTGGAGAATACTTAAGAAATACCTATGATCAGAACATTTGCGCACCATTAATTCAAATTCCACTAAAGATACTTTATCATAACCACGTTCTTATTCGCTAAATATTCTCATAACATGTTTTCATTTATGATAATGTTGAATAGTGGAGATAAACCGGTTTTAACATCGATTGAAGAGTTCTTGATTCAAATGGATTATTCTAAGGAATGTGAAAATTTTAATTTAATGCTTTATTCAACATAGTGGATTGGGTAATTGGGGGTTGTTGAGATCTACGGTTATTGTTAAAATAGCTATTATTGCGGTAGTATATGCTGGTTTAACTATAGCTATACATCCATTAAGCTACGGTCCTCTCCAGGTTAGAATTAGTGATGCTTTACTAACAATACCATTCATACCGTACTTCGGTATTTATGGCGCTGTAGGGTTAGCTCTAGGTTGTGTTTTGAGCAATATTGTTTCTCCACTAGGACCCATCGATATTCTATTCGGTTTCATAACTAATCTCGTATGTGGATTAGAAGCTTGGATTACCTATAGAGTTGTTAAGAACATACTTATAGGTAAACTATTGATGGTGTCTTTACAAATTACTACGGTAACGGTAATTATCGGTTACATACTTCTACACTTAATTTTCGATATTCCATTAATTCTCAGCATATTAGGCGTATTTATAGGTTCAGTAATATCCATTGGTGTATTAGGATTTACATTAATAACACTATTACAGAGGATTAAGTGGCTTTGGATGAAACAGTAGTTGTTAATAACGTTACAGTAGAGTTTTTCGGTAAGAAAGTGTTAAACAATATTTCTTTCAAGTGTAAACCCGGTATTCACGTACTACTCGGTCATAGTGGTTCAGGTAAATCCACGTTATTAAAAGTTATTGCTGGTTTGGTTAAACCAATTAGTGGTGTGGTTTACGTTAAAGGTCTAGTTCCTTGGGAGGTTAGTAGAAGAATTATTGCTAAAACAGTAGCTTATACGTGGCAAAACCCATACTATGGGTTTCTACACGCAACTGTTAGGGAAGAAATAGAATTCATATTGAGAAATACAGGTGTAGTTGGTGATCGAAAATTAGTAGATATCCTTGTTCCAAAATGGATTCTCGATAGAGATCCGTTTAGCCTTAGTGGTGGTGAAGCTCGTATAGTATCTATTGCTAGCGTTCTAGTAGCTGATCAAGATGTTTGGCTTCTCGATGAGCCGTTCAACGATTTGGATATCGACGGTATTGAGAAAATCATTGAAGTCATCAATTATGGTGCTAATAAGGGTAAAACGATCATGATAGCCACTAACTCTACAGCTACGATAGATGTATTAGATATAGATAAAGCAATTGTTCTCAGAAACGGAGAATTAGTTTATTATGGAGAATATAGCGGTTTATCAAAAGAAGAACTGGCAATGTACAAGATTGTTCATAGAGGTATCTATTGTGGAGAAAGTTTTTGAAGAAATATTGTTTACACATAGTAAGTGTTTGAAACTATGTTCCAAGAAAATCCTTTTCCTTAAAATAATGTATCTATTAGTTAATCTAACATCTATAGTTTATCCTAAACACTACTTACTTGTAACAATGATCTTTATCAACACCACGCTACTTTTAATTCTTAAACTCTATAGAACATTAATTTATGTAGCAGTAATGTGGATATTAACGGCGTTATTAATAAGCGGTATCTGTATATTCGCTGGAACATATACTAATCGTTTACTAAACATACTCCTATACGTTTATGCATCAACACTAGCACTACTGTTTTTCGTATCTACAACACCTCCTAAACAATTTGTTGAATTAACCGGTTTAAACCCATTTACGTTGGCTTACTTAATGTTAAGAAATGTTGTTGAGGAAATCAGAGAAATAGTGGTTGTAAGTAAAGCTAGAGGTTGGTCCAATGGTTTAAATCCACTAAACTACGTGAAAATAATTCAAAATATAGTTATTGGAATGAGTTATAGAATAAAGAGTGCTGAGGAGTCGTTGAAATCGAGAGGACTAGATTAACACAGTGTTATTGCTTAAATAAATTAATTAATAAATTTCGAATAACTAAGATCTACGTAGTTAACTACGTAGAGAAAACTTAATACAGGTTAAATATATTGTCAACCCCATACTCATGAAATATTGAGTATTTCAACGATGATATTCAATTCGTTTCCAATAACGTTTATAATTACATTTCTTATTTCCATCTCTTCTTCAATTCTATGATCTCCGTTATTGAGGCTACCCAAAGAGGGATGGATAGTAGATATAGAAGTAACGTTACGTCTAGTGTTGGTTTAGCTAGAAGTATATATGTTGTTGATAATGTTGTGCTATAAATGGCTAGAATAAGGACTTTTGGAATTACTCTGCCTCTTATGACCAGCTTACCAATAAGCTCTAATGGAGGATCTTTAGATATGATGTATTTACCTTCATTGTTCCTAGTAGCTAGACCTAGTTTTACGAGTTTATTAAGTACTCTCTGTGATTTACCGGGGCTTTTGAAACCCAATATACGTTGCGCTTCTCTAACACCTACGGGGTGATTTAAATCCTTGAGTTTAATATAGTATTTCAGAATCTCCCTATCTGTCAAGACCTTCGATCACACGACTATATTCTCTTCAAAATAAAGTATGAAGCTATAGCTATAGTTAAAGCTATTGCAAAACTAATAAATACATTTCTTAAACATCTTAAATCAACATGTTTCTCCTCCACCGCTAGTGATTGAATTGTAGATTCATTATACTGTAATAGGGGTCCGTCTTTCGTAAGAGTTGCAGTGTTTTGTGGACTCGTTAGTAAAGAGCCATACATTATCTCCGGCAAATCTATGCCAAGTTCCTTCAATAAGCTCCTTCTTTGAATACTCCTATAGAGAAGGGTTTCATCCAGAATATCGCTATCGCTGAGAATTCCTATTTGTCTATAAAATCTAATTTCGTTCATTAACATAGAAACGCTATCTCCCAATCTACATTCAACTTCCATGAAATCAATATATGAATTCTCTTCGCCATACCTACCTATAGTAACCACAGCATCTATGGAGTCGTTGAGAAACCTATATGTTATTATTCCCTTAACAACACCATTTTTGGGAATAGCGTTTGAAACAGTAATTATAGTAATCGATTCTCTAAATTTCAATACATTAACGAGATCCATGAGATTAGCTGTTTTAAAAACTTCTCTATCGAATTTAATGCTGGCTATATTACTTTGATTATCAATATAGTTTAAGGTAAGAACAGATAGTAGAGTTACAGCAAATAGTATTATGGTTTTCAAAATCCCACCTACTAGTACTATAATTTATAATGTTTCAATTATTTTTTCTCCATTACACATTCTTAATTAAATTGTCATGATACGCGGACATGGGGAGAAGTTTGTGTGTGTCGCTGGAAATGATTGGATTAGACGAAGCTATTGAAAAAGCCGTGTCATACGCCAAGATCGGTAGACTCACAGTTGTTGAGAAGAGTATTTATGATGCATGTGGATTAATCGTTGCCGAAGATTATTATGCATCAATTGATAACCCTCCCTGCGATAAATCATATGTTGATGGATTTGCTGTTATAGCTGAAGATACGTATGGAGCTTCTCCTTTTAATCCAGTTATGTTAAGAATAATTGGTTGGATGAATCCCGGCGACGATTCATCTAAATTCATTCTTAGTAGAGGAGAAGCAGTAGGGGTTTCGACTGGTTCAGCGCTACCTAGAAATAGTAATGCTGTAGTTATGTATGAGGATGTCAGCCTATATAACGATTACATTGCAGTTACGAAACCAATCAATATATGGTCTAATGTAGCTAAACGTGGAGAGGATTATAGGCGTGGAGAGGTCTTGGTTAAAAAAGGCTCTATGCTTAAACCATGGGATTTAGCTTTGTTAGCTAGTAGTGGTTACGGCTATGTCAAAGTTTATGAGAAGATTAGAATTGGAATACTATGTACTGGTTCCGAACTAGTTGAACCTGGTAGAAACCTAGATAAGGGAATGTATTATAACTCAACATGTGTTCTCATCAAGAACTACTTGGATCAAATACCATTTGTAGAAACCATGTATTACGGTATTGCTCCTGATGATGAGAAAATATTGATGGATAAAATAACTGCGATAATAGGTGAAAACCATATGGCTATAGTTTCTGGTGGTGCAGGTTATAGCGAAGTTGATGTTACAAAAAGGGTTCTCGAGAATATGGGTAAATGGGTTTTTAAAAACATTGCGATTAGACCCGGTAAACCTACTGGTTTAGCATTAGTTAACGGTAAGCCCGTTTACTCATTATCTGGATTTCCAGTTGCTGCATGGGTTGCTTTAGAAGCATTGATATCACCATATTTGTACATCGTTATGGGTTTGAAACCGCCTGTTAAGCCATCCGTTAAAGCCATTATGAAGAGGAAGGTTCCTAACACAGTTGGTTATAGGAGTTTTGTTAGAGTGAAATTATTTGAAGAGAATGGTAAACTATTATGCGAACCGTATCTCATTAAAGGCAGTGGTATTTTATCTAGTTTAGTTAAGAGTGATGGTTACGTAATTGTTTCAGAAAATTCCGAAGGTGTAGATGAAGGGGAGGAAGTCAACGTTATTCTAAAATAATTGTAGGCTCCATATTTCACAACTTTAGGGGGTTTGAATTGAAAATATCTATTGTTGTCTTCGCAAATAAGCTCCACTCCGAAAACTACGTTGTAGAACAATATAAACGAATATCCGAGAGCATTGCGGGTTTAGATGTTGATCTGTTGTGGATTGATAAAGGAGATGAGGAGATTCCGGAAGCGGATGTGTATATTGCCCCCCTGATAACGGGGGGGACGAGTAGATTAGCTTATAGAGTTTTAAGTCCACTGGGGAAGCCAGTAATTATTGTTGCTAAAGGTGAGCACAATTCTTTAGCTTCTGCTTTGAGCTTAAGATCGCGTTTAGAATCAAGTGGTTTGAAAACTACTCTATTACCATTAGAAGATAATGATGACTTTGGCAGTAGAATTAGGGATATTATTGATGCTCTTAGAGCAACTGTGGCGTTTAGGAATCTAAGAATTTTAGAGATTAATGAGGATGGCTCGTTAAGCGATGATGCTAAACTGTATTTGAGAATTTTCGGTGGTTCTATCAATTCCGTCAGTATAGATGATATCGAAAAGATAATCGCTGATTTCGATGAAAAAACTCTTGAAAGTTTTGTTAGGGAAATAGGTTCATTTATTGATTTTGGAGAAAAGAAGCTTGAAGTATTTGAACCAGCTAGATTAGCGTTAGCCTTAGAACACTATGTCCGTGTGAGAAACTATGATGTTTTATTGATTGATTGTTTCCCTATGATTATGAAGTTAGGGTATACTCCGTGTTTAGCGGTATCTATTCTTAATTCTCGTGGAAAGATAGCTGTATGTGAGAGTGACTATTATAGTTTACCTCTAATGTTTCTTTCGAAAGCATTAACTGGTTTTGAAGGTTGGGTAGCTAATCCTTCTGGCTACAATAGAGATGGTATTATAAGATTAGCTCATTGCACTATGGCTTATAGCATTGGAAAGAACTGTAAATTAATAGATCATTTTGAAACCGGAAAAGCCTGTGGAGTATCCTGTCAATATCTTTTTGGCGAAGTTGCTATAATGAGGTTTAACAGAGATTTCAGTAAATTAAAAGTTTATAGGGGTGAGGTTATAGCTTCAGGATTCCTAAATGAAGGATATTGTAGAACCCAGTTACACGTTAAGCTAAGAGGAGTTAAACCAGAGGATTTCTATCTGGAAACCTATGGAAACCACCATGTTGTGGCTCCACTAGTTAGGGGTTTTCTCGAGAAATTACGCATAGTTTCGTGGTGGTTTGGTTGGAGTATGGAAGTGATAAGTTAGGTGAGATTGGTGAGAAAGAAGCTATCTCTAGGATTATCGCTAAATACGTTTCTAAACCGAAGAAGTGGGAGAGACTCGGATATCCAGATGATGCTAGAGACCTCATTCCGAAATCTCCTAGAATAACTTTCAGTATTGATGGTTTCAATTTGAATAGCGTTAAACTACCTTGGAGGAGTTTAAGCGATATAGGTTGGTGTTCTATTGTTGGTGCAGCTAGCGATCATGTTGTAAAAGGCTCGTTACCCAGAGATGTAGTGGTTTCTCTAGGTTTACCAAATGATTGGACAATTGAGATGTTGGAGGAATTGTATGAAGGAATTAATGATGCTGTTAACGAGTATGGTTTGAGGCTATTAGGAGGCGATCTAAATTACTCGCCGGAACCTTGGATCGCTGTTTCTGTTCTCGGTTACACATCTATAAAGAAACCTCCAGCTAGATGCTGTGGCAACGTTGGTGATGACGTTATAGTAATCGGTATTTATGGTGCTATGGGTTTCGTAAATATACATGGTTTTGAAGAAGCATCTAAGTATGATTGGGTTGTTGATGCAACTCGTAGACCGAAGTTATATCTGGATTTAGCTATAGCGATTTCTTCTAACTATAGATACGTTAATTCTTCTATGGATGTTAGTGATGGTTTAGGCTATACTATTCTAGAATTATCTAGAATCATGGGCAAAGGGGTTGAACTTGTGGATTATCCTTTGCATTATAGAGAACTAGACTCTATCTGTAGAGATGAAATGTGTTTATGGAAATATATTCTAAATGGAGGCGAGGAGTACGGTGATGTACTCATTGTTAACCCTATCTTTACCGATAGGTTAGTTTCTACGTTGGAGAAATTCAAAATACCCTATAGGATTGTAGGTAGAGTTGTCGATAAAGAACCTGGTTTATACTATAGAGGGATACGTATTAGTGAATACGTTACTCTCTACGACCAATTTATGGGTTGGAAGCCTTCTAATTTAAATTGAATTGTTTGTTAGATACTAGTTGGAATCAAATACAAATACATATGAATTTTACTCTCAATATGGTTGAGTATTGTTTGAGAGAGTTAAGGGATAATTAAATGTAGGTTTAATCGATAATGGTGTTTGTTTATTCATTAATTAAACGTTTATTTTCTCCAATAGAATTTGAGTGTGTGCGTTAATGGCTAGTTCATTAGCATCATCTCTTAGTTTCGCCTCTAGCGTTAAATTTAGAATAATAGAGAGTTCTATTGTATTGTCAACGCTGTTTTTAACAATATATATTGTTCTAAATGGTCAAGGATATTTCATAGCATGCATTATGATACCAACAATTTTCTTAACAGCTTATTTAGAATTCATATTCAAAACTCCGTGGCCTAGGATCCTGTTACCATATAGTTTCGCGAACTCCATATTACTGGCTTCTCGAATGCTTACAATACGTAGGGGTTTATTTATAGAACCAATTATTCCCAGAAACGCTTTCACATGGTTTCTCGTCCTCTACTCTATCTGTGTATTTACATTATTCCATTCATTAACTAGAATGTATAGTGTGTTTCTTAAAGAGAGGATGAGTAGGTATAGAACAATTATTGAAGGCGTTATTCTAGATATTGGTGTTTTCATAGTTTTCTCAACAATAATTACAGCAATGTTGATTTATTACGGTAAAATAATACCACTGTATGGTGCTCTACTGATATTTATGGAAATAACACTGCCTCTAGTCATTCGTTGGTTTACACGTAGATACATCATACCTGGTTTGCTCGAGAGGAGAATTACTTTCATGGGTTATACGCATCCTAGAGAGCCTGAAACTGAAGAGTTTTATTTCGAAGTAGCATCTATTATAACCCTCTTCGTAATGATTATACCAGCCGTTATTTCATACACTAGAATGGAGTTATTCGCTAGACCGTTTGTTGCAATAGCTTTACTAGGTGTTTATGAGGTAATAATCGTTGTATTCTACTCATTAGCATATATGATATGTGTACATGGAGCACTTATCGAATCTCTTCTCGGAGACAAGATTGTTTACGTTGAAAATGCTGATGTGTTTAGGAAATGGAGGGATATTAGTTGGTTTCTAAATTTAAGTTTGAGATACTACTTAATGATGAAGTACTTATCCGCTCTGTACATGTTGCTTCAGGGGCTGGAAATACTGAGTTTTAGAACAGGCGATAAATCGATCTATTTCGGAATTATTTATGAAAATCTTAACGAGGGCTATAATTATTTGAAAACTAATAAATTAGCTTCGAGATTCACATTCTGGAACATTATTGATAAAACCATACCATTATTCAATTACGACGATATATATGTTCTAGAAGCAAATGTCTCCGAAATAGAAGACCCTGCTGTAAGGGAAGACGCTAAGAGAGCTATGGGGAGTATTGTGAATCTATACTGTAAGTTACACGAATTAAATAGTGTGGATAGAGAAGAAGTTAGGAGAGCTCTGTTGAATAGCGTAGCTAGGTTGTTAAAACTAGATATGAAAGTGAAAAGTAGAGATAAACACGTGATAGCTAAACTCGTATCTAAATTAGAGAATTTAATGAGTAAAGATGTAGTTAAATCAGAGGATTTATCTGATTATGTAGTTAAGAAACCATTAACTGTGAATATGTTTAGAAACTACGTTGTTCATGGACAGTTGTATAAGAATGCACTAGTATATCGTAATAATAGAGTTAAAGCAGACAGGTTCTTTTCTAAACCAGCAACACTATATACGATTTATACTCTACTATTAGCATACCTAGTTTCAAAACATTCAGAACTGGTTGAAGGGATCTAGCTAAATATATGGTTCTGTTGAATTTAATTAAATTTACGAAACACATCTCCACCCAATCTTTAAACTAATTCTTATCCTAAGATTTAGAAGAGCGGTATATAGTTGGAGTGTATCGGAATGTGGTTTACGCTATCTATATTGTTAATAGCGTTACTGCAAGTTCTCGATCTTGTTTCGATCATATTAGCTGTAAACTTCCTATTTTTCAGCCCTGTTGAAGTAGGTTTAGTTTCTGCATTATGGACTTTATCGTTCATAATGGGTTCAAGAGTTTATGGTAGAAGCTCAGATAAAGGTTTATTTAAAGGAACTCTATCTTTTTCAATTATTTTCATACTATTATACTCTGCATTAATCTCTATATGTTTAAAAACAGAGTCTAAAACATTGTTTACGATAGCCTACGCTATACATGCTCAAGCATATGCTTCTGCTAGAGTCACGATTATGACTCTAATTCTAGAATACTATGATTATTATAATTGGAGAAATGTAAATCTACGCTACTCTTCTGGAGTCTATTTCGTTGATGGATTAACTCTATTTATTCTATCACTATTTGGTTTTAGAAGAATTATAAGTAATATATTGGTGTTTACAGCAATACTGTTAATAATGTCGATATTGCTTCTCTCTACACTACCTAATCTAAATTTATTGATCGAGAGAAACTTATTCAGACTTGATCGGGTTTTGAATAAATCATTAATGAATATAAAGAACGTTGTTTTCACTATACCAATAGTTGATTATAAAGGTAGGTTTTTCCAAAGCGAAACCGTTGGTTTTGGGAGCATTTTATCCGGTATTGCAGGTTTTATATATAGTAGTGAGGTCTTCTTCACAATACTTCCATTTATATTCATCAGGACTTGCGGATTAAGTATTGATACTGTGCTTTTAATATATGGTTTTGGTAAATTTGTATCTTCAATACTGGTATCCATAGCTTTTAGAACAGTATCTAAAGCGGGGTTGGGCATAATTATTCTAATTAGATCGTTAGCATTTATAACAATATTTCTTTATCCACACAATATCTTTACTGTAACTTTAAGTTTGATTACTATATACGTAAGTGGTTTAACGATAAATGCGGCTCTATATAATCTGTATAATGAAGCAACATATGGTTACGGAGTCTATAGATACACTATATTCTGCGAGACAATATCGTTTATAGGATCATTAACATCGGGTTTCCTCTATAGAGCTTTTGGTCTATATCTAATACCTATAGCGATAATGATCAAGCTTATGTTATTATCTAGAGTCATGTTAAGCAGACAATATGGTTCCTAACATTTTCTTCGCAGTACTGAGTTCTAATATAAGTCTATTCCTATACTCCGCGTAGTGGTTGTGGGAATATATGTTATAGAAAGGTCCTCTAGGGTTTTCAGTATAGTATGGTCTATCACAACCAGGACAACCTCTGGTGAGGAAAACATCTATGTACTTATCGGGATTTAACGACGCTTCTTCAACTAATCCATATAGGTCTCTCAGATCACAATATCCTCTCTCAACCATATACGTTATTAATTGGATCAATCTATAATACCACGGTTCAACGCTCGGCTTCATCGTTAAAGGATCTACGTGAGGGAAGAGAGCTAGTGTGCAACCCTTATCTATAATTGTTCTAGCTATAGAAAAGTATTCTTCAATAGATTCTCCTAAACCTACAATTATATGGATTGTTGCTTTACCCCAAATACTCGTTACGTTATCTATGAATTTCATATAACTTAACCAATCATATGGTTTACCGAGTGATTGGAAAATTCTAGGACTAGATGCATCTAAACCTACACCAACAAATTCTACTCCTAATTCAGCTAACTTATTCAGAATACTTGTATCAACAGGTGTTAAAGCTATGCTTAAACCAAGTTGGATATTATTGTTTCTTATAGACTCTATAATCTCAATTAGTTCTTCGATAAAACCCCTCTTCAAAATTGTTTGAATACATATTCTTTTAAAAACATTTTGATGTTTATTCAATGCTTTAATCAAATCATCAATCTCTATCGGATACCACGTGATTCTCGATAAAAACTTTTTTGGAATATTAGTGAATCTACTTTGAGTACAGTACTTACAACTCGCTGAACACCCATATTCACTATACTGTAGTATATACAAAGTACTAGGTAAGTATTTCGATTCGATCTCTATTAAACCAAGTTTAGCTAACGAACCTATGGAAACCCTGATTTTCAACTAAATCCGTCCACTTCTCCTACTAAATTATGTTTAAATCAAATACTCTATTCTAAAATCTGAAATAAATTAAGATTGCTAAATCTCCGGGCGTTTTGAAAATGGTTTGGAGACTTATAATTGATACTGGTAGAGACCCCTATTGGAATATGGCTATTGATGAAGCGCTTCTCATTTTGAGAGAAAATGGGTTAATACATAATACTCTAAGAATATACTGGTTTAAACCAAGTAGCGTAACGATTGGTTATTTCCAGAAAGTATCTGATAGTGTAGATGAAGATTATGCTAATACTCTCGGCGTTCCATATACGAGGAGGATTACTGGAGGCGGATCTGTTTATCACGATGAGAACGGCGAATTAACGTACTCGGTTATTGCCTCACTAAACGATTTCCCCAGAGATCCTATAGAGAGATATAGAGTAATATGTTCCGGTTTAGTTAGAGCAATCGAATATTTTGGTTTAAGAGGAGAGTTTAAACCGATCAATGATGTATTGATTAACAATAAGAAAGTTTCCGGTAGTGCTCAAACGTGGAGGAAGAACGCTTTTCTACAACACGGTACTTTCATGTATAACACGGATCTCGATAAATTAGCTCATGTACTTAAAGCACCTAAAGAGAAACTCTCATCTAGAGGTTTAGTATCTATTAAGGAGAGAGTTACAACGATTTCTATAGAGCTCGGGAGAATAGTGACACGTGATGAAGCATTAAAAGCTCTTATTGAGGGTTTCAAAAATGCTTTAAATGTTGATTTTCAAGAAGATAGTTTGAGTAGTCTGGAAATTCGATATGCTGAAGAATTAGTAAATAAATATAGATCTCTGGAATGGATTAGGAGAAAATAATTGTTTGAAAACTATACTCTAAACTTCTCAGATCAACTCCTCTTCAGTTCTCCTTCTCTTAACGGCTTTGTCAAAAACGATCCAGTTACGATACCATTCTTCATTCTCCTTCTTCAAAAGCTCGAGAACCATTCTAGTTAGATCCTTTGCTGAAACTTCGTTAACCCCCGATTCAAGTAGTTTGGCTTCAACAATTCTCGCAATTTTTCTAGCAGTATCGAGAGGAGCACCACTTTTTAAACAACAACTATTTTCTCATACGCAAACTCTTCTTTCCTACCATCTCTCTTTACAACAAGAATTTTCAAAACTCTCACCTAGATCAAAATACTTATTTAAACTAATTAATAAAGTGAACGGGAGTGGTTGCCCGTGTCGCTTATTTGGGTTTGTTTAGGTGTTTTTGATTATTTTGGGTTTTGTTGACGCGGGCTTTTTCCTCATCACCTGCTCATCTATCGCAGGGTTATCGGGAGCTACATCGGCGGGCACCACAGAACCAGCCTCGAAGTACGCATATATCCTCCCGCCTCAGACAGCTACCGCACCGTCATTGAAGCACTCCAAGTATCTATAGGGGCTAAAAACAACTTAAAACTTTTACAGAAGACACAGTCTCTCTCTAAACTAATTTGATTGATACCGATAATCCTCTACGAGTAGGTATTATAATTGTTCTCCAAGGTTCACTATGAAGTTTCTCAATAAAATCCTGTGGCGGAGGAGGTTCTATAACGTTATGGAAAACGACGAACCCTCCTATTCTCATTTTATCAATCAATATGTTTAGAATATCTAAATACTGGTGTTTCTCTATATCAATGAATGCTAAATCATACTGGTAATTTATTTTCTTGAGATATTCGATAACATCTTCAAAAATATAATTTATTTTAACCCTCTTCAATTGAGTCGTGTTCAATAGCTCTCTAATATTACTGACCAATTTTTCAAATCTATTTTTATTGTATTCAACTACATCGATCGTGACATTAGTATTTGGTAATAATGCTGAACCCAGTATGAGCCACGCGGTTGAGAAACCCAGTCCTGCACCTGCATCTAAAAGAGTTGCAGTTCCTTTCAGACAAATTAATGTGGTTAAAGTCATTAATATTGAGCCTTCAAGTCTCGATATAGGACCGATACCCTCATTAAAAGATTCTCGATAAATCCTATATAGAAATTTTTCAATATTCTTATTTCTAACTAAGTGTTTCCTCATCGCATTTCATCTCTCGTATAGCTCTTATTATATCATCTACTCCAAGCCCTATGAAAACAATATTTGAAGATTTCTCGATAAGAGCTCTTTCAAGATCAGATAAATGTAGATCCTTCAATTGATTTTCAAGATCGTCAATAGCTTCTTCAGGGTATGCAAAGAAATCTCCACTTATTTCTAAATTAATAATTTTGTTATCGTGAATATGAGCATCTATAACAACTAATTTACCATTAGGATTCTTATACATACCTCTACATTTCAACAAACATCAACTCTCTCTCCTAATTATAATGAAATCACCTGTTCTTAAACCTAGTGATTGAGAAGCATTACCCATATTAATAGCTATTTCTAAGTATCCCCATGAATTGATATACGTAACGATAGATCCGGGGGTTGTTAAACTAAAACTTCTTTCAAAAATACTTTCCCAAACACCATTCTTGGTTTCAATAACGATTTTATCACCATACTTTAAACCAATAGATTTCACCATTTCCTCATTAATGAGGGTCATAGCGTTTCCGAAAACATCTATATTTACGATCATTGATTGAATAGAGTTATCGTTTACTTTGAGTGGTTTAGGAATTTCTAGTTTCACTATAGTATTATAATCTATTTCAATACCAACTTCTTCTAGTGGAATACCTAGAGAAACCCAAGCAGCTACTGGTGCAAAAATATCTCTACCATGGAACGTATGTGATACTTTAGGCAATCTGTATCTAGAATTTGAAATATCATAAGCTTTAACAATACCATCGTATTCAACGAGTAACGTGGAGAAACCATTATCTGGACCTATGAGAAAATAATTTTTAGTTCTGATGAGTAGTGCTCTCCTACTACTACCAACACCGGGGTCTACTACTACAACAATAATGGATCCACGTGGGAGATAAGGTGCTGAAACTAGTAGATTAACCGCGGCTTCCAATATATTGTGTCTCTCAATTCCATGTGTTATATCGATAATCTCTACACGTGGATTTATACTCTTAATAACAGCTTTCATAACACCAACATACGGGTCTTTATAGCCGAAATCAGTAATTAAACCAATCAAAGAATTCGACCTATCGGGAAACTTATTCACTCAAATCCACTATTAACCAAATATTTCCCAATATAGTCAATTTAATTTCAGAGATTATCCAGTATATGGAAACATAGATTTAGCTATGCTTTAATAAGTCTAAGTAGTATTTCAAAAACATACTTAAGTTTTCACTCTAGTTTTAGTAATGTAATCTATTAGTTTTACGTATTCACTATAAGTCAATCTAGCTTCTTCGTATAGTATCCTAAGTAAATCCGATACTTTCATTAAAGAATATAGTTTAACGTTGAATTTAGAGATGTTCTCGTAAGCACCCTGTTCTCTATCAATAACTACTGCTGCTTTAACTGGTTTAGCACCAGCTTCAACTAGGTTATTAATAGCTTTAATCATAGTATATCCCGTTGTAGCAACATCGTCTACGATACATATTCTCTGATTATTAACAACACCTTCAACAATTTTCTCCATTTTAGATTCGTCTTTCTCAATCCTAACATATGAGAGTGGAATGCTGAGTTTATATGCTAAAATAGATGCTAGTGGAACCCCAGCAGTAACTATACCGGCGATAGCGTCTACATCGTTGAAACTGATCTTTTTAATCATTTCATCAACAATAATTTTAACTAAATCAGGATAACTATACATTTCTCTAAGATTTATGTAGAAAGGACTTTCGATCCCGGAGGGTAATCTGAATTTACCGAATTTTATTAATCCGTAATTGAATATTTTCAAAGCAATTTCACGCAAATTAATCACCATAACATGATTATGATCCTTGAGGATAACTATTAACCTATTATGTTAAAATTTAGTTACTATTATAGTTCAACGCGTTTCTTTGGTGAAGTCGTTGAAAACAATATTGATTACTGGTTTCAACTATTTCGATAAATACTGGTTCAATCCAAGTGGTGAAGTTGCTAAACTGTTGAATGATTACGAAATATGGGGATTTAGAGTTAAATCGGTTGTTCTACCAGTTTCTTTAAAATACGTTAAACAATATTTACCAATGTTACTAAATGATCTCAAACCACTAATAGCTATCGGGTTAGGTTTAGCCCCATTGGCTAAGGAATGCCTTGTTGAATTAGCATCCGTTAATAGAGCTTCCTTCCAGAAAGATGATGAGAACTATTGTACTCTGTATGAGGAGATATTACCGGATTCCCCATTCGTAGTATCAACGACTCTCCCAATATATAGGATTCTACATAAGTGTCGTTTAGAGAAAGGATTACCTATTAAACCAGGTTTTGGAACTGGCTTGTTTCTATGTAATGCTGTAGCATATATTCTCATGAAGTACGGTGTTGATAATAATTTACCTTCCGGATTCATACATATACCTCCATCGACAATCAATATGTTGAGAGGTGAAACTCAACATGGTGTTTCATTGAACGAGATCGTCGAATGCGTTAAGTGTGTTATTGAGGCGACTATAGAGGATTTTAATGAAAAACTCTAATTACTTTTAACTAAGTTTACGAGATTATTGAGAAGTTCCTTTGTAACCACAATATACTCATCATATAGCTCTATAAAACCACCCATTACATCCAGAATATTGGTATTTTTCTTCAGATCAAAATATAGTTCATCGAATTTCTCATAACCACATTCTCCATTAAAATATCTTCTCAAACCCCTCAATTCTATCTTAAGCTTATCCATTCCAGAAGCTTTGAGTAGACTTAAAAGCATAGTTCCACGTGAATTAATGTAGTTTAGTAGAATATTTATGAATGCTTCACGAATAGAACATACCCCACTCCTATTCTTCTCTTCATCGGTATTTTCCAAACAGTATACCCTAAAACTCTATTTCATATGATTCAAAATGCAGTAACTAAACCTATTATTTTTAGAGTATTCTTATCGTTAGGGAAGGTACTTATTTATAGATTTCCAATTATTGATCTATTTCAACGGTGTTATCTATGAAGATCGCTGTAGTAACTGGTGCATCTAGAGGTATCGGTAGAAGTATTGTTTACGAGTTACATAATAGAGGTTGGTTTATTCTAGGGGTTGCTAGAAGTAGAGAGAGTCTTGAAGAGCTTCGGAGAGAACTTGGAGAGAGATTCGAATACGTTACAGTTGATTTATCCAAAGTTGAAGATGTTTATAAAGTCGTTGATTATGTTAGAGACAAGTTCTGTAAAATCGATCTTTTAATTAATAACGCTGGTGCTGGTCTATATAAATCGGTTCTGGAGCATAGTGTTGATGATATAGTTAATCTAACTATGCTTAACATGGTTTCACCAATAGTTTTAACTAAGGAACTGGTTCCCTACATGGTGGAGGGTTCAACAATTGTTTTTGTAGTAACAGTAGCTATACATGTCGCTTTCTCTAAACTACCTATTTATGGAGCATCTAAACTAGCTCTACACTATGTTATTAAGATATTACGTAAGGAACTGGAGAAAAAGAAAATTAATGTAATTGGAATCTACCCTGGTTACGTTAAAACTAGTTTTCACGAAAAAGCTGGTTATAGGGATGTTGGTAGAGGTTTATCTCCAGAAGCTGTTGCAAAAACTGTTGTGAAAGCTATTGAGAAGGGGAAGAAAGAGGTTTATGTTCCAAGTTACTTCAAGATAATTAAATTCATAGAACCTTACCTGCCCGTAATTTAGATTAAAACTTACTCTAAACATAGGCGGTTTTTAAATCTATTAATTATGGATAACGCTATTCTCCTACTTCTCGTTTTAATAATTAAGCAATCGCCGTAGTTCTCAATTAAGATATTATTGTATTTTTCAAGTTCTTTCTCAACTTCTCTCTTAACATAAATTATATAGAAACCATCTGGGTCTTTCTTACGGATAAACTCCAGAGTTGAAAACCTCTCATTTTGTTCTCAAAAACTTCTTCTCGAGGAATTCCTCAAGTTTAGCTAAAGTTACTTCATGAATTCCGTGTTCTATGTAGCACGCGTCTTTCTCAGCAATCTCTTCTGGAACCCCTATTTCGATGAGGAAATCCTTGATCAATTTATGCCTCCTACATATTTCCTGAGCTATCCTAAATCCTCTAGCTGTTAAATTTATTTTTCCACCCTGCTCGTAAATAATATAGCCTTGTTCACACATTTTTCTGAGATATTCTACAACACTACTAGGTTTAACACCTAGAACTCTAGCGAGTTTTCTAATACCTGGGTTTTCGCCGGAAACTATCATTCCATATATAGCTTCAAGATACTCTTCACATCTCTTCCTAACCATATCCTACCTCTCCATTCTCTTAAGCTTCAAATAGGCTTTTTCAAGAACCTTAACGATAATCTCCGCATCAGCATAGCCGTGTAATATCTCTAGAGGTCTTCCTCCAAGTATTTTCCAATCTTCTATGCGAGTAACTATTATTGATGGAACATAGGTTATATTGTAAATATTGGCTTCATCGGGGAACTCTACGGCTTCGATAGTTTCTATGAGAAGCTGGTTGTTGACTAATCCAATTTGGTTGAGAGTATCGACGACTAATGGACAATATGGGCATTCTGGCGTAACCATTATTTTAACATGAAGGGGTTTTTCGATTGATTCTACTCTCTCAATAATGTTTTTGGGAAGGGTTAATTCATCGTTTCCAATATATTTCTGGATGTATACGAATGGAGCAAATTCCTGACCGCTCGGTATACCGTAGAACCTTATATTACGTTTTTTAGTATCATATATGAATCCAGGTATGTATCTAACCATTAGTTTTTCAATAATATCTCTGTTTGCATCTAGTATTTCGAACTTAACCATACCATTACTAACTCTATTCATTCCTCTAGCTAAAGCGATGGCTTCATTACAGGATAAACAGTTTTCACCAGTTACTAAGTAATTAACTACTTTTCTCTTCAAATTACTCAATAGTTCTCTCAAACTATTCTCCGTTTCTTTATCGAAAAGTTCATCATTCATAGATAACACCTGTTAGGTAAACCTAACAATTGATTAAGCAATTTATAAATCTTTAACGCTGAAAACTAGATATATGATCGAGGGTGTTATTTGTTTTGAGCAAAACACTAACTTCTAAAGTAATACAGTTTTTAGCGGAGAACCCGGGTGCAACGATCAAGGATATTTCGAGAGCTCTCAATATAAACCAGGATTTAGCTAGAAGTATCGTATATAGACTTAAGAATAGAGGTTTTGTAGAGAAGAGTGGAGATGGATATGTAGTTAGCGACAAGGGACAATGGTTTCTAAGAGAAGTTGTTAGAACTAAACAAGAGGAGAGTAGGAAGGAAAGTGTAAGTGAGGTTCAACAGCAATTAGAGAAGGAGGCGGGAAATGGGAAAACTGAAGTTAATAGATTTCAAATTATTACTAGAATAAACGAGTTAATGAATAGAATAAAATCAATTGAGGATCAATTGATGAGTATTAAAGAAGAATTGGAGTCTCTTAAGAAGAAAGTCGATAATTGGAAATTATCGGAACGCGTGTTCACTAGGAGATTACATAAACCCGTTGTTAGTATTCAAGAAGCTATAGGTATGTATGGGGGGTTACTGGAATCCATGAGGAGTGAGGGTTCAGTAATTGTAATTGGTTCATTAGCTGTGGATAGAGAGTTCTACGAAGAATTTAGGAAAAAGTTTCCGATACCTATAGATGAGAAGAATAGATTGAGTGAATATGAACAGATACTTTTAGAGGAGATGATTAGAGATGCTAGAGTAATTGTTTCTGGAGGTAAGTTCTACAAATTAATCGGTTAATTAATCATCACTAGCTTCTTCATATTCTTGAGTAAGGAGAGGCACGTATTTCTCAGGATGTTTAACACCATCTGGACATCCCTTGCCATGTCTCTTTGGTTCACCAACTCTACTCAATAACACTACTCTACTTGGAATACTTTCGCCAATGTATTCGTATCCCGTTTCAACACTTAGTTTTAATGCGAAGTTTCTAACATGTTCGTGTGAAGGCATATTATCTGGTTTAAGTCTGTTCTTACTGTACCCCATATACATGTACGCTTTAACTTCAACATACCACGGTTGGGATTTCTCAATAATTTTTTTGAAACCATTAATAGCCTCATCATTGTCGTTAAATCCCTTAATTAATGTTATTCTAATTACGGTGGGGTTACTCATTGATGATAATAGTTCTAAACTCTCCATAATTAACTCCCAAGCTTTAGGAACTATTGGTTTATTGAATTCAACATACTTATCCCTATTCCATGCTTCTAAACTAATGTAGAGTTGTGTTGGTTCTTCATCTAGGGAAGCTAGTATATCTGGTCTAACACCACGGGTAACTAAGAATGTTGTTAATCCTTTCTTATGGTACTCTTTAATTAATTCATTTAGCCTACCATATAGGAGTGGCTCGCCAACCAAACTAATAGCTACATGTTTTGGATTCATAGCTTCTTCGATAAATGAGTTATTAGCATTAGGATTGGCTCTGAAACCAGCAATAATGTGTTTAAAAACTCTTATACTCTCCTCAACGAGAAACTCAGGTTCATCAATTACTGGAAGCTTAGTTTCATCCCAATGTAAACCAATATCGCTAGGCTGTATTCTCCAGCAATGCATACATCTGTTCCAACACCATATCGCTGTTGGACTGAACTGTATGCATCGATGACTTTCAATTCCATACCATAAGCATTTGTAACAGAACCTACCGTGTAGTATTGCTTCTCTAGTCCAATAACATCTCTTAACTACACCTGTTGTACCAACAAAATGATATCCTTGTTTACGCATTCTATCGTAAAGCAATCTATATACTGGATTTTGATTCCAGAATTCCTCTCTTTGTTTCTCAACAATTCTCGGATTATACGGTTCAATCATTCTACAACTACACCATTTAATGGTGTTTTTAAGTTTAAACTGAATTATAAGCATAGCGTTGCAGTAGTGGTGATTAAAAAATTGAGGGATGTTGATTACGTTAGTCTAGACTTCGCATGCACAACTTTTTGGGAGCCGGGTTGTGACCCTAAATACAGCTTTAGGTATGCTAGAGATACATTATTGAAAATACTGGATATGCTGAGAGAAAAAGGTTATAGTATTAGGGAATTAGATGATCCTTATAAATTTTATAGAGAAATTCTCGATTCAACTTATCGTACAATTCCTGGAGAACCGTGGATTCGATACGTTCTCCTTAAAATGCTTTTGAAACTTGGAGTTGATACTGATGAGTATATTATTGATGAAATAAGCGATTTCTATGTGAAGGAGAGGTCGAGACACTTTATTCCCCAACCTGGTTTAGAAATGCTTCTTAAAACAATTATTGCTAGAGGATATAGGATAGTTTTAACAACAGCTATTACTTCTCACGATATTGTTAAGAATGTTTTAGAACATAGTGGTTTGATGAAGTACTTTAAATTAATATTTAGTACGCAAATGGTTGGTTTAAAGAAAAGCGATCCAAAGTTCTATTCGCAACTTGTTGAAACGCTATGTGTAGAACCATATATGGTGATCCACGTTGGAGACGATTTAGTTACAGATATTGAACCTGCTAGAATTAACGGTTTAAAAACGATTTACTATGGTTGGAGAACAAAATGTAGAGCTAGTGATCCCCAACCATGTATTTTAGAATTGAGAGAGGTTTTAAACTATCTGCCTCCATAGACGAACATCGAAACTCCGTATCCTAGAACGCGGTTCCTAATACTCTCTAGAATATTCTCCGGTTTAGCGCCTGGTTTTAGTTTCAACTTCCCCGTTACTGCTAAAACTAAAATAATATAGTGATGAATCTTATCGCCCTCCTTGGGGCAGGGACCACAATATCCTATTTTACCGAAATCATTCAAGCCTTGAAAACCATATTGAGTTGATGGCTCTTTAGGTATGCCTTCAGGTATTTCATTAACAACTGGAGCGTTGTATAGAGTCCAATGATAGAAAACACCTGTTGGAACATCAACATCATATACAATAACCACCAGAGAATTAGTATTCTCGGGGATACCAGTAATACTTAATGGAGGGGAAAGGTCTTCTCCTCTACAAGTGTACTTATCTGGAATGAAATCGCCGTATATAAACACCGACTCGATGTTTAAAGTTCTGGTTATGGATTTGCCTAGTATTTCGAAGGGATCTCTTCTTTTCTTTCCAAACAAAAACTATCCCCAAGAAAATCGCTTTATGATTAAGGCACTATGCGAACTAGATTAAAATCATAAAGTTGGCTTCGTTATTAATGTTTATAATGATTTGAAACAAAAAGATTTAATACCGTGTGTGATGACCGAACCCGTAACTGAGCATTAAACCAGCTATGAAGATGGTTGGCGTTACTGACCGTCTCAAATTGAAAACCTTTAATCAAATCCTCCAAAAATATTTTAACCAATAAAGCGCTGTATCATAGAAAACAATTATAGTGATGTTTTATTGCTTTAATAATAATTGTCGCTTAGGAGATCCGTTTTGAATACTAAACCAAAAATCGCTCTTATCAATGGTTCGCCGAGGAAGTATGGTTCTTCATACAAACTATTATATGTTGCTTCTAGAGGCGTTGTTGATGCTGGAGGAGAATATGTTTGGATAGATCTATATGATTATAGAATTAAAGAATGTTTTGGCTGCGTATCCGATGATCAAAGCATATGTAAATATCCATGTATAATTGATGATGATGATTTCAATAAATTAGCCAAGAATATACTCGAAACCCACGGTTTCATAATATCTACACCAGTTTATTGGTATAGCGTTCCAGGTTTATTGAAGAATTTTATAGATAGATTAACGAGTTTTGAAAACATGATATTCCATAAAGGTAGGAGTTTATTAGAGGGGAAGGTATCTGGATTCATAGCTGTGGGCGCTGATAGTGGATGTATTACAACAATATCTCATCTCATGGTAGTATTCAATAGTATGGGCGTTCACATACCTCCATGGGCTCTAGCTTATAGTTATAAGGGTGATGATGCTTTAGAAGATGAACAAGCTGTTAGAGATTCATATAACGTTGGATATATTGTAGCGAGAGCAGCATCGATTCTCGCTAATAATGAATGGTATAATCCCAATGTCAATGTTGAGAAACTTGTTAAAGAAACTGAAAATACTGTTATTAAACTTTATAATAATAAACTTGATCGTTTAGAAATATATAAGAATAAATTGAAAGCAATTATTTAGGGGTTTTCTTGAATAGTTCTAAAATAATGTGTAAAACCGTATCGTTAATTCTCGTTATTCTACTTTTACATGTTTTCATTAATAATGTGTATAATTGTAATGCTCAGTATTTTGAAGATATGGGTAGAGGTAAGTTATCTAAATTATTAGTTGAGAGATTGAGGGATAAGGGATTAGATTATCCGGTTTATTCTCCCGAGGAAATAGCTGTTCTACCTGGATATCCCAATAGTGTTCTCGAAGTTTATAGGTTGCCCGGATACAGTGATCCTCCTATATATGCTCTTAGATCAATTAAAGTATATGGAAAAACAATTGCTAGTTATAGACAACAGACTTCTAGAATGAGTCTCGGTGAAGCGATTAGTAGAGCTATTGGCGACTATAGAAACTATGCATTAGACTTATTCTATACACAAATACAACTACTAAGCGTTGGTACTCCACCAGGTTTTTACGATACTATTAAACCAAGTGGTTTAAAAACACTTCATATTCCAGAACCTGGTTTAGTTAGAGGAGTGATTAAACCTGAAATACTATTAATTGTTGTTGGATTAACCGATGGTATGAATATTGATAAACCACTCTACATCTACTACATTGGTTTCGAAACAACTGGTTATACTTTTGATAATATTCCAGTAAAAGTCACGGTTGTCGTATCTGTAGTTATAGATGAGCAGAAAGCTATATATGAGGATTTAATTGGTATAATGGGTTTATGCTTCTACTATTACGTCGGTGCTGAAACCCCAGTTACAATAGCTTGGCTTGCAACAACTGTCTATGGTTTTGTCGGAATATTAGCTTCTCTATTCGTATTCTTCATAACAATAGATGAAACTGGTAAGTACTATATGGTTACTTTTCTCCTATTCATACTACAGATCATTCTATATATTCTCGTCAATGTATTAGCAGGAATAGAGCCGGGCAGGGTTCATTTATCAGCTTTAAATACTGGTAGTTGGTTGATCGTTATATTCGTATTATGGATCCCTGCATACATTATAGCAACATACAAGTACTATACAGCGCCGGAAGTTGAACCTACCACTTCAGTTGTAGCCGCTCTCGTAGAGGGGGTTGGTTTAGCTGTTTTCGTAACGCTACTAGCTACAATGTCGATATTCTATGAAAGAGTCGTGGGTGGAGCTATAGCTTTAGGGGGTTTAGGTGGATTCATAATGCTTATAACATTTTTATCATTCGTAGACCTCGCAGTAGGTTACTTATTGGGCAAGTTGTGGGCAAATATGAGGAGAATAGGTGGGTTATATAGTTACTAGGATTTCTATAGTTTATTCACATATATTTTCGCATATTCTGTTAATTATAGATGATGAGCTATAGAGTTCTCCTTCAACTCTAGATTCGATTTTCAACACCTTAATATTCAAACCTCTCTCTCTAAGTTTAGATTCTAGTTCTGAAGGTTCAATCCATTGATCTGGACCTAACAATATGATATCTGGTTTCAAATACTCAATAGGTTTAATGAAATCTTCTTCGTCTCCAAGAATAGATTTCGATACAAATTTAACGTTCTCAACCATAATCTTCCTCTGATTCTCTGGAACAACTGGTTTTCTTTTCTTAAACTTAATGAAGTTTTTATCACGGGATACTACTACATAAACCTCACCTAATTCCCATGCTTTCTCGAGGAAATACAGATGTCCTGGATGAAGGATTTCGAATGAACCCCCTACTAATACTTTCGGTCTTTTCAATAGCGTTGATAATGGTTTCCAATTAATCGTTACTAAACCAATTTGATTCAATGAATCTATTAATCCTTCAGCATAAGCTATGCATGAGAGTGATGAAACATAATCTTTTTTCTCGAAATAGAATTTAGCGTCACTAAGATAACTTGAAGCTAATTCGATTAGCTTATAGAACTTACTCGATTCATCAATTTCATTTTTCAAAGTCTTCAGGGCATACTCTACGTTCTCAATATATGCTTTGACTCTCAAAGCTAAGTCGAGACTATTGGTCATTGATTTAAAACACCAGAACAGTCATCTTTTTTAACCTTAAATAAGTATCTCAAGGCATCTCGTATTAAATATCAAACCTAATTATATTTGAAGAGAAGTTGGATGAGGATTTAAAGAGTAGAGATGACTAGGGATAAACCCATAGATATAGATTGGACATGCGAGTTAGCAAAACAACTCTATAATATAGATGGTGAGCTCAAAAGAACGTTTCTAGATATTAACGATAAGGGTCATCTTGTTCTGAAAATTAATGGTGATTCAATAGATCTATATGATTTAGCTAAGAGAACAGGATTTCCAGGTTTCTATATAAGAGTATTATTTCTCATTAAGTCTAACATGGATCGTGTTTACGAAACATTTACTGAAGCTATGAAGAAATATAATTACCGGGGAGCATTATATCCCGTATTTCCACTTAAAGTCAATAGTGAAAAGATCGTTATAGATCTAATATACAATTACGGTTCTAAATATGGATGGGGTTTTAATGTAACGTCTAGTGCTGAGATAGATTTAATATCGGAATACGCGGATCGGGAACCCAGAATCCTTGTTCTAGATGGTTTCAAAACTGAGAAAACAATTGAGAGATTAGAGAAGTTTAGGGAAAGGGGTTGGAAGGTAATTGTTGATATCGAGAACGTCTATGATGCTAAACTAATGGATCGCTTTAGAGATTACGATATTGGTTTAAGAATAAAATTCATGTCTAGAGGTAAGGGTCCTTGGAAGGGTTCGGCGGGTTTAGACTCAAAGTTTGGATTATCGATCTATACGCTAGATAAGCTATTATCAAAGTATGATTGGATCTACGATAAAGCAGTTATGTTACACACCCACCCTGGATCCCAAATCTATGATTTAGAAACTATTAGGAAGTACCTCGTAGAATCCGCTAATTTATTTAGAGAATTGAAGAGCTATGGATTAGAGAGAATGGAATACATAGATTTTGGAGGCGGATTACCGTATCCATACCACGAATCTAGATTAGAGACTAGAATTGAGAATATGGCTTCACCTAATTATGGGTTAGTCGAGTATGTTGAAGAGATCATGAAAGCATTGGTTAACGAATCAAAGGATCATCCTAACATCATATTTGAAGGAGGTAGATTCATAGTAGCTTCTCATAGAATCGTTATATCTAAGGTTTTAACATATAAATCCTACGAGATATTTGTTGATGAAGAACCCTCGAACACTAGATTCGAAGAACTCAGGAAAATCAACGATCTCGATACTTTAGAGAAATGGCTTAAATTTATGTTGGATAGATTAGAGTACGAGATGAATAATTGTACTTATAGTATAGTTGATCGTCAGGAATTAGAGTTCGAGTATGGTTTGCTTGAAAAAGCTGTTACGCGTAAAGTTAGGGAGCTTCTAAGTAATGGTGAGAAAATAGATGATTTATTGAAAAAACATAAGTTACTTAAAGATTTCATGACTAAACCAACGCATAGATTTTACGCTGTTTTATCGGTTTTCGCTCATATTCCGGATAAACTCATTGTTAATCAGTATTTTCAAGTTATTCCACTACAGCGTCTTAATGAGAAACCGGATGTTTTAGCCGTAATTTCTGACCTTACGTGTGACAGTATGGGTGAGTACGGGGAGTTCTACACAACCGTTAAGAATAATTCGTTGCCTCAAGTAATCTTCGCTAATGTTGATAACAAGATCATTGCTATAAAAGGTAGAATGCTACATTTAAAAGGAATTCCTCTACACCTACCACGTGAGAATGAAGATTACTATATAGCTATTCTCGATACCGGCGCATATCAGGATAATTTAAGTATGAATCATAACAGCTTAGGTAAGTTTAGCGAAGTCATAATAGATTATGAGAACGGAAAGTTAGATATTAGAATTGTTAAGAATCCCCAGGATCGTTATATCGACTGAACACGAAGAATTATGAAATATTTAATAATCAATAACTAGATATTCTTAACATACGTATTTATAGCGATAAATACGTGATGATGAGCATTGATCAATAGTGTTCTTAAATATATGTTTCAACCACGTAGTATAGCTATAATTGGAGCTAGTAAAAAACCCGGCAAGATCGGGCACGATATTCTCAAAAACCTCATAGATTATGGTTATAGCGGGAGGATCTATCCTGTTAATCCGAATATTGATGAAATATATGGTTTGAAATCGTATCCATCAATACTTAGTATTCCAGACGAAGTTGATGTAGCTATAATTGCTATCCCAGCTGAGAAGGTCTTAAGTGTTGCTGAGGAATGTGGTATTAAAGGTGTTAAGATACTAGTTGTTATAACTTCTGGTTTCAGCGAAGTCGGTAATGTTGATGCTGAAGCTAATCTCGTTAAGATAGCTAAGAAGTATGGCATGAGGATTCTAGGTCCAAATATATTCGGCTATGTGTACACACCATCAAAACTCAACGCTACATTCGGTCCACGGGAAGTTCTTGGAGGAAACATTGCATTCATAACTCAAAGTGGTGCTTTAGGTATAGCGTTAATGGGTTGGACTATTATGGAGGAGATAGGTTTATCATCGATTGTTAGTTTGGGGAACATGAGTGATATAGATATGATTGAGTTATCGGAGTATTTTGCCGAAGACCCTAATACTAAAGTTATAGCAATGTATTTAGAAGGTTTAAAACCAGGCTCCGGCAAGGATTTCGTTGAAAGAATGCGTAGAGTTGTCCTTAAGAAAACCGTTATTGTTATTAAAGCGGGTAGGAGTGAAAGAGGGGCACTTGCAGTAGCAAGCCATACTGGAAGCTTAGCCGGTAGTGATATGTTATATGATGCTGCTTTTAAACAAGCTGGTGTGATCAGAGCATATGGGATTGAAGAGTTATTCGATTATAGTAGAGCATTCGCAACCCAACCATTACCTCAAGGTGAAGAAACAATTATAATAACTAATGGTGGCGGAGCTGGAGTTATGGCGACGGATGCTGCTGAAGAGAATGGTATTAAACTATTGAATCCATCTGATAGTTTAAGAGAAGCTTTTAGAAAGACCATGCCTTGGTTCGGTAGTTCTAAGAATCCTATTGATTTAACTGGACAAGCTGTTGTTGAGAATTACGTGGAGGCTCTCGAAATCGCATATGAATCCCCCGAAGTTAAAAACATTATTCTTCTCTATTGTAGAACAAGTGTTTTAGATCCACTTGAATTAGCTAAAGCTATTGTTGACGTTAAGAATAGATATAGAGATGTTTCAAAACCAATTCTAGTATCGATGATTGGCGGTATTGATGTTAAAGAAGCGTCTAAGTATTTGAATAGAAACAATATTCCAACTTATCCCATTCCTGAAAGAGCTGTAAAGAGTTTAGCTAAACTAATTGAATACTATAGGTTTCTTAAGAAACATAAATTGGAATCCTTAACTAGAGTAGCTTAATTTGATCACATGTAGAATTTCTCTAATAAACCATAATAGAACGATTTCAATAACCCGTTTCCTCACAAAAATAACGATTTATACAATGATGTAACACCTAAAGTTCATCCTGACCTATAGACTCATAATTTATTTTAATGAAATAGATAAAATATTTAATTAGATATGTATTTCAATCATCATTTTAAAAGGGATTGTTAAACTCTTTCTCCGAGATACTTAACAAGATTTTAAACTCTGATTAGAAACATTATTATATAAGTAAATTTATTGTGGATTGAACGATGTCCAATGTATCTAGACTTGTAGAGATTTATATTGATTTTGGTTTAGCGAGAAGTACTGCTTTAATACTTGCTGTTCTCACGTTTTATGCAATTAACAAATATGTATCTATGAAGGATCTGGCTAGATTAACTGGTTTATCAAAAAGTAGCTTATCCATTAGATTAAGAGATCTGGTTAATATGGGTATTGTAGAGTCACGTAGATGGGGTAAGAGTAAACTGTATAGGTTGAGAAGAGATGGCATAACGAATCTTCTGAAAAACCGTATTATGGAGTTATTTAAACGTGTGGAGATGTTAGCGGATTCTCTAAACGATGTTGTTCTCAGAAATGATTTGAAGAGATTTGATTTAAACATAAAGGAATTGTTAGATAAGGTGTAGTTTTTGAGTAATAATTATGTTTTAGGTTGGATGAAGAATTATGCTAATATTTTAGTAGTTTATGGTGATGGCTCTAGAGATAGAGTTGGTCAAGCTATATCGAAATTCATTAATGAGTTAAGCATTAGTTTGAAGATATTTAGATTCAATATATTTGTATATACAGATATTGAGAGACCTTTCTTTCTGGAGGATACGAGGATTTTTCTACAATCTAATCTAGTTAATTCGATAGCAATATGGGGTAAGCCTATGAAACAAATACTATTTGATATTGATGTATTCGTTAAAACTAATCCTCATACCTTCGTACTTATAGATAAAGAACATGTTGATGAACTCGGGTTTTTAAAGGAGAAGGTGAACGTATTTAGGGTGTTCTAGTAGTGGGTTTTGAAATAGTTTTAACAACTGATAGAACAATGATGAGTAATCATCATAGGAAAGAGTTTTTAGGTTTTGTAGCTACGGGTCCTGCATTAAAGATCCCGGAGAAAATATGGTTGTGGATATCTTCGCCTAAAGTTAAAGTTGATAAGGATGGTAGACCTGTAGAAGCACCATATGGTATGAGGAAAATAGAAGCTAAACTAATCGATTCTGGTTTTAATGCTGCTATAGTAGATCCAGATCATATTCATAAACATCTCAGTACTATGAAAGTATTGCTTCTAAGTCATCACGATTACTTCGCGTATGGACCTCCTAGTAGTGAATGGTGGAGTATTACTGGTAAAGAACCTATTAATCGAGTTTCTTTCAAGAAGCTCATGGAGAGCCCTGTTGTTATGGAAGCTAAGAGGAGGGGTGTAAAAATAATTGCAGGAGGTCCAGCGGCATGGCAATGGTTGTGGGAGCTTGAGCTTTGGAAGAAATACGGCGTTGACACTATTGTTGAAGGGGAGGGTGAGAGAATTATAGTTGATTTAGTTCAGCGAGCTCTTAATGGAGAACCCCTACCGGACTATGTTTTCGTTGGTGCATCGGATTCAGCAAGTATTGATGAAATACCCGTTATTAAGAATGCAAGTGTTAATGGATTAGTAGAGGTTATGAGAGGTTGTCCACGTGGATGTCTATTCTGTAGTGTTACCTTAAGACCACTGAGATTCATACCTTTAGAGAAAATTCTCGAGGAAGTTCGTGTGAACGTTAGAGCTGGTGTTAAAGGAGCTATACTTCATAGTGAGGATATTCTTCTTTATGGAGCTGATGGTGTTAAACCAAGATCTGATCCTCTATTTAAATTACACGAAACCGTTTTGAAAGAAATTGGTGAGAAAGGTTTCTTTGCATGGAGTCACGCGAGTTTAGCAGCTATTAAATACGCTGAAGAAGAGGATAAGATTGTTTCAAGAATTATGCATAACTATGTGTTAAATGATTATAGAAGATTTTTAGGTGTAGAAGTTGGTATAGAAACCGGTAGTCCAGCGCTTGCGAGGAAGATTATGATAGCTAAATCCGCTCCATATCCTCCCGAAAAGTGGCCTGAAGTTGTTGAGGATGCTTTCGCTATTATGCATGAAAACTACATAATACCTGCAGCAACACTTATACTTGGTTTTCCAGGGGAAACGCCTGATGATGTTATGAAGACAGCTGAGCTTTTAGACAGACTTAGTCGTTATAGAAGTGTTATTGTACCAATGTTTTTCGTGCCTATGGGGGTTTTAAAGAGGAGTAGTAAATGGTTCTGGAGAGATTATGTTAGAGAAGAACATTTAGTTGTTATGTATAAGTGCTTTACACATACTATTAAGTGGGCTGAAGATATTATGAATAAATTCTATTTAAAAGAGATACAGTACTTTCCTCTAAGATTAGCTTTAAAAATATTCATATGGTATGCTAAGAGAGCTGTTAAGAAAATAGTTAGGGACCTCGGTTTAGTAATTAAAAATTAATAGTTTTTGAGATTAGTGTTGAATATGTTTTGTAAAGTTTAAAATGTTGTTTATTCCTATAGGTTAGGTCTAATGAATTAAACGGGATGTGGATTGGAAACCTTCTACATAACTACGCCAATATACTATCCCAACGCGCCTCCACATATTGGACATGCTTATACAACGGTTTTTGCAGATGTGATCGCTAGATATAGGAGGTTTATGGGCGAGGAATCATTCTTACTAACGGGTACTGATGAACATGGATTAAAACTTCAGAAAATTGCTGAGAAAATGAATGTTGATCCGAAAGAGTATGTGGATAAAATGGCTGATGTTTTCAAAAATTACTGGAAAACACTTGATATATCATATAATTACTTTATAAGAACTACAGATGATTTTCACGTAGAAGTTGTTAAGAAATGTATTTTAAAATTATATGAGAAGGGGCTGATATATAAGGATAGGTATAGTGGATGGTATTGCTCTGATTGTGAGAAATTCTATAGTGAAAGGGATTACGTTGAGATAGATGGGAAGCCCCACTGCCCTATTCATAATAAACCTTTAGAGTGGCTTGATGAGGAAACCTATTTCTTTAAACTAAGTGTTTTCAAAGACTACGTTATGGATGTTCTCGAGAATACAGATATAGTATATCCCAAACAATACGCTATTGAAGTTCTAAATAGATTAAGAGAGGAGGGGTTAAAAGACGTTTCTATAGCTAGACGTAAGGATAGAGTTTGGTGGGGTATTGAGTTACCGTTTGACCCAGATTATACCGTATATGTTTGGTTTGATGCTTTACTGAACTATGTTAGTGGTATTGGTTACTTGAGAGATAATGTTAATTTCGAAAAATTCTGGAGAAACTCCTACCATGTTATAGGTAAAGATATTCTTTGGTTCCACACCGTAATATGGTTTTCAGTACTTAAAGCATTAGATATTCCACTTCCGAAGAGAGTTATTACACATGCTTTCCTATTGAATAAGGGTTTGAAAATGGGGAAGAGTACAGGTAATGTTATCACTATTGAAGAACTCATTAATAGATATGGTGAAGCAGATCCGGTTAGGTATCTCTTAGTGAGGGTTTTCAACATGGATAAGGATGTAGAAGTATCTTATGATATTTTTGATTCAATATATACTAGCGAATTAGTAGATAATTATGGTAATCTCGTTAGAAGAGTTGGTGTTTTAGCTATGAAGAAGACTAAGGGAGTTATATATAGGAGAACGTTGGATAAGGATATTGAAATATCGATTAATAATACGATCAAGAACTATGTTGATGCTATGGATAGATTTGAAACATCCGAAGCGTTGGCTAACGTAATGAGGCTTCTAGATAAGGGGAACTCTTATATGAATCAGACGAAACCATGGGAGAGATCTTCGCCTGAGAGAGAGCTATATAATGTCCTAGAGATTATTAGGGTTGCAACAAACCTATTAAATCCAGTTATGCCGAGTATAACGGCTCAGCTGGCGAAATCATTTGGATTCAATATTGTTAATTATAGTAATTTGAAACCAGTAGAGAGGTATGAAATAAAGGATACACCAATACTTTTCCGTAAAATTAAATTGAAAAACGTTTAATTACATGATTTAAAACCCAATTTAAACCCCTTTCATTTCATTACATCAATTTTAAAAACACACGCTAAAATAACATTATTTAGGGATTATGTATGAAGAGCTATAGAGTGTTATTTATAAATACTAGTAATCGTTCTTCTCAAATTGTTGATTATGACTTAAAAGAGATCTCGGGACCAATAGAACTTGGGGTTAAGCTACATCTTGAAAAGTATGAATCTTGGAGAAAACCCATCTATAGTTCTGATAACGTTGTAGTAATTGGTTCTGGTTTATTCGCTGGCTCTAAACTATATGGTTCACATAGATTCACTGTTGTATTTAGAAGTCCATTAACAAGGGGTTTACACGTAGCATCCATGGGTGGCGCTGCTTATCAATTTAGAGTCAATGCCGATGCCGTAGTTGTTGAAGGTTATTCGCGGAAACCACTTATAGTAACTATTGAGGGTTCTAGTAATGGCGATGTTAATGTTTCTTTCGATGAGATTAATGAAGAGGAATTACTCGCGATTTGGAGAGGGGCTGGTGGATTTAAAGGTGTTTATTCGTTTCAGAGATATCTTCTAGACAGGTATAGAGATTTCTTCAATAAATATATTTCGAGAGCATTACTTGTAGGTCCTGCTTCGAAATACACAAGTATGGGCGCTTTATTCTCAATAACTATTGTTAAGGGTGAAGTGGATCTTGGGAGTGAGGATTATGCTGCTCGAGGAGGTCCGGGTAGCGTACTATACCGGGCTCATGGCGTAGCATCCATAATATATGGAGGCGAGTACGATAAATCAGTTATTAAACCAGTTGAATTAACGGATATTCGGCGTTTAAACGATTTCTTCACGAAATTAACTGGTAAAATGTATTTACAACAAGTTATTGAACATGGTGTTAAATATAGATTTGATCCTAAACTAAATACTGGAGGAACACTTGGAGGAAACTATCCAACTCTTAAAACGTTTGTTCCAATGTTTAACTGGAACACTATGTATATGAGTCAAGAAGTTCGTGAAAAACTATATCAGTTCATTATGAAACATATGTGGGAACCATTCAATAAGGAAGCTATAGAGACTAAAACGTGGAAAACATGTGGCGAGCCATGTCCACTAGCGTGTAAGAAAATAAGACTTGGGAAGTTTAAATCCGATTATGAACCATATAATGGTTGCGGACCCCTAATAGGTGTTTTCGATATTCATGAAGCAGAGAAAGTAGTGGAGCTTGTGGATTCGTATGGTTTAGATGCTATAGAAGCTGGAAATGTGATTGCATTCGTGTTCGAAGCTATCCACATAGGTTTACTGAATCCAGAAGAAGTTGGTTTAAGTGAGAAACCATATTTCAACCCCGATGATTATAAAGTAGAGTTTAGTAAGAGAAATGCTGAATTAGCTGTTGAACTGGTTGAGAAAATAGCTTGGGGTAGAAACCCTATTCTAAGACTTATTGGCGAGAAAGGTCTGAGATCAGCGTGTAAAGTTCTCAACATTTTGTTTGAGGAGAGAGTGTCTAAACTAAATACTAGTTTTAATGATTTAGCTGTATATGCGGTTTTCGGTGAGGAAGGACATATTACTCCAAATTACTACTATACTGTTGGAATGATCGCTCCACTACCGGTACTTGGCAGGTATTGGACGCTCTATAAGGGTGTTTTCATAGATCCCGAGGATATGGCTCAACAATGCTATGAGAGAGCCGTTAAAGAGCTCGGTGTAGATAACGCTTGTTTCTGCCGCTTCCATAGAGGTTGGGTTGAGCCCGTTATTGATAAATTATATGAAGTAATGGGTATTAATGGTTATGAAAGTAGGGTTCGTGAAACGTATAAATTAATCGCTAAGTATCAGAAACTAGCTGGTTCAGAACCTATGTTCTGGGATTCTAAGAAAACTATTGATATCGTAGTGAGGTCTGCATTCGATTATCGTAACGAGAAATGGATGAATGAGTTTTCAAAACGTGAAGTTGATGCTGTAAAGGATTGGTGGAGCAGGTTTTACACTAAGTTAGAGAAACTCGTATTTGAGTAATGCTTCAAAATTCATTATAATGTAAAGTATTTTTGAAAACTCATCTATAATACATGCTTCTAGTTTCAACAACTTGTTTGAGGACTTTTACTGGGGTATTGTTTGCTTAGAGATAGGTATGGTAGGATTGTGAATGGTTTTAGAATAAGTATTACTAGTAAATGTAATTATAATTGCTTCTTCTGCCATAGAGAAGGAGTGGAGAACACGGAATTTGAACTTAAATCTAGTGATTGGGGGTTTTTAGCTAGTGTTGGAGTCGAGTTGGGGATACTGGAGTATAAGTTAACTGGCGGTGAACCACTATTGCGTAACGATATAGTTGATATAGCTAGAGAAATATGGCTCTCCGGTGGAACCGTATCTTTAACAACTAATGGTTCACTATTATCTATCTATGCTTCAAAACTAGTTGATTATGTTGACCACGTTAACGTAAGTCTCCATAGTCTCGATCCTAGAATATATTACGATTTAACTAGAGGAAAGCTCGAAAACGTATTGGTTGGTTTAGAAGTGGCTAAAAATGTTGGTTTAAAAATCAAGATAAATTATGTTGTAACATCAATTAATATCCATGAATTCCTAAATTTCATAGGTTTCGTTGAGAAACATGGATTCGATCTTAATATCATAGAACTCATACCATTAGGGTTAAGTAAAGAGGATTGGTTAAATCTGCATGCTGATCTTAATAACATAGAGAATTTTTTGAAAAACGCCTCAGTCGAGGTTTTTAATCGAGAACTACATAATAGAGTTGTTTTCAAACTACGTTCCGGTATAGTTGTATCTTTAATTAAAGGTTATTGCAACCCAATTCATTGCCTACACTGTACTAGATTGAGAGTAACTCCAGATGGGAGGTTTAAGACTTGTCTCTACCTCGATAAATACATTAATGCCAGGAAAAACATTATTGAGAGAAATCGGAGAGGTTTAGTTGAAGATATACTTAATGCAGTATTAATTAGAGAACCGTATTTCAGGTAAATAAGGTGTTTATCATGAGCATGGTCGATGTAACTGAAAAACCCGATGTTTATCGAGAAGCTGAAGCCGAGGGGATTATAAAGCTTAAGTCCGAAACTATTGATAGGATATTTAAAGGTATGGTTGAGAAGGGAGACGTATTAACTGTTGCTAAAGTAGCTGCTATACAAGCTATTAAGAAAACATCGGAAATCATACCTTTATGTCACAATATTCCCATTACAGGCGCCGAAGTATTTATTGAGAAAGCTTCTAACGAAGAAGTTAAAGTTAGAGTTAGGGTTAGAACGAATGCTAAAACTGGGGTTGAAATGGAGGCTTTAACAGGCGTTGCTGTAGCATTGCTGAGTATTTGGGATATGGTTAAGAAATATGAGAAGAACGCGGATGGTAGTTATCCTTATACAGAAATAAAATCAATTAAGGTTACTTACAAAGTTAAGAAGTGATTATGTGATGAGCGCATCCTAGACGGATTAGTGAAGAAGAACCGGGTGCTGAGTTTTCAACTCCATATTTGAATCCATTATGTATCTATACGTGGTGTTTACGGTTTGAATGGTAGGATTGGTAATCCAATAGATTGTTTAACGGAGAATCTTCCAGACATTTTAGCTGAAGCTTTGAATTTGGATCGGGTGACTATCCATTCTTTCTTCAGAGAAGGTAGAATTAGGGTTAGTAAAACCCCCGATCCATCTCTAGGCGATTATGGTTATTCTCTCCACTCCTTATTCATTAAATATAACATACCTAGTGAGAAGTGGGTTGAGTTCGGCGAGAAGATCCTGAGCTTAATGCGTGAGAAACGTATTCTAGAAAAATGTGGTTTAACCAATGCTGTTTTTACAAATGGTTATCTAAACGTATCAATCGATCACGGTATTTTACTGCTTAATCTCATAGAAACTATTCGTAACGGGACTTATAGAGTAAATATTGGTGAAAACAGATTAGTTGTTGTTGAACACACTAGTGCTAACCCGGTTCATCCCTTACACATAGGTAGTGGTAGGAATAGTGTTCTTGGAGATACTTTCGCTAGATTACTTGAATACCTGGGGTTTAAGGTTTCTAGAAGATTCTACGTTAACGATATGGGTAGGCAAGTTGCTACTCTAGTATATGGGTATCTAAAGCTTCTAAATAGAGGTGTTAAACCTAAGCAGGATATGAAAATAGATCATTGGTTTGGAGTAGTCTATGCTCTTACAAATGTAATTATTGAGAAATGGAAATTACTGAAAGAATTGGATAACCATATTAGTAACTTATACGACACAATTTATTCAACGTATAGAGATTTAATTAATAGTCCTATGGAATCCCTGGATATTACTCTTCTACAGCTATTTACTAATTTGTATAGGGTCTTATCGATAAACAAATACGTACATAATGTTGTGAAATTCATTGATGAAACCCGTAGCGTCATTAATGATGCATTAAATTTGATTGAGAACTCGAAGATTAGGAGTAGGTTTGAATACCTCAAGAGTATTGTTGAAGATGTTCAAAATAAGGTTCAGACTTTAATTAATGAATTGAAGGATCTAGATCGTGTTATGGAAAAACTATGTTTGATTGATAGTGATGCATGTAGGGTTCTTTCAAATGAAATTAAGAGTTATGAGGAAGCCGAAGAAGGTATTAGAAACATTATGAAGGGAATGGAGAGAAAGGATCCTGAAATATTGAGTATCGTTAGAAACGTTTCAAACATGGTTATTAATGGTTTTAACGAAACACTCTCGAGACTCGGTGTATTTATTGATTGTTTTGATTGGGAGAGCGATATTCATAGTAAATATACCGAGTTTATTTTAGAAAAAATACGTAGTGTTAGGTACGTTAAGGACATTAATGGAGCATTAATCGTTGATTTAGATGAGGCATCTCGTGAACACGAATATATAAGTAAACTCTTCGCACCAGATGTTGCCGGTAAAGTTACTCTTACAAGAAGCGATGGCACATCACTATACGTAACGAGAGATATAGGTTACTCTATTTATAAATTAATAGATATAGGTGCCTGGAAATCATATAATGTAATAGCTGTTGAACAGGAGAGGGAGCAGAAACAGCTTAAAGCAATAATGTATCTCCTCGGATACACTGATAGAGTCGACGATATTGTTCACTTCTCATATGAAATGGTTAATCTCAAAGGATACAGTATGAGTGGTAGGAGAGGAGAATACTATACCGTTGATGAATTGATCGATGATTATAAAAAATACGTTGTTAAAAACTATGTTGAAAACCAACTTAAACTCGGTAAAAAAGTGTTTTCATATAATCTAGAAGAGTACGATTCGATCTTGGAGAAACTAGCGGTAGCTTGTACGAGAAGCCTATTGTTATCAGTTGAACCAGGTAAAGTTCTTATTTTCGACCCTTCAAAACCAGGTGAATATGATATTGGAACTTGGATCATATATACATTCGTTAGACTTCAAAGTATATTGAGGAAAGCTTTGGAGATCGAGCCTCTCGACCAAGTTAATGTTTTAATCGATAAACTATTCTTCATAGAGTCAAATATAGATGTTAAAAGAATAGTATTGAGTGACGAAGAGAAACAAATTATAGAGCGTCTCTCTAGTTTTAATAAAGTACTCTTGGATGCTTATGTTAGTGCTAAACCCAACATTATTCTAGAGTATACGAATCAATTGTGCCAAGTTCTCAACAGGTTTTACGAAAAACATCCAGTTATAGGCGAACGTGACACGAATATTATGCTTACACGATTAGCTTTAGTTATATTGTCTTTCATCGTATTAAAGGATTTGATTTGGATAATGGGGTTACCCATGGTTAGGAAACTTTAAATCAAGTTTGTTCAGAATTCATTAATGTTTTTATACGTATTATTGAGTATCATATTCATTACCGGTGATTCTTCTGTGAAACCTGAAGTAAAGATAAAACCGGGTATTGAAGGTTCTAAATCGAAAATCTGGATTGAAGAACACCACAAGTATATTGCAACAACAACACATAGTCCAGATATCCTACCGTTAGTTATTGAGCGAGGCGAGGGGGTTTGGCTAATAGATGTTGATGGTAATAGATATTTAGATTTCTCAAGCTCAATTAGTGTTAATAATCTAGGATACCCTACTCATCCTGAGGTTAGAGAGGTTTTGATTGAACAATTAGGGAAACTCGCTCACGCTGCTGGAACAGATTTCTATAATCCATATCAAGTAATGTTGGCTAAGAAGCTCGTCGAGATAGCTCCTGGCGGTTTTGAAAAGAAAGTATTCTACTGCAATAGCGGTACGGAAGCTAATGAAGCAGCTATTAAAATAGTTAGACAAGCTACGGGTAGAAAGTTCATAATAGCTTTCTTTGGAGCATTCCATGGTAGAACAATGGGAACACTGGCTTTAACTGCTAGTAAAATTGTACACAAAGAAATGTTTTTCCCATGGATGCCTGGAGTCGTTCATGTACCTTATCCAAACCCTTATAGGAATCCATGGAAGATCGATGGTTATGAAAACCCATATGAATTGATTAATAGAGTTTTGGAATATGTTGAGGAGTATGTTCTAGATAAACTTATTCCACCGGAAGAAGTTGCAGCTGCAATATCCGAGCCTGCTCAGGGCGAGGGTGGATACGTTTTCCCACCTAAGGATTTCTATGTTGAGTTTAAGAAGCTTCTGGATAAGTATGGGATAGTTTTAATTGATGATGAAGTTCAAATGGCTCTTGGGAGAACAGGTAAGATGTTTGCTGTCGAACATTATGGTGTAGCTCCAGAAGTGATTACATTAGCTAAAGCTTTAAGTGGTGGTGCTGTTCCTTTAGGTGTAACGATTTTTAGAAAGGATCTTGATTTCAAGAAACCCGGTAGACATAGCAATACGTATGGTGGACATGCTTTAGCATGTATGGTTGCTTTGAAAACAGTAGAAGTTGTTGAAAAACTACTTCCACATGTGGCTAAACTTGAACCACTATATAGGGAGACTCTAATGCCGCTTAAAGAAAACGTTACACGTGTTGGTGATGTTAGAGGAATGGGGTTAGCTTGGGCAGTCGAGTTCGTTAAGGATAAGAGAACGAAAGAACCGGATCCATTAACTAGAGATAAAGTTGTAAGAGAATGTTTGTATGAAGGTTTAGTTCTACTACCGTGTGGTAAGAATTCTATAAGAATAATACCTCCATTAATTATTAGTGAGGAAGAATCAAAAATTGGTTTGAAAATATTAACCGATAAGATAAGAGAGTTAGCGTCAATGTAAATATTCATTGATAATTAATTCAACATTTTTAAATCCATATAATGTAACCATACACTAGAATTTTCTTATCAAACGTTGTATTATCGTTTTAATCTAATATTTGCTACACTTTAATGTAACAAAATACTAATGGTGATTTATTGTTCCTAATAGGTATTGATGAAAGATACGTTAGAGAAATTAGTAGGATTATTGTTAAATACAGTGGATTCTTAGAATCAAACACTATTGATATTTTCGATACACGCTACTACCCCCCACCAGATTTAGATAATGAAAGTGTTCTTAGATATTTTTTAGTTATGGTAGCTATGGATCATAGACTCAGTAGACCGGGTAAACCATATGAAGCCTGTTTAGAAGATGGTTGTTATCATGGCGCCGATCTGCTCTATAGACTAGGAGTCAAGATGCTATTGGAAAATCCATCATTCTTTGATCCATCATATTTACGGGATATTAGAGTTGAACAAGTAATAAACTGGTTATCTGTTTCTTCAGCTACTCCACCAGACCCTTATATCAGAACAATGTTGTTAAGAGATCTTGGTTTAAAACTACTTAAACTCTATAACTCATCTGTCGAGTCTATTTTAGAGGGTTCTAGAGGTTATTTGAGAGGGGGTTACGAACATTACGGTTTACTTGATTATCTGAGAGTTTTTAGAGCATATGAGGATCCCGTTGAGAAGAAATCATTGCTTTTCGTCAAATTCATTACGGCTAGAAAACTCTTCAACCCTAGAGATAAACCATCAATTCCTGTTGATAATCATCTTACAAGAATTGCTTTGAGATTAGGTTTAGTAATGGTTTCGGGGAAGCTGTGGGATAAGATAAGGAGTGGTTTAGAAGTATCTACTGTTGAGGATATCCTGTTGAGATTTGCTGTTCGAGAAGCATATGATCAATTGATTAATTATTCAGGTTTAGATATCAGAGTTTTAGATGATTTCCTATGGAATCACGGTAGGAGAGTTTGTTTAAAGGATAAACCAATATGTGATATATGTGTATTCCGCGAATCGTGTTTAGCGTATAGAGATAGGAATTTTATGGTTAATGAACACGTTTATTACAATACATGGTATTATTGATATCTAAGAGAGTAGAATCTATCTCTCGTATGAAACAGATCTAGCAGACCCGGATTTTTGAGTAAATAAGGTTAATCCGCGTTCCCTATAAACAGTATTTAGCTTGACAACAAGATCCTCCACTTTGACAATAGGATTAATAGTGTTAAAAACCAGTTCTCTACCTCCCTTCATTTTTAAACTTATTTTTCCAAAAGGGAGTACTCTCTCTTTAAATTTCCTGCTCGTTTCATCATATTCATATATAGTTACGTAATTAACTATCTCTCCGGTTATACTGGAGAGTTCGTCAAGAGCATGTTCAGAATCATCTATACGGAGAATTTCTCTACGGAGAACTAATTTATGTGTCTCTTTCTCTCTAATGTCGAGAAACATTATAATGAAGTTGTTCAATCCATATCACTAGCTGTTATTGTAGAATACTTATTGAATATAAAAATATTTTAAACACGGTTCTACTTTATTTTTTCCTTCTAAATAGTTTCTTTCTCTTGATACTCCTGGTTCCATAAACATCCTGTTCTTCATAATATTCTGGAATGAAATCAGATTCTTTAATCTCAGTTACCGTTAATGCTATTTGTAGCAACTTCTCTAGCTCTTCCTGTGAAGCATAATCCAAAGGGATACCTTTACGGCCCTCTCTTTCCCACTCTTTATATAGTTTATCCATAATCTCGATTACTAATGGGTTGGAATAGAAAGCGGCTTTTCTCCATGGTTCCCAGCTTTTATCAACTAATTCGATAATTTTTTCCTTTACTGGTTTATCCATAAATAATCATCTAATCCTCTTCCTCAACAATAGTTTTAATCATTAATCTAGTTTTAATTTTGTCTAGATTCCAACCATAGATTTCGAATAATACGTAGGAAGCTAGTTGTGGAGGTATTATACCGATCTCCGTTATGATCAAATCAATATATTCAGGCGGTGTAATATCGAAAACTGGATTCATAACCTTGATTTTCTTTCTTTCGGATAGCCATATTCGCGGCACTATTTCTTCAGGACTTCTCTCTTCAATAGGTATGAGTTCCCCTATAGCTGTTTCTGGAGAGAACTTGTATGTTTCTGATGCAACATATAGTCTAACTCTAGCTTCTTTAGCTGCAAGAGCAATTTGACTAGTTCCAATTTTATTAACGACAGCACCGTTACATGCTACGGCATCGGCACCAACCACTACGTGATCTACATCATGCATAACGTATCTAACGGCGCTATCTGGAATCTGGATCGTTGGAATACCGTGTTCCAGCAGTGTTCTAGCAGTTATCCTACCTTGAAACAAAGGTCTGGTTTCCGTACTATATACTTTAACAATTCTGCCTTCTTTAAAAGCTCTAATAATAATGTTTAAAGCAGCCGTACTATGGCAATGAGTTAGAACAGTAGAATTATACTTTATACGTTTAGCTCCAAAATCACTAATTTTATCGTAAGCATCGAGAGTCATTTTAATGAATTCGTCTGCTTTACGAATAACGTGTTCTCTAGCATCATTAACGCTAATGGTATTCTCTAAACCCGTAAGGATATAGAATACTGCATTAGGTAAACTAACTGCAGTAGGTCTTGTAGATAGAAGTATTTCGGCAACTCGATAGATATATTGATTAAAAGATTTTAAATCAGCTACGCCTCTGTACTCAACGGCAGCTATTTTCATAGCTTCGGCAGCAGACCTAGCTATTCTACCAGCACCTCTAATCTCCATCGATTTTATTTTTTCAGCTATATCCAACACAGGTCTCGGTATTTCCAAACCCATCACCTATCAAAGAACTTCTTCTTGATTTTTCCAACGATCTCTTCGAGATTCGAAGCACCGTATTTAAACCAATATGTTTGTTTAGCGATAACCGCTAGTGCTTGTGGACTAAACAATCCATACTCAGTTACTAAAGCATCGATGTATTCGGGAGGAGTTATGTCGAATAGAGGAACATAAACACTGTAGTTTTCAGGTAGGTTCCTTCTAACCTCACTACTCATCAAGTATTTCCAATCGCCTTCAACGATTTTGAAGGTTTCACCAAATACTGTTTCATAACTAAATTTATACATTGGTGAAACAACTAAAACCCTGACTCTCGCTTCATTAGCGATGAGGGAAAGCAGGCTTGTTCCAACTTTACTTATAACGGCTCCATTAGCGGCCACTGCTTCAGCACCAACAATAACTTTATCAACGTTCTTTATGAAGAATCTCGTTGCAGAATCAATAATAAGATAAGTTTCTAAACCGTTATCGTCTAACCATTTAGCTGTTTCTAAACCCTCCATACCTGGCCTCGATTCTAAAACATAAACTTTAACATTAATCCCTCTATCAATCAATGCTCTAAACATACGTTGTAAACATAAACTTCTACTATTAGTCATCAATACGTCTTCATTATCGATCCTATTAGAAGCTATAATAGCTGATTGCGTGCATGCATTATCTATAACGTTGATCAATTCATTTACAATTTTAAAAACATCCTCGAGACTAAAACCGGGATTCTCAAGTATATAGGTACCAAGAGCTTTCAATGCATTAATACATCCATAATTACTGGGTCTATTGCTAAGGACTTTATCAACAGTATATAAGTAGTGCTCCAGAAACTCTTCTTCACTACTGGTTTTTAGAAAATTCTTTAAAGTACTGAGAACGTATTCAGTACTAGTTAATTCCACTCTATAACCTAACTCGTCTAAAACCGACAGTGTATTATCACCAAAACCATCGTAGTGCTCTTTATTTCATTCTTTATGAGTTTATATGCATAAAACAATTACTTGAAAGAAAGCTCGGTTTTCATGTAAATCGCGGAAGTAATCATGTTCAAATAGATTAAGATTAAAATATCAAACTTCATTATTCGATCATAGACTGTCTCGATGGTGTTAGATAAAATGAGGAATGGATTAGTTCTTATTGTTCTCATAGCGTTAACGATATTGTCTATCTCCATAGTTCAACAATCGTATGGAGAGATTACAATTAAGAATAGAGTTTTAATTATTATAGCACCCGGTTTAGAAGCTGATGAATTAATAAATAGGAGCGCTATATTAACTAATATTACTGGATTTAACTTTACATCAATAATGTTGAATTCAACAAAGATACTGGTATCTCCGTCTCCCCCCTATGACCAAATGTATTATCAGTATATACTATTAACGGGGGAATCTAAAGGTTTTGAACAATTATACCTAAACGATACTGTAATTGATAAGAAATGGTTAGCAATTGATCATAACAAAGTAGTTGAATTATGGGATCCTAATTCAACAGTATTCGTTAATTTTAAACTAATAGACCCATCAAAATATGGTTTAGCTACTAATCCCTACTATAACTTAACAGGTTTCTACATTCCACCAACGATATTAACGATAGAAATCAATAGCTCTACATTATGGAGTTTACTTAACATAACCATTAATTTAACGTTTAGGGATCAAACATATAGAATAAGTTTTAACGGATCTGTTCTTGATAAACCTATTAGAGATCTTAGATTCGTTAATAATGTAACCGAATCTTTCCTCATAAATATAACAAGAAGAGTTGTATCTAATGGATACGTTATCGAACCTGGATTGTATCGTTTAAAAGTTAGACTCGTTGCAGCAAACGAGTCTCATGCAGTAATCTTCATTCCAGGATTTAGATGCAGTGAATACTGGATTTCAGCTCAATTGGGGATATACGATAAACCAGTATATGTAGTTTCTAGAGAAGTGTTTGATACGGGAGAACAGCTCGGTAACGACACATTATATTGGTTATTAGATGAGATAAGCGGATTCTATAAGGATTTATTCATAGTAGCTGCAAGGAGGCCGAATGTTGGGTTAATTATCTATAATTACGACTTGTTAACCGAGCCGTCGATAAGTTCATATGCTGAGCGTAGAGAGAAGGCGGTCTTAACTCTTGGAGAATTGATTGTTCAAGCTGTTAGAAGAGATTATAATGTAATCCTATATGTACCATACGTGTTGAAGCATATTAATGAATCCGTAATTATTAGTCAGGGATTAGAAATTATTGTTCCCGGATTCCTACGCGTTAAGAACGATTACTCTAAAGAGATGCTCTTGAATTTACTATTGAACGGAACATTCAAAGATTTGAGATTCATAAGTTTCGGTAACGAGGTTTTCGCAATAGTTAGTTATGGTAATAAAGCTATTAACAATACTTTAGTACAGCAGGGTTATCTACTAATATATCCATCTCTAAAAACGGTATCTGAGCGTGTTTTATCAACTGATAATATTATAGGATATTTACTTGCATTTAGTAGAAGCTATGGTTTCGGTTTGAGCGATGCTTTAGAGAATATAAATTATTTAAGCTACGAATTAGCTAGAGCTAAGAGTAAAATAGCTGAACTAAATCAAACGGTTGAAGCTCTTAATTCAACAATAAATTCTTTAAAGAGAGAACTTGGAGATACTCAAGCAAAAGCTCAGTTATTGGAGAACCAGATTAGTGATCTAAACTCCACTATTGATTCGTATGTAAGACGTGAAAAAGAGATGAAGATGTTCTTGTCAGTAGGTATTGCGAGCATTGTTGTTTTAAATATACTTCTATACGTTATTGGAACTAGAATGTTTAGGAAGGAGAAGTAATTTAGTTTTTCATTGATAAGGTTGTTTTTAATGTTTTGAATACATTCACTATTTTCAGGTATTCGTCTATCTTAGTGTAAATATTCCTCTCGTAGAACCAATACCCCAGAATAATTGATGCTAATAGTATCATAACGGTATTGATCAATAAGCTATTGCTCCTGAATTTTGCAAATCTTAATCTAAAATTCCTGATCAAAGGGTATAGGGGATAAACACCTTTAATAGTTAAACTATCGGTTACTAAATGTAGAATCCAACCTAGCGTAAACGATATCAGGTAATTATATGAATGAATTCTCCATTGCATTGGGATTAAATATGTATTAGTTATAAGGAGAGAGAGCGCTATCGTAAACGGTACGAATATGTTATGAAGAGTTTTTCTATGTTTGAATCCAACGTCTATATCAGGTATGAAACCTCCAATAGCACCGATTAATCCATTTAATAAAGAATCGATACCATTAATACCGATGAATAAGCCAATTACAAAACCTATATAAACGTGAGTAATACGGTACAAAACGATACACCTATGCGAAAATAGAACCGTTCATCCAAATAAAATTAATCGGTCTATACTCCTTAGGGAAAAAGCTTTTTTCTTTACCGATTCTTTTCAAAGGCTTCATTAAATGTTTGAAAACTCTAGGTGGTGGTTCATAATAGCCTGGTTGGAGTTTTCTAGTTGTTTCAACAACTATCTTGGTTAGTTTCTTATCAGCATATCCACACTTTATGCATTTGAATCCTTTACCTCTACCAGCACTCTTCATCCTAACTCCACATTTTGGGCATAATGGGTTTTGATAAATAGTTTTTTGTCTAACCTCTACAACCCTTATTTTCTCTAAATTAATCGTTAATCTTAATCCAGAATGTTTTGGTCTAGTAATACCCATAACCTCCACTACATCCCCCACTTCAAGTTCTTCAATAATATTTCTAAAACCTCCTGTTGGTTCATAAGCAACTACATCTATAGAGCCCGAGTTATCTGTTATTGAGAAAACAACGTGTCCGCCGACAATCCTTCTCGGTTTTCTCGACACTACACCTCTTACTTTAATACACATATATGGATGGATGTTTGCAATAGAAGCTACTTCCCTTAAATGAGCATCAGTATGTTGATTAGTTCTAAATAAAACGATTAATGAGACTGGTTCATCAATATCTAGTGTTTTGAAAGCTTCATATAGTATATCGCTCCTTTCACCTCTAATACCTAGAAGAACAGGGTCGGGCCCTTTCGGCACAATTAATGGTTTATCTATTTCGTAATCATAGTTAAGTATAGTTTCTTCACCATATAACTGGTCCATTTCCTTAACGCTATATTCATTAACTTTTCTAACGCTCCCGATATATGAGGAGTCTCTATAAGCGATCAATTCATATGTGTAATCGGTATCGATCATTCTATAACCTATTCCAGCCATCGAACCGATTAAACCCCTATTTTTACCCGTTAATGCTTTGAATCTAAAACCCTCTACTTTACTAGCTATTCTTAATGCTAAATCAAGTGGTACGAGGTCTTGAATAGCTTTTTTCGAAAACCAAGTTATTTCAGCAGGAGGTTCTCCAGTTAGGATTGATACAACTGGTTGACTATGAATACTCCAGTTTTTAGAGTACTCGTTGAGATAATCGTATAGACGGTTAATTACATATTCAAATACTTCATCAACAGAATAGTTATTAATTCTAAATCTTAAAGCTAAACTACCATTACCTCTGGTTTTCCAGGGGACAGCAGGATTCAACCTAATTATATTCGGATAATCAATAGGTTCAACGCGGAATTTCTTGATTAGCTCAACCAATATTAATGATGCGAAATGAGTTGTACAACCGCCATATGGTGAATCAATATCGTCTAACCCAATATGAATATATTGTTTCAATCCAGCTTAACCCTATTTCTTCTTAAACATTCTAAACCAAGCACTATGAGAGGTAGAGTAACGGTTGCGTCTCCATAAACTACTACTTGTTTAGCCAAGGGCTTCACTTTTCCCCAAGTAATCGCTTCACGTGGATGGGCGCCGCTCAAGCTACCATCATACTCTACGGCAGTAGTTAGGTAAATGGCGTAATCTAGTCCATCTCTAAATTGGGATATCCAGATAGCATGGTGTTTACTAATTCCTCCACCAATAATTAGAGCACCAAGTTTTTTTGATTCGAAAATAATATTTAGAAGCTCTTCCTCATCCTTTATGAAATCTATGTTTAAACCATGTATTCTACTGTATATCACTAGATTTGTTCCAAAAGCACCATCAAGTATTCCTGGAACTACGAGAGTAACTTTATTATCAACACATGCTTTAAGAAAACTATTCTCATCCACTATTCTTAAACCAGCTTCATAAAGCAGTTCTTTAATACTCCATTTATTTCTAACGTTTGAAAGTTCTTTGAATAAGTTTCTAACGAAAGATTCAATAATTAAGCCATAGTTTTCAATAGGTATGAATACGTTGCCTAACCTATGGATACCGAGTTCTCTAAGTTTACGGTCATCTGTATACCAAACTCCCCTATAATATTTCCCACCCATACTCCTAGCTATATCGTGATCAATTGCTCCACAAGTAGTTATGACGATGTGGAAGAAACCGCTACGTATGAGTTGGGTAATAACACCTCTTAAACCAGTTGAAATAATGTTTCCCGTAAACGAGAGTATTCTAGTTACTTCATTATTGGAAACCATATCATAGAGGATTTTAGATGCATCAACTATTTGTGATGCTGTAAATCCGTGCGATTCGCTAAACCAATTCAGTATACTACAGATATCAGAATCTACATTAACACTATAATCTACTATCTCGTGTTTTAAAAGCTCTTTACGTTCATCTAACACTCTAAATCAACATTACGGGTTTTATCTTATAAAGAAATTCATCAGTATTACTTACGTATAAATCTATTGATCGTACTGAGGAATTTTAGATTAAACGGATAAGGTATTAGAGCATAAGTTGCTAACCTATACTTAGCGTTACGCGAAGATTGATAAACATCTAATGCTCTACTACATTTCTCGAAATAACAGTTGAGGAACGATTCAATAATGTTATCCAATCCTCTGAATTTAGAGTAACCATAGATTAACCTAGTTATAATTGTAGATAAAAAAACAATTAGATCCCAGAACATGTAATGTGGATTCTCAGTACGTATTGCTTGCTCGGCATCAACGATCACTATTTTTGAATTTTTTCTCATAAAATTACTATACTTTGAATCACCGATTGCGTAGCTATTATCATGAATTATCGATAACGCCTCAGCAACCATCTCTATATTTGTAAGTTCTCTGGGATCAATAATTGCTCCGTCAACATATTCTTTAACTATTTTCTTACCAATCCAATCAACGAGAACTATTTTGGGAACTATACCTAACTTGTAGTGTTCCTCGCTAAAATCTAGTTCTCTCTTGATTCTCTGATAAGGGTTCATTACGAAGGGGTAGAGTCTAGCCGGTAGGTTAAATGTTTTAATTAAAAACCATTTAGCATAACTTTTCTCAATACCATATGATTTAATAACGATCTTTACATTACAAACCTCTTCGAGATAGACTTGTTCAAATCCTTTCTCGATATAATCTAGTATGTTACTTAAAAAACTCAAATATGTTTCAACTCTAAAGTTCTTCAACAACTTCGGATGGCAGGTTCAATAACTTTTTACCCGCTACAACTTGGTCAATACTATGTATAACGCCGCCGAGACCTTCAATAATGCTATTTATTCTATCAAAATCAATATTATTCCCCTCTACCACAACTATTAATGTCTGGGTTTCAGCATCGATTTCTTTAACAGTAACATTTACAGCTTCAATACCATCTGTTTGGGACAGTTTCTTAGCGAGATCTATGATCGAGATCTTATTTGGTAACAGTATGTCTAGAACAAGTCTTTTAATCAATCTCTAGAAACCCCCTCTAATTTGAACAGTATACATAGGTTGCTAACAATTACACCTACTATATTTTCTAATGAATAGACTTTATAAGTTTAACGAAGAAGAGTGAAGACCCAGGGGAGCCGCCTCTTTTCATCCCAACCGTATTCTAACGGGTGTCCAGAGGCCGGTTCGTGAATATATATTTTAAAACTATTATTTAAGTTTATTGCTCTAATAGTTATTTTTTCATTGGGTTTACTTAGATCCAGATAAAATTTATTAGAGTGAGGTCTAGAAGGTTAAAGATTAGATTATTATTTTTATCCAGAGGTCTTAGTAAATGGTTGAAAATAGATTCGGATCTGATGAGGTAGAGATTATTGATAGTAGAACAATGATCATTAACTTGAAACCAAGAGTACGTGTAGTTTCCTTTAAACTCGATGAGAATACTCTTAAAGCATTCGATCAATTCATGAAAAAATATGGTTTAAACTCTAGAAGCATGGTTTTAAAAAGCATAGTATCGGCTCTGGTTAAACTTAGCGAAAATATCGGTAATGGTAAACTTATCGAAATATGTATGGCTGCTAAATACGTTGATGGAGAAGAGAAAATCGCCAGTATATGTTTCAAAACATAACTATAGATCGTAACTTACTCCGTTTTTGTTAAACTATCTAAAACAATCTTAACAATATCGGCGGGTAGATTAATATAATGTGCTAATCTCTCAACACTAACGTTAGAGCCTAGTTCCTCTAAAGCTTTCTTAACTGCAGTAATAGCTTCAATATAATATACTCTCCTACTAACCCTTCTCCTAGCTACTAAACCTATCCTATTCAATTCAGATAGATACTTAGATTCAACGGTTCTAGGCCTTCCCGTTATTCTAGAAACATCCTCGGCTGTTGCTTCTTTCAATTGAATAACTGCACTCAATGTTTTCCATAATGGTTGTGTTAAAATAATGTTTCTCTTCATTAAAACTCTAATATCGTATATGTTATTCAAGGACTCAGTCTCCAATTCCAGACACCATCTGGAATTCTTAACAGAGCAATGATCTATATTTATTTGTTAGAGTTTATAAATATTTGTTTTTCATTAGAATAACCATAATATTATCGTTATATACATTACAGTGTTAAATAAAATCGTCTTAGAGTAAGAAAGATTTAATTCGTATTTCGGGGATTTAATTTATTAGGGAATTCACACTACTATATTGAGGATTAACACCGATATGAGGGTTCGAATTTGAAATGGTTATTCCTAAGTGGTGAAAAACTTAAGGAGTGTATAGATAAGTTTCTTATACACTACGACTATGTGGTTAAAACAGTTTATAAACTTGGAGAAATAAGTCGCACTATTGTTGCACACGATGTTAAATCAGCTGAATCGATATATAACGAGATCTGGGTTGCTGAGAGGAACGCTGATAACGTTAAGAGAGAAGTTATTGGTTTAATCAGTGTTCCATTTATTGATGCCAAAGACCGTGAAGATATATTGATGCTTATGGATAAAGTTGAAGAAATAGCTTCTCACGCAAAATCCGCTTCTAAACTAATAGTTATGATTAATAAGTTAGATATTAGAGTTGAATCTAGAGTTGCTGAAATTATTGTGAAAATGGTTGATAAAACTATTAATGCGATGGACGAGTTAGTACAAGTTGTTAAGAATATAGGAGAACCTATTGATAGAATCACCAATAGTATTGTAAGAATTAAGAATACCGAAGAAGAAATCGACGAGCTTAGGTTTGATGCGTTATCTCACTTATTCAGTAGATGTAGTGAGAAACTCGATGTTAGTTGTATAGTTACGAAAGATTTGATAGATGAAGTAGAGAAAATAAGTGATGTTTGTGAAGATGTATGTGATCTAGTAAAATTAATATCCCTATCTAAATAAATGGGAATATTCTAGTTAGGATAGAGGGCCGGTAGCTCAGCTGGAAGAGCGCCGCCCTCGCACGGCGGAGGTCCCGGGTTCGAATCCCGGCCGGTCCATTACTCACTCTACTCTATGATCGAACTCTCATCTCAATTATTGTTAATGGAGCAACATCGTATATTGGTAGGTTTTTCTCATAGCTAAATCTTGTATATATCTCTTCACCTAACCCTATTATGGATTTGTTGAGTTGAGCTATAGGTACAGCTACTTCTAGTGATTTAACTGGTTGAACCCTCTCTTTATCTTTCAAAACAGCTATTTCGGGAAATATTCTGATTAATCCATTATAGGTCTCTGCTTTAATTATATTTTCAACCACTATTATTTTCTTAAATTCATTTTCAGCTTCATCTAAACTCCAATCTCCCGGTTTAACAACTAATTGGTGATACATAGATTTAGGTTTAGTAAATAAACCTCTACCATTACCTGCTTTGGACTCATCTACGCATAATCTGCTTCTCAAGTAATCTACGACAAATCCATCTTCAATAAGTGTTCTCCTCCAAGCTGGATAAACTTCATCATCAAATAATCTTCTTAAAGGACCCGGGTAGAAAGGGTCTTCATAAATTCTAATTCCATCACCAATCCTGGTGTTCAAACCAATTTTAAGAGGTTCATCGGCTTCTAGTAAATGAGCGATTTCATGATATAATGAACATGCTGCATCATTCTTTAGAACAACGATCCAGGGACCACTATATACTGGATTAAATCTCCTAGCTTTAGCTTGATTCATTAACATGTATTGGATTTTCTCAACAATATCTTCGGATATATCAACGTGTTTATCCATAAAAACATAGTTCAAACCTGTAGATAGTAATTGGCCAGCGTGGATTGCATAACTATATACATATAGTTCGTTCAACCATCTATCTTCTATAGCTTCAACACCATATTCTTCTACAATGTGTTTAACTCTCGATCTCCTAATAATAAATATTGATTCACAACCAAAACCTTTAGATTTAAGTTCAGAGCATATCTTCCTAATGATCTCTAAAGCATCATCATACTCGACTGGATTATTAAAACTCACGGATCCTTTATAGAAATGCTGCTCAGGTAGTTCAACGTTGATCGATACTCCAAATGTTCTAGCGTGTTTCATTACTATACTTTCTAATTCATCAAACTTCTTTCCCTGAGCACTTGCGACAACTACACTATATGGGGTATAGAGTTTAACAGAGCTATATTCAGAAGCAAATCTATTATCTTCAATACTGCCATCTCTATAAGCTACTTCTAGCGTTTCTTCAACAATAGCGGATTTGATGATAAATGCTTTCAATCAGTAAACCCCATTAAACAATAATGTTATAATACTTATCAACGTTTTCACATTTTTAGAATACAGGTGTATGAATGGGATGAGTAGAAGTTTTGTTAGTATTGCTTCAGCTTCTAGAGAGGAAATGATCGGTAGAGAAGTATGTGTTAGAGGATGGATATATAGAAGGAGTGTTGTTGGAGGTAAAGCATTTGTAAGAATTAGGGATTCTACGGGAACTATGCAGGTTGTTTTAACGAGAGGAGTATTTAGTGATGAACTCATCGATAAAATTAAAAACATAGGTTTAGAAGCTAGTGTTGAAACCTGTGGTATTGTTCGTAGAGAAAATAGGGCTCCCGGAGGTTTTGAAATAGAGGCGAATTATTTCAAAATCATTGGTGATAGTAGGGATTTTCCAATTAAAGGATATGAGGGTATAGATTACCTTCTCGATAAGAGACACTTATGGATTAGAAGTAGATACATGGTTAATTTATTAAAAATAAAACATACTGTTTTGAAAGCCGGTAGAGATTATTTTATCACTAATGGATGGTGGGAAACAACACCCCCAATACTTACGGCATCAGCTTGTGAAGGAGGAGCAACACTATTTCCTGTTCAGTACTATGAGAAGACAGCATATTTGAGCCAGAGCGCTCAACTATACCTTGAAGCACTCGTATTTAGTTTAGAGAAAGTTTGGAGTCTTACACCGAGTTTTAGAGCTGAGAAGTCTAGGACGAGGAGGCATTTAGCTGAGTATTGGCATTTAGAAGCCGAAGCTGCTTGGTACACTATGGATGATATGATGAAAGTCGTTGAAGAACTTGTTTCATATATTGTAAGTAGAGTTATTGAGGAGAGGAGGAATGAGTTGGAGGAGCTAGGTCGCGATATTTCAAAACTTAGTAATGCTCTACAAACCCCATATCCGAGAATTAAATATGATGAAGCAATAGAGATCCTTCAGAGAAAGGGTTTGGATATTAAATGGGGAGATGATTTCGGCGCTGATGAGGAAAGGGTTTTAACAATGGAGTTTGACCAACCGTTTTTCATAACTCATTTTCCAAGGTGGGTTAAAAGCTTCTACATGAAGATTTGCGATGAGGATGATAGAGTTGTTCTTGGTTTCGACCTTCTCGCTCCAGAGGGTTATGGCGAAATCGTAGGTGGTGGTCAGCGTGAAGATGATTATAATAAGCTCGTAGATAGAATCAAGGAGCAGGGATTGAAAATCGAAGATTACGAATGGTATCTTGATTTAAGAAAGTACGGTAGTGTCCCACATAGTGGTTTCGGTCTAGGTGTTGAAAGACTCGTTATGTGGATTGCCGGTATAGATCATATTAGAGACGCTACCCCATTTCCGAGATTTAGAGGTTGGATTACGCCTTGAGTGGACGTGATAATCCAGCGGAGAAGTATAGGGATGTGACAAAATTACTTAAAGCTATGTATGGAGATGTTAATGAGAGGGATTTCGTAATATCTCATGTTCTTAACAAAAGTTTGTTTGAATTCATAGTTGCTACCGTGCTTTCTCAGAACACTAGCGATAAGAATGCTTTGAAAGCTCTTAATCATTTGAAGAAAGTATTAGAAGGCGATTTATCTCCAGAAAAAATAGCTAGATTAAGTTATGAAGAGTTAATAGATGCTGTTAAACCAGCTGGAATGCAAGAAGTTAGGTCTAAAATTATTAGAGAACTCGCAGAATTTTTTCTAGATGAAGAAAGGGTTAAGAGCCTTATTAATGAGATTAACAGTGGTGATATTGAGTACGCTAGATTGGTTTTAAAATCTCTACCTGGAGTTGGAGATAAGACTGCAGATGTCGTTCTCTTAATGTATCTTGGTAAACCAACGTTTCCAGTAGATACGCATATTGCTAGAATTACAAATAGATTAACGGGAGAAACTAGGAAAAGCTATGCTGAAATAAGGAGGTTTTGGATGAAGATACTGGAGCCCAAGGACTACTTAATTACACATTTACTCCTCATAACTCATGGTAGGAAAACATGTAAATCTAAGAGACCATTATGTAACAGATGTTTATTGAAAACAATGTGTAGTTTTTATCAATCGACAAAGGCGTAATAGTATTGTTACAACTCATATAAAACTAGGCTAATGCAAATTAAACTTATATCACCGCTCTCATATGATGTATACTTTACTATTTTCCAATTATGCATCCATAACATTACCATTATATGTTGTTCGGTAGCAAAAATGGAACTGATATTGAAGGTAGATCGTCAGCACATCCATTTTTATGGTGATGAATTACGGTAGTGGTCTAGCCATTAAGTAGGCGTCTTCACCATCTAGATAATAGTTTTTAATAACTCTAATCTTCTCGTATCCAAGCTTCTCATATAGATTTATAGCTGGCGTATTCGAAACTCTAACTTCAAGATATGTTTCTTCACATCCATATTCATTATAAAGACTCTTCATAGCGTAAGCCATTAAAGCGTATCCTAAACCAATACGTCGATAATCGTGTAGAACAGCTAAACTAACGATATGTCCGCTCTTCACAAGAAGTTTCTTATAGAAACCCGGTTTAATCTCAACTCTACACATAACGTAACCAACAATCTTGTTGTCGGGGGATTGGGATACATAGAACGATTTACCATGATTCTTCCACAATTCATAGAAGAATTCAAATGGATAATTCTCAGGTAAACAAGTATAATTCAGATCTCTAACCGAAAACAGATCTTCTTCACGAGCAAGCCTAATTTCGAATCCTCTAGCCTTGGTTTCCATTCTCCTAATAGCTTCATTAAATAATTCATCAACCCCCGGTCTACGTTTCTCTACGAGATCCTTGGATTTAAAGATCAAGATATACACTCTCCCAATTTCCACATCAAGAATTATGTATTTGGAATATAACTCTAAAAAACGCTTTTCGTAAATAATGGTTATTGTTAAAGCTAAACGGTGGAATATAGTGGTTTTTGGAGAAACGCTGGTTTATAGAGATTATCTACCTTTACTCGGCAAGAAGATCGTTGTAGGTCTAACAGCAGGGGCGGCTATATATAGGTCGATGGATTTGATAAGAATGTTGAGGAGAATGGGTGCTGAAGTAAGAGTTGTAATGACTCGTGAATCAACTAAATTGATTGGCACGGAGCTTGTTAAATGGGCGGCTGGTTCACAACCATATGTTGAAACAACGGGTTGGGTTGAACACGTTGAACTAGCTAAGTGGTGCGATACCACAGTTATTGCTCCAGCAACTTTGAAAACCATGGTTAAAATCGCTAATGGATATACTGATGAATTATTACCACTACTAGCCACCGTTTCTTTAGGTTATGGGAAAAGAGTTATTGTTGTTCCAGCTATGAATATTGGATTGTATAGAAGCCCACAATATGTTAATACTGTTGATAAACTTGAGAAACAGGGAGTTGTGATCATACCACCATTAATCGAGGAGGATAAAGCTAAGTACCCTCCCCTTGAAGACCTAGCTTACTGTATTGAAGTAATAACTAGTAGAGGTGTGGATTTAAAGGGGAGGAGATTTCTCATAACTTCAGGAGCGACGAGGGAATACATAGATCCTGTTAGGGTTATAACGAATCCAAGTTCTGGTTTAATGGGTAGGTTATTAGCATTAGAATCAGCTTGTAGAGGAGGAGTTGTAGATTATATTAGAGGATTCGTTACAGTAAAGACGCCTTATTTGGTTCGCGAATACATTGGTTTAACTAATAGTGAATTGGCTAATTGGATCGAGAGGCTCACTGATCAATACCTTTATGATGCAGTTATTCTAGCGGCTGCTCCAGTAGATTTCACTGTTTTAAGTAAAAGTAGTAGGAAAATTGAGAGTAGAGCTACCGAGACTTTAACTATAACTCTAAAACCAGGCATTAAGGTTGCTAAATATGTTTCTAAAAAGAATAAGCCACTTGTCAAAGTAATCTTTGCAGCCGAAACAACCGATAATTACGAGGAACTAGTTGAAAAAGCACGTGTTAAAATAATTGATTATGAAGCTTCATTCTGTATTGCTCACAGATTAAGTAGTGAAGCCGGATTTACATCGGAATATCTAGATGCTTGTTATGTAGATTTAAGTGATTCAGTATGTTATGGTAAAGTTAGGAAAGAATTTATTGCTAGAATGATCATAGATAGAATTTCAACAATGTTATCTAGAAATTTCGCACACTAAGAAAAATCTATTACTAATTTAGATTCAGAAGCTTCTCTAAGCCGATCCAAAATTCTCCTAACAGCTCTCTGAAGAATAGCATTATTATCGTACTTCTCAATAATACTCCTTAAATCACTCCTGTTCACGTTCTTCAACTCTCTAGCTAGCAATACCATGTGCTTCATTGCTCTAACAACATTATCAACAATAGTTACATCAGCTGCTCTCGCAGTCCTCGAGAAGGGGTTCAGATCTATCGCTATAACTTTCTTACCGATTTTCTTCAAAGCTTCGGTTCTATCACCATCCTCTAATGGAACTAGAACAACGTCTGCTATCAAAATACCTCTTGGACTAACTCTCCTCCTCTCGCTGAAGAGTTCAGGTATTGTTGATGAAGCATCTTCACCAACTCCTAAAACTTCATCAGCACCATGTTTCTTCAACCAATTAGCTATAGCTTCTTCTCTTTCTGGAGTTCTATAGAATAAGTTTACTTCAATTTTACTATTCGTCAATTTAGCTAATTCAACTACTTCGTTTGGAACAAGAGCAGCTACATTTCCATTAACGCTAATAACTGGTTTTTCAGCAGTTAGTAGTAAAGCCACAGCTACTTTAGCTGCTTCATATGCGAAATCATGTGTCTTTTCGCCTAATAGATAATCGAAGCATTCTCCTCTACCATGAGCGATCAAACCTTCTACAGCAACAATCCCCATTCTGAATCCATCAACGAGTTTCTCTCTAATAATCAAGCTATCTCTACGTGGATGATTGGGAGGTATGAACAACTTCTACACCTTTAGAGCAAATACTTGATTCTATACATATGAATCCTTTCTTTAAAAGATCGTTTTTCAAACCACTATCGTAGTTTTTCTCAACCCAAATTATTAACGCGCTTTTCTTCAGATAATAACCTATAACGCTTTCCCTATATTTAGTTAAAACCTCATCAATAGGGCTGTAATTGAATAATTTACGTGTAAATAAATTAGCGTATTTGAAAAACGATTCTAAATTTAATTCGCTAATTAATTTCTCTAAAAGCTCGTTGGCATAAATGTAATTATCGAGTCCAACACGATTAAGCATATTAGGAGTGAATTCCTGAGTTCTCGAATAGCAAGCCAGTATTAGTGGTTTAAACCCTAGATTATCGATTTTAATAACGGAGGCTTTCGACGGCGAACCCGGTTTAATCCTAATAACGAATCCACCATGAAATTCGGCAACAACGTCTCCCAACCCAGTCTTATATATAACTTCAGCTTCGTGAGCGTAGTCGATACAGTTTCTATAATGATTACTTGAGCATGAAACTACAGCGTAAGCTATTGATGCAGCAGCTGATACTCCAAAACCCGCTCCTAGAGGAACCGGCGTATACGCTGTTAAAACAATCGTCTCCCCCGTCCTCTTAGAAATATGTGAAGCATGATTATTCAGAACACGTTCTCCATTGAGAATAATCGATGAATACTTTTCTTCAGCGTAACTACGGGTTTCTAGAAAAAGCTCTAGATTCAAACCAGCGCCTCTACTCCCGGTTTCTAATGGGTTTTCGCTAAAATATGGTATCCATAATCCGGAAACGTGTAGCGGGACCTTAACTTTTATCAATAGGCACTTACCGTTTCAAAACTAAGTATTTTTCATAAACGTAAGGTAATAGTTTGAATCCTTCACTAATAAGTCCTAACGATCCTTTCAAACACTCTCTTTCAGTAAATTTCTTAACGTTATCGGGCTCAACCCCCGGAACCCATAACGCTATTGGAACAGGGTCGTCGCTGTGGCTCCTACGTGATGGGGGTGTCGCGTGATCGGATGTTACTAGTATAGATAAATCGTTGGGTTTCTTACTTATAAGTGGTTGAATATAGAACCTATCGATCTCTTCTATTTTCCTAATTTTACCTTCAATATCGCCATCGTGACCCGGTTCATCCGGTCCCTTTAAATGAACGTATACTAAATCATATTTTTCTAATGCTTTAATTGTTGTTTCCAATCTCAATTCATAATCCTTAGCTGGATTACCAGTTGGAGGTTCAATTTCAATTACATCAGCTCCCAGCATTCTACCAATACCGATCTCTACCGGCATTTCAGCTATTACACATACTCTACAACCATATTTCTCATTAATACTCTGCACTCTAGGTAGCTTTGAACCAGCATCTCTAAGTAGAATAGCATTTGCTGGGGGTTTGCCTCTAGCAACTCTCTCTTTATTAATAGGGTGATTCTCCAGTATTTCAATAGCTTTCTCGACGAAAACATTAGCTAATTCAGCAGCAATATTTGCTTCTACACTATCATCCAGCGGCTCTATTCTTTTCAAAATAGGCTGGAAATCCTCAACAGCTACACTCATTAACCCCTTTCTAACGTAAGCTGGGTCGTTATTGCTAACCATAGGCGATAGTTTATGCTCCCTACTACCTATGACAACTACAGCTCTATGTCCTACAGTTGCTTTTACATTAGCGTATCCACCATACTTTCCAAGCTCTAATCCATTTAGAGCACTAGCGAGTTCTCTGGATTCACGAGTAGTTAAACTTCTACCAACTCTCCTATCAATAATTCTTCTCGATGAAGAATCTATTGTTGCGAAATTAGCTCTAAAATATATTTCATAATCCTCTCTTATACTCAAACCTGCACCGAGAGCTTCGATCACGCCTCTACCTGGATATACGTTATGGGGATCATACCCGAGTATGGATATTACAGCTTCGTCACTCTCCGGTGCAATACCTTTTGAAACACTATACATAGCTCCACATAATCCATTAGTAGCTATAGTGTCTAAACCGGGTTTAGTAGCTTTCTCGAGAGAAGTTATGGGGTCTTCTAAGCTATCTGCGACGCCGTCAATAACTAAGTAGAGTAATTTAGGTTTCTTATACAAACCCATCATTCTTCAACACAAATATATGGGTTATATTAATTGGTTAATTATTGCGTATTACACATAAATAGGTTTGTAGTGTTTTGACTAGGAAGTTCTTAAAACAGATTGCTCAAGAAGTTCTTGGACCAGAAGATGCTAGGAGAATATGGGGTAGAATGGAATTCATAGGGGATATTCTACTGATTAGAATACCTTTTGATATGGATATATCTAAACTCAAAGTCCTAGCCGATAGGATTCTGAAAGAATTCAAATATGTTAAGAGTGTATGGGGAGGTTATCCTGGTGTTAAAACAGAGTATAGAATTAGGGAATTCGTACACCTAGCTGGTGAGGAGAGGAGCGAAACTATATATAGAGAACATGGTTGTTTATTTAAAGTCGATTTTAGAAAAGTATATATTTCTCCATCATTGAGTTACGAACATGCACGTATAGCTAAACTCGTTAGAGACGGTGAAGTAGTAACAAATATGTTTGCTGGTGCGGGGTTATTCAGTATCGTAATAGCTAAACACGCTAAACCAAGAATCGTGTATAGTATTGATATAAATCCTCATGCTTATTACTACATGGTTGAGAACGTGAAATTAAACAAAGTTGAAAATATTGTTATCCCTCTCTTGGGCGATGCAGCCGAGATCATATCAACACAACTTAGAAATACTAGTGATAGAGTTCTTATGCCATACCCTGATATAGCTCTAGAATACTTGATTTACGCGATTAACGCGATTAAGGAGAAGGGTTATATCCATATATATCTACACGTATCTAGCGGTAAAGAAGAGGATCCTGTATTAACTGCTGAAAATATTGTTTGTAATAAGCTGAATGATTTAGGTTACAACAAGTTCGTTATTGAAAATGGTAGAGTTGTTAGAGAAGTTGCTCCACGCAGATACCAGGTTGTTCTAGATGTCTATATTGATAAAACCTTTTAGGACTCCCTAGCTTTACGTTTCTTCTCTTTTGTTTTCTCTACTTGAACTTCTATTGCTTTAACACCAACATTCATTAGTTTCTTAATAACAGCATCTACGAATTTAACGTGATTTCCTTTTTGACCAATGAATGCACCATAACCTTCTTTTTCTACTTTAACAACGAGATCAGGTCCTGCGAAATCAACATCTTGAATAAACTTATAGATCCAGCTTACCGGATGCACAGATCTAATCAAGGGTTTGAAATCTAAGGTTAGTTCAACAGCTCTCAGTTTCAAACTAGTATCTGCTTCAATAGCTTCTATTCTCTCACCTCCCTTACCGATAACTCTACCTAAATAGCCTTCTTTAGCTATGATCAGAGCGTCCGGCACATTATCTGATTGTATATTGAAGTTCTTCTTTTCAGCAATAAATTCAACAACTGTTACTACATCAGCGTCTGGTGAATGAACCTTGATTGAATCAAGAATTTGTTTTTCAGATTCGCTAAGTTCTCTACTCCTCATCCAAGTCTCTAATAATAGTTTAAGACCCCTCTTAGCCCCGGGTCTAACAACATCTTTTAAACCTAGATCAATTACTTTAGCTGTCGATTCTCCAAGAAGTATTTCTCTAAGTAGAACAGCTGTATTTCCTCTACATTTACCTTTCTGGAACACGGGGTCTCCAGCAATGATCAGCCTGCTATTATTACCTATTCTAACCATGATCTCTACAGCACTCTCTAAATTAACGCATTGCGAATCATCTAGGAATATTATTGAGTTATCAAAAGTTCTGCCTCGAAGATAGTGTGAATCAGCAATAACGATCCTGCCCTTCTCGATCTCTTCTCTAACAATACTCCAATCAACGAATCCGGAGAGAATATCTTTTAAGTAACTTACAGCTAAATCGTAGTAGAGAGATCCAGCTTCTGCTGATGTAAGTTCTTTTCCAGTAACGACGTCGACGACTGGTCTAGCTATTATGAATCTACTATACTCCCCCTTCATAACTGAATCAATACCATAAGCTATTGCGAATAAGCTCTTACCGGATCCTGTTGGTCCAAAAATACCGATAATTTCATATTTCTTATCTTTAAGAACATGTTTAATCTCTTCTTGACCAGGAGTTAGGGGATTTATTGATTCAAATATATTTACTGAACTCATACGTCTAATACCCGATCAATAGATGTTTATTCAATGTGTTTAACTTAAAGTTAAGTTAATTAAGTTTACTAAAAAATAACATTATACTTAACTAAATCAGTATTAGGATTGATTCTATTGGCTTATCGTAAAGCTATTGCTCTAACTAGAAGAGTTAGTGTTAAACCAACTAATGTCAAGGTTACGGATACTTATATGGAGTATATGATCGGTCCAGCGAGAGTTAAGATAACATTCGAAACTCCTCCAAAATACAATGTCTACGAACCAACCCTTAGCGAGGATGGGCAGAAGCTTCTCGAGAGAGTTATTGAAGAGCTTTATTTGAGTTTGAGTTATGAAGAAGCTAAAGATCCGGAGAAAGTTGTTGCACATGCTGAAAAGATCGCGGCTGTTCTGAAAGGTTTACATATTTTCCGTAGAGAGTACGAAGCTTTCAGATACATGCTGCTTAGAGAAATACAAGGTTATGGTAGATTGGACGTTTTATTTAAAGACCCTTATGTTGAAGAGATTAGTATTGAAGGGTCTGGAGTACCCGTAGCTATTATTCATAAAGAAGTTCCTGGAGCTAGATGGATCGATACAAATATCGTTTTCGCTGATGATGATGAACTAAACGCTTACTTAACATGGGTTAGCCAAAAAGTCGGTGTCGTTCCATCAACAGCTTTCCCAATAGTAGAATACTCGTTACCAGAAGGTCATAGAGTTATCGTATTCTTCGGTAGAGAAGTTACTGGTAGAGGTCCTGGTTTAACGGTTAGAAAGTTCCCCGAAGAACCCTTTAACGCTCCAAAACTCCTAGCTTACGGTACGTTATCTCCACTCATGATGGCGTATCTATGGCTTTTCGTTGAGAATAAAGCATTCATATTCGTAATAGGCGAGATGGCTTCAGGTAAAACAACTACTTTGCAAAGTCTACTCACACTAGTCCCTATTGATGCAAAAATCGTTACTATAGAGGATACTCCTGAGCTTAGATTACCGCATACTCATTGGCAACCGCTCTATACCAGAACTAGTTTCGCAGTATCTGAAAGTGGTAGTAGAACCGATATTGGTTTAATGGAGTTACTCAAAGCATCACTTAGAACTAGAGCTGATTACGTAATAGTCGGTGAATCTCGTGGACCCGAGGTTCAGTATCTTGTTCAAGCAGCCGCTATGGGTCAGGGTTCTATGAGCACATTCCACGCTGGTTCAGCATATGAAGCTCTCGTTAGGCTTAGAAGCCCGCCTCTAAATGTTCAGGAATCATTCCTAGCATTAATATGGGCTGTCGCGTTAATGAGGAGAGTATTGAGTCCACAGGGTAGGTGGGTTAGGAGAATTGTGAGAATATGGGAAATAATTGCTAGTGAGAGAGGTGTTGAACCTATGGAGATGTTCCAATGGGACCCCACTACGGACACCTTTGTTCCAGACGACCCAGAAGAAGTTGTTAGAAGAAGCTATAGGCTAAAGATGCTCTCAGAAATTAGAGGGTGGAGTGAAGAAGAGCTACTATTCGAGCTTAAGTCGAGAATGGAATTCTTGAAGAAACTAGTTGATGAAGGCGTTACTAGTTTCGAAATAGCTAGTAAGAGGATTATGGAGTTCTATAAGGAGAAGATGGAGAAGAGAATTAAGAAATAGTATTTCTCAGATCTCCGAGTAATGGAACACTATGAATCAATGGGCTTGATGAAAACCTGAATTTTATAGTCGAATCAATGTATCTGTTCCAATCTATTGTCTCTGCTTTAATCAATTCATCTAGAGTAACAATTACATCGTCATCAATATAGATCTCTATTCTAAACTCATCGGTTAAAGGACTCGCACAGAACGTTCCTCTATTCTTCAACTCAACTATACTATCCCTTATAGATATCAATCTACTTCTTCTATCTTCAGAACTTAATACTCCAATTCTTAGAGATTGTAGATTATTTTTGATGCTTTCTAGAATAGAATATAATTTATTTAACTCGTTGTAACAGATGCATGTATGTGTTTCGCGAAGTTTAGTTAATTGAATAGAATCTTTCTCATATCTATTAAGTAGCGTGTTAATTCTTGAAGTAATATCTGCAAGTTTCTTATCAAAATATTTAATCTTTTCTTTCAACTCCTTATATTCAGCTTTCTTAAAGTTCTTCTTATAAGCATAACCAGCCATTACTATAAGCAAGAATATGCTTAACCCTCCTGTAACTAAAATGTAAATATAGTTCCACGGATTCTCCTCGTATACCTGGAATACTGTTCTTGTGAATGGATCTAGGGTTGTTATTGAATCTGTATTTATTATGGATAACATCGTGTAGATTAAAGTTATGAGGACCAAGTAGATAGAGATAAATACTATTGAGACTACAGCTGGGATTACGATTAAAGTAATGGTTTTCTTCATAAGCCACAATTTTCCTTTTAAAAACCCATATTCATCATTGATAATTCGTTTCTGCTCCTGTAATTTATCGATATTTTTCTTCAATACATCTATTCTACCTAGAGTTCTATAAACATCTTCACATATAGAAGGTGGAGTAGTTTGTTCAAGTCTTTTTCTTAATTTATCGATTTTTTCAATAATTCTAGTAAAGCTTTCATTAGCGCTAGCTTTCTCCAAAATAATCGACCGGTTACGTGATAGCAGGTGCTAGTAGGAATCTAACTTCTCCTTCAGATATTTTAAAAGCTAGTTTTAATGGCGAGTCGTTCGAGAACTCTATTGTAACAACATCGGCGACCCTAGTTAAACCAAATATATTTCTGAGGAATTCCAATTGATAAGTAGATTTACTAGGTTTTCTAACCTCGAGATAAATTAGAGATGGTGAACCCATTGTTAATTTATTTTCTACTAGTGTTGTACCCTTACCTCTAAATACTATTGTTTTATCGTCTGGAGCAGCGATTTCAAGCTGGTCGCCAACGCTTTCAGCGTCCTTAATAGCGTGTTTAATTGTATCCGCCATTAACTGACCTCGAACATCGAATTCGTAAGTCAACTCCGGAATTTCAGGTAATGGGATATCTAGATTTCTAAATTTATATATTCTTTTACCCAAAGCCTCTATTTTTACTATAACTTCTTCGCCTTCCTGCTCTATAACGAATCTACTTCCTTTCTTAATTCCCTTCAATATTCTAGATAAGTTAGCAACCGATAAATTAATGTTGCTCTCTTTATCCACAACGTATTCGAGAAAGAGTGAGGATGGGATTTCAATTTCTATAAGAGATACTCTACCCGGATCCATTGCTCTTACCAGCAATTTATCTGGATATACTTGGAAAGCGACTTCATCAATCATTTTACTCAGGCAATCAATGATTTCTTTAAAGAACTTGCCTTCTGGATAAACAATATGTAATGTCATAACATACCCCACGAAACACTACTAATTTAACTAGATTTTGCTAGTATTATAAACTTAAGACCCCTAAGTAATTATTGGGGACTCGTATTGTCTATAAGATACTATTTTGAATTTATAGCGTTAATACTCATAGCTCTATTGCTGAATTCATCACTAACTACTCCACAATCAACAACCACTAGGTATTATTGGTTGAACACGTACTACAGCGATCAATCTTTAACTGACCCATCATCAGTCTCAATTATCCAAGACGGGTTTCTCGTATCATCACGAATAGGGATAACCGGAGATAAAATTGCTGTATTTAAAATCGATGAATCCGGAAACATTAGTTGGAGCATCACTTTGGATTCAAAAGGAAAATCCATGAATCGAATAGTTGGACTAGGTGTTCGTCATGTGCTTGTAAATACTATTGAAGGATATCCTTCAAAAATCGAGCTCCAATTCCTAGGTTTAGACGGAACAGTATTAACCCCGATTCATTTAAGCAATCCTCACTGGTTTAATATTCATGTTCAAGCTGTTTCAACTTTTGAAAATAGGTTATTTCTAATAATTGCTGAGTCCTTAACCCAAAGAATTGCAGTAATACTGGTTGATAATTTAGGTCGAGTCATGGATAGTAGGAGAATTAGTTTTAGAGGAATTGATTTAACTAATTTAAAAATAGATGGATTATGCTATTCTAGAGATGCTGGTGCCGTAGTCACCGCTATTGTAGTTAAGAATAAAATATTATTAGTCTCGTTGGATTCGTGGAATGCTCGGATTAAATGGATTCGTACATTAGAATATTCGATAAATACCAGTAATATTGAAATTCGTGGATTGAGCTGTACAGCCAACTATTACGTTATCTTAACTAATCTAATAGAGAGTGGTATTTCCAAACCATATGTATCGTTTGTTTCAATAAATGGTGAGAAAGCTGTTCATTTGGTTATAGAGGGAATCGACAACTATACTCCTATATCTAGCGTGAATTACGGAGATAGAATCGTAATAGCTGGAACTACTGAAAACCCAGCCGAGAAACCAAAATTGGTTTTAACAATTCTAAATAGTGAATGGAGTGTTTTAGATTCAATAGAGATTTCCATTAATAATGTATCTCGATATATTGGAGTCGAACCTGTAAAGGATGGTTTTCTCATATGGGGTAAATCAATTGTTAGAAATGTGGATGGATTATTTCTATTTAAAATTAAAGATATTATGAATATACCGAGATTCGAAAGTTTAAGTAGTGATTCAATATCTGTTAATGTGAATGTTTTAGATTCCAATTTAAGTACTGTAAGTTTCTCAGAAGAGAGTTTCTCTCCAACTAGCGAGTTCTCTAGATCTCCAATTGCGTCGAATTTAGTTATTAGAGTTGAGAGGATGTACAGTTATGTTGAAGTAGGCGAATCAATGATTAAACCAGGTGTAGAAGAGAAAGTTGTGGATATGAAAAGCGTTAAAACAGGTTCTCTAACCATATTACTAGTTCCAATACTTATACCTCTCGTGGTGACATCAATTTTATTCATATATTTAACTATTAAAAGTAAAAGTCTCTCATCGAGAAGGTCTTAGTACTAATGGTTTTATACTAAATGTTTCGAGAACTAATGGTAAATCTAGGAGGAAATTGTTAAGCTCCTGGATAGATACTATAATAGTATTACTATGCATTCTCAATATAGGTGTTGTTAGAGTTACTATGATGGGAATCGCTTCCGTAAGGTGTTCGAAATAAATCCATTTATTCCTAAATAATTGAATGTATTTTGAAAATTTCAGTACTCTAGCATAATGTTGCTCCGCCACATTCATAAGGTTCTTTATAGAACCCCCTCTACTCCAATGTTTACAATCTATAAATATACCTCTACCACTAACTGGATCAACACCTATAACATCTATTTCAAACCTTACGGGTTTCGAAACTCTAAGATTTAAATAAACCATGTAATTATTAAGTTCAAGTATTTCTGCAGAGATTTTTTCAAAATCTTTCCAATCAAGATACGAACTAATCTCCTTTATTGAACACCCCATGTTTAAAGCCATAATTGCTAATTCTAGAGGTTTACGTAATTTAACAATATCATTCTCAATCACTATTATGTTGCCTAATTCATTCAAGTATGAAACGATCTTATCAATAGGAATACGTGTGAATCCAAATAATTCTTTCAAACTAATTTCACGATACTTTAAAAGAAACTTGTAGAGAATAAGTGCTTCCCTATACATATATAACATACAACCCATGGATAATGATTAATACTCAATCGCCTTAACATGTATTTTGAAACTCCTAATTTAATTGTACGTCTTATTTATGCGTAACCACAATATTACTCATAATTTAATCTTAAGGGCTTCAAACAGGGTTCTAAGTTTCCACAGTATATTCCTAAACGCTATTCAATAAGTTTTAATTCCCTCTATGTATCAAATGTGATTTATATAGTGATGAATTACCCTCGGAATGATTGGTGAAGTCAACTTACCCTGCTGATAGATTCGGTCGGTGAAAATGTCTATTCTCGTAATTGGAGATACGCATATTCCAGATAGGGCTGAAACAATTCCATTTATGTTTAAGAATATAATTGAAGAGAAGAGGATTTGGGATACTGTTATATTTACTGGGGATTTGACTGGGAAGGAGGTTTTAGATTGGGTTAAAAATCTGGGTAGGAGAGTGGTTGTCGTTAGAGGTAATATGGATTACTTAGCTTTACCTAGGACTCAGACAATTGTAGTTGAGGGTCTTCGTATAGGTGTTCATCATGGAGATGGAGTATACCCTAGAGGCGATATTGACGGATTAACTAGAATAGCTAAACAGATCGATGCTAATATATTGGTATCGGGACACACCCATTCACCTTTCGTTAAAATAGGTGGAAATGGAGCGGTTCTTTTGATTAATCCAGGTTCTTTAACTGGAGTTTGGGGTGGTGGCGGGGGCTCTATGAAACCTTCATTCATGACATTAGATGTTTCTAAAGATAGTGTTGTTATAGAGATTTACGAGCTCGACAATGACGTTTATTTTAGAAAATTAATTATTAATAAGTATGGAGGTATGTGGGTTTACGAATAGGTTTTCTTATATTGTACTATAGAGCGTATAAATAGAATCGTTACTATTATTATGAAGATCAATATTGCTAGTATTGCTAATTGATACCTATTTCTCATCGGTGATTCTGTAATTGCCCGTCTAAATAATTCGTCAAAATCTACTTCAGCATAACCTCCCTTATCGAGTTTTAATGATATTTTAATAGATAAGCCTGTTTCAGCTCTATAAGCTTCTACAATGTAATCTCCTGGAGGGATATAGCATACACCTGTATTCATTAATGTAACTGTAAATGTTCTCGTAGAGTTGTTTCTATCTATGAATAAAACGTATGTAGGAACACTGCTAATATAATGTAGTTGAGCTGAATAAATAGTTGTATTAATGTAGTTAAGCTTATCCGCTGAAAAGCTTATTTCAACAGCATCGTATAGTTCTTCTGGACCTATATAGCATGTTCTAGAAATAACTCTGAGTAGTCCTTTACTTGATGGTAGAATAAGTATATCAGGTCCTCCACCACTATACAAATACGATACGCTTCTATTAGTGTATTCATGGAAAGATATAGTTGCTTTAATTCCCCTTATTACCAGTATAGCCGGTTTATCAACGTAGCATACGAGTATTTTCTTAACACCATATTCTAAAGTAACGAACGTTATGGTTAATTTATCGTTTACAATGTTAACACTAGGGTTTGTAAGCATATAGCCGAGTTTGAAAACGAAGTTACCGTCAATGGAATATAGATATGCATATCTCTCAATACCTAATTTCTGAGATGTTATTAGGAAAATCCTGTAGTTTGGGAATAAAGCAACTCTATCGATATACTCGTATCCTACTGTACGTATTATAAAAAGCATTCTAGTTAAATTTTCATCATCGATTAATTCGTGAATCAACATGTTTCTCGTATATCCATATATTGTTATTAATCCAGTATCTTGATCATACGATGAATAGTAATCTACACTACTATTTATAATTCGATAGATCGAGTTTTCACCATCAAGTTCTAATTTACGGATCAAATCCTTATCTTTGAAAAACCAGTATATTAACGCATTGCTAGACGTATTGTATGTAACTATGAAAATCTCATCATTATAAAACGATTCAAAAACAACTTCTCCAGTAATATTCAACATTATTCTACTAATATTACCGTCCTTCGATACAATAATCAATTCACCAGAATCTACTAGTTTAACGTAATCACGATCAATGTAGAGCCTATCGGTATTGATGGGTTTCGATAAGCGTATCACTAATTTTTTCGTAGAAATATAAGTATCATTAACGTACTTGTACTCCACAACGTTTAAGTCACAGGCTTGTCTACACGTTTGTATCACTAATGTTAATTTATCCGTCCAGATTCTAGCTCCAATTACTGAACCGATAGTTTCTAAATCGTGTTTAATTGATTTAGAAGATGCATAGCCGAAAATTAACAACCTATTAGTCGTTAATACTAGTATATACCCATCTACTTTAAACGCATTTACAAATGATTCATTACTGTCTAAATCAATTGCTTCATCAATAATGCTATTATTCGCTAAATTAAAGTAGAATAATCTATTCTTAACAATTGCGACAACTTCATCTTCATCATATACGATACTGATTCTCTCATAAGTTCCTGAACTATAGAATGTTTTTTCAAAAACTCTACTCAAGTTATTCATATTAAAAACAGTAATGTTGTATCTATAAGTTGCGTTAAAGAGATCGTAACTAAACAGGAATAAGTAATTTTTAACTACAAAGAGATCAAGAATATTGTCTTCAACGAGAGAAGCAAGCTCTATTCTAGTTGTATTAATGATGGGTGGGAAAATAGGTGTTGGTTTTAGTGACATGAACTTATCTATAGCTTGAGCTTCTTGTATAAAATTCGTTAAAAATATTGATACGAAAATCAGTAGTAACATAGTTTTTCTAAACAGTTTTTTCCACCTAAAATTCCGTTCCCGATCAGTTGTTAAACTTTAATCAAATAGTTTGTGATAATGATGATTAATGTTTAATAAAGTATCGTTGATCGTATTATCTGAATCCTATTAATTAATCCTATTAATTAAAAGAATATGGTGATCGCTATTAATAGTAGAGGTGGTTAATGCGTTATTCGAAAATTGTTTTAAGTATTTATACCGGTTATATGAAAACTCGTTACTATAAGGGTAGCGTTGAGTGTTTAAATTTGAGTATTAGAAGAAGAGGTTTTTCGCATGAAAGGGATCTAGTTATAAAATTGTGGAAGAAGGGGTTTGCCGTAATTAGAGCTCCAGCTAGTGGTTCTAAAGCTAAGAGAATGGTATATCCAGATGTTGTAGCTATACGTAATGGTATTACTATAGTTTTTGAAGTTAAATCATCTAGTAGAGCTAGAGATATCTATATTGATTCAAAACAAATTCATAAATTAATCGAGTTCTCTAAGAGAGCTGGTGGTTTCAGCTATATAGCTATTAAACTAATCGGTACAGGCGAGTGGAGATTCGTATCTACAGATATGTTGGTGAAAACAGCTAGTGGTAGATTTAAGGTTTCGAGAGAAGCTATAGAGAAAGGATTGAGTTTGAAAGAACTCGTTTCCATAACCGGTAAGTTCAAGAAGTTAGATGAGTTTCTAAACAGGTAGTTTAGAGTATAGGAGTTCATATAGATTAATGAATTTTAACCATATGTTTTCCGTATTGTTGATCAGTAATGAATAGCCTCTATACGCAGCTCCAGGTGATGCTACATAACCATTGTAACACGGTTCAATACATTTACCTGTAATCACGATTCTAGGTTTTAATATATCAACTAGATAATCTATAGTTTCGACATAGCCGTTACGGCAACAACAATATTTTAAACCAGGATAGTATGTTAAGAGAACCTCTGCTTTATCACTAGTGTTAATTTTCTTTAACGATTCGTTAAAAGCTAAACTGGTGAAGAAAGCTTTCAAACCATCGAGATCCATAAATCTAGATTCAACGAATAAACCATGTTTTTTAAATGCATCTATAGTTGAAGGATCATCGAGATTACCGGCTAAACCTATGATTTTTAAATTAGATTTAGCTAGATCAGCTATTATCGTAGGCGATATTGTGTTTGCGAGTAATACGATGTAATTAACTTTCAATGATATTGAAAATATTTTAATGAGACTAGCAACTGTTCTATTACCACGCAGATCCGTTAAAACCAATAAACGAGTCAAATTAAACCAACCATTTAATATAGGAGCGTGTTTCTCTAATACCCACGAGAATTCTACATACTCCTTCATCATTCACCTGGAGTAACCCCCTAACCATACACTTACCGCCCTCGTAGAATACCGGCGTATAGAGTGCTTCAAACGATAAAACATAAATTGGGTCGCTACACGGCTTCACTCCACCTCTATATTCGAAAGATTCTATAAAACCAATAGATGGGTAATTCAAAGCCTCCAGTCTTCCTTCAAACAAAACCAATCCTTCTATAAACCCAATATTAATCCACTTCTCCGAATTCTCCATCGAACGGTATATTCCATCATTATAGCTAATAGAATATTCTCTACCACGGAAAACCCCTCTTCTCCATCTTCGATAAAATAATGATGCTTCAGTAGGTGTTAAACCGGTTAACTCAGATACTCTTAGACACCAAGCTCTAAACCCATCATTACGCATATCTTTAAATATTGATGGATTTTCATTAATGAATTCCACTACATCTCTACTTTCTTTCAAACCGTACACTACAATATCAATATCGCTAACTCTAGGGTTATGGATTCCAACTAGTAGTGAACCAGTCAATCCAACTTTATTGTAAGCGTTTGTTGAATACATTATCTCAGAAATAGCTTCTAGAGACACGATCTCCAACTCATCTCTAACTACACTAATTATTTGCTTCACTTTTTCAATTGGATCATAAATCCTCTTAACCATACTAACCGGTATTACCGGTACTTCCGCTCCATACGCTATTGCATAGGTTCTCCAACACGTTGATCCATATACCTGTGGTATAGTGTATTGTTTTACAACTCTATTGTAGAAACCAAAAATCCCTCTCCACAGCTTTTCAGTACTAGATAATCTATACTTCACGTACCCAACTATACTTGTATTATAATGGCAATTACCGGTAACTACAGCTAAACTATTATCATATAGTTCTAAGTAATAGTGATCTAGAACTCTAAACTCTCTATTAAACGTTTCTCCTCGAAACTCTAATACCATCACCAATAACCCAATATTCACCATCAACTCTCTTCTCAAGCTTAAATATCGGAACCTCTTTCTTAATCCTCTCGAGAACTCTACTAGCGGTTTCAAAAGCTTCTTTTCTAGAAATAGATGCTACAGCGATATAAACAGTTGGTTCACCAGGTTTTAAATTCCCGAATCTATGAATTGCTTCAACAACAGAAACCCCCGGATACTTTGATTCCTCTTCAATGATTTCACCGAGTTTACGAGTAGCGTATGGTTCATAAACAGTATACTCCAGTTCCTTCACTTCAACACCATTAATTTCTTTCTTCACGAATCCAATGAATAACACAACGGCTCCAGCTTTAAAACCGGATTTAGCAACTACTTCCTCAACGAGTTTATTGAGATCGACTTTATCCCTAATTATTCGTGAAGAACTACTCACCCACTAACCCCCCGAAGCTGGAGGTATGAAAGCAACCTCGTCTCCATCTTTCAATGCAACTGGCGAATCATGTACTGAACCATTTATCAATATTATTGGTTTAATTTTCTCGAAAATTCCTTTTAAATCCGGGTATTTTGTCAGTAGTTTGGAAATAAGGTCTTCTATAGTGGATCCTTCATCAACATCTATGTAAATATTGTTAACAACATCGCTATATATGGAGAAGAATTTAACAACTACACGTGGCATAATAATCGCCTAATTTTAACTTGTTGTACAAATCATCTTCATGAATATATAGTTATAGATAATTTAATGCACAACGTCTAAGCTATAATACGTTGAACCCATCAACGCGTAATTTTTTATTACTAACTAGACTAAAAGCTCATGTTAAGCAATAAATATTAATATCATCATTAT
>JAWBBY010000004.1:0-210816 GCA_038823915.1 Desulfurococcaceae archaeon
AGAGTACCGCGGCTACTTAACGATAACGGCAAGTAGCGATGGAGTAACTGATGAAACAACAATATTCTACATTATAACATGGCTAGTGCCGCCAGCAGTACCTGAACCATGGGTAATACCATTAATAATACTAGCTGCACTAATAGCTCTACTATTTAAGAAGAGAGAATAAACTAACTTTTTTCCACAAACCCCCTTCACAAATCCAAATATTTTTTAAACAAATTTCCTCATACCTATCTATTCGAAAGAGGTGGTTATTTTTGAAGATAAATCTAAAGATACTAATCCCAATATTGATTGCCGTTATCGTCGCAGTATTAGTTACAACAATGTTATTAATACCTAGAGGAGCGGGAGAAGCAGAGATAGAATCACCCACCACTACCGAGACAACGCCAACCCCAACTACAACAATTGAAGAAACAGAAACAATAGGTTTAAGTATAGTAGGGGTTTCCGTTGGATACTATGATTACTTCGACCCATTTAATCCAGAGAAAGTATGGGCAGGTAAAGCCGGATTAATAGATGTGAACATAACTTTCGAAGGATACGGTATTGTTAAGCAAATAATATTAAAAATTGAGAATTATGGAAACTTAACAATAGTATCAGAACCTTTCACTATCAGTACTACACAAAGAGAAACCAAGAGATTCAGCCTAGAACTCAGTATGATTGAAAGAAATATAATAGATAGTCTTAAAAACTATAGAGTAGATGTTATAGTAATTTATGAAGAAAATGGATTGGAAAAGTATATTTCAAAAACAGTTATTCCACTAGATTTATCTAAATTAACTACAACACCACGATAAACACGTACAGCAGAAATAGCGGGAATCAAATTAGTTTCAACACAAAACATATTTATTAAACAACAGTTCCTCCCCCAAGTATTGGTAATAATGCTAATTCTAAGTATGTGTGGAGAAGCTGATTCTGAAATGCAATATGTAGTCCTAATACTGGGCTACATATTATCATTCATTATGGCTTAGTGTTTAGGAGCAAACGACGCTAGTAATCCTACAGAAACAGCCGTTGGATCTGGAGTAGTAACAATTCGGAAAGCATTAATCCTATTCTCCATATTCACAGCCCTTGGCGCTTTAATTCAAGGTAGAATGGTTATGGTAACGTTAGATAGAGGTATAGTGAAGGAAATCGATGTTTTAAGCGCAACTACTGCAGTAGTATCGGCTTCAATATGGATAACCACAGCATCCTACCTGGGATTACCAATATCCACTACACACAGCATAATTGGTTCAGTCATAGGTACAGGACTAGCCATGATCGCTGCTGGTAAATTGGAACCCTATTCATTGAAATTAAACGTTATAGTAAAGATTATTATAAGCTGGATAACTAGTCCATTAGCTGGTATTGGATTAACAATAGTATTGAATCGAGCGATAACCGTAGTTTTAAATAAATTTAAACAGGATGTTGTTGATAAAATATTGAAATACGGTTTAATAGTATCCCTATGCTACTCAGCATACGCTTTCGGAGCAAACGATGTAGGCAACGCTACAGGCGTCTACATAACTTTGACGAGCAGGATTTTCGGATTACCGGATGATAAAACAATGATTCTCCTATCAGCAATAGGTGCTATAGGAATAGCTTTGGGGGGGTTAACAATCGGTAAGAGAGTTATTGTTAGAGTTGCTTATAGAATAACTAGGCTAAACCCAGTAACTGGTTTTACAGCAGAATTATCCAATGCACTCATAGTTTGGTTATACACGACAATACCATACATACTTGTTGGATACGGTATGCCAATATCTACAACATATGTTAGTGTAGCGACAGTAATAGGTAGTGGATTATCATTGAACGGTTGGAGAAGTATTAATTGGAGAGAAGTATTGATCATAATGTTATCTTGGATAATAACATTACCAGCTACAATTGCGTTAGGTTTATCAATAAGATACGTATTATTCTTAACAACAGGATTCTAGGTGATGTGTTGGCAACATGGTTCTGGCTAGCTAGGTCTAGAGAGAAGAGAGTTATACATGATAGTATTAGACATTTAACTAAAATAAGAGAAGTTGCTGAAGACCTGAATAACATGATTAATAACATATATGTTAATGATAAATTGAAAGCAATAGATTTCTACAACAAATTAGATAAAGACGAGAAAGATGCTGATGAAATTAAAAGAAACATTATTAAAGAACTCTCTACAAGCACGCTTCACCCAATGGATAGAGAAGACCTATTAAAACTAATATTCACAAGCGACGATATTGCAGCATTTCTTAAAGCATGTTCACATAAATTGAAAATACTCTTGGATATTCAAATCGAAATCGATAAAGAGATCATTAATAGAATTAGTGAAGTAGAATTAATGATTATTAAACAAATAGAACTACTTATAGATTCGTTGGAAAACCTATATAGAGATATATCAACGACACTAACATATACCAATTTAGTTGAAGAAATAGAGGAGAAAATAGATATGTTGAAAATGGAATTACAAGAAGCAATTTATAGTAAGTGTGAAACAATAACGATTAGATGTCTATTATTGAAAGAAGCTATTGAAGATATTGAAATGGCTTCAGATAAATGTGAAGATGTAGCAGATATAATTAGAATGATAGCTACAACTTATAGTTAACTCTCTAAATACCCAAATATATGGAGACACCTAGAGAAATATGTAGTTAGAAGAAATAATTATATGTGAACACACTCCACACGCTGAAAGAGCAAGAATGAATATGTTTATTTTCCAAATGAATAACCATTTTAAACAATTTTATACGGAATAAAATCTCCATGTTATTACACAAATATCCCTAGATAGGTGGATTTGGTAAATATAGATCTTCTTCATTTATTAAAATTCTCTTATGCATACTTCTCCTAAACATGCTTAAAACCTTAACAACAACATCTCTATCGAAATTATAGTTAGTTATAATTTCATCAATACTTAGCTTCTTATCGAATAGTAGGTATAGAATAGAATCTATAACCTCGTATTTCAAACCAATTTCTTCTTCAGCTAAATGACCCCTCCAGAAACCGGGACTACTTGGTTTACGAATTATACGAGAAGGTAAACCAAGATACTCAGCTAACCTCCTAACCTGGCTCTTATATAGACACGCTATAGGGTAGAAATCGGCTGCTCCATCACCATATTTTGTGAAATAACCTATTAGGATCTCGCTTTTATCGCTCGTTCCAGCAACTAAAGCTTTAGTAGTGTTCGCGTAGTAGTAGAGAATAGACATTCTAATTCTAGTTCTCAAATTACCTATAGGTATCGATTCATAATCATCAACTCCCAAAATTTTCGCGTATTCATCAACAATACCGTCGATATTTAAAATCCTATAATTAACACCTAGAGATTCGGCTAAATTAACGGCATCTTCAACATCAGCTTTATCTGTAACTCTAGAGTCAGGCATAATTAACGCTAAAACTCTACTAGACTCGAGAGCCTTCGTTAAAAGCTTAACAGTAACTGAACTATCTAAACCCCCACTTAAACCAACAACAACTTTATCGAAACCCGTTTCGGAAACCTTATTTCTAATTCTAGATATTAAATACCTAGTTACAGCACTATAATCCAAATTCAACAATTCTTCAAAAACACTTTTAATCAATGTAGATAACAACCTCAAAATAGAGATTTACCACACGCCTGGATAAACTCCTTAACTAAATCTCTCTCAACAACGTCTCCATAAGGCTTAACCTCCCTATACACTCTACCCTCATACCTATATATTTCAACACCATGTTTAAGCCAACAATCTGGTTCCAAACCGGCTTTCAAACAAGTTTCTGAAACAAATGTTTCAACATCCCAACAGTATTCTACCGGAACAGCCGGCAGTAAAGTACCTTTATAAAACCCCTTCTCAACTATTAAACCATCTCTACCAATAACAATCTCTTTTAAAATAGAGAATCGATCTTCTCTCGTAATGTTTATTGGCATGGATAGCACCGTAACTTCAAAAACAAGATTAGGTAATTCATGCTTCCTAACTGGAGGGAAACGAGGGTCTCCAAAAGCAGCTTCAAGAGCAGATTTTATTGTAGCTTCAATCAAACTATATATTGGAGATAGGAATCCAATACAACCTCTGAGAACAGATCTACCTCCAGGTCGATAAGTCTCTATTGTTGTAAAAACCATTCCAGGTCTATACATGTACTTAGGAGTATCAGCAGGCGGTTTCAGCGTAATATCACTAATTAATTTTTCCTCTACAGCTCTACGAGCTAGTTTAACCAGAAAAACACCATCTTCTAAACTAAGTTCTCTGGGATGAATAGCTTCACTCAACCAGTAACAGCACCTTTAGCTCTAGTTAACCTATATTCCTCAAGAATCCTCCTAGCATTTTTTAAAACCTCTTCAATCTTAACCCAATGACCCCCAATCCAATAGATCTTACCACACTTCCTACACATCCAGAAATCACTGTACATTCTATAAACACCTCTAGGAACCTTATTCTCAACGTTATTCTTAGAAACTTTAACTAAATCGGTATTACATATAGGACACTTGGTTCTACCGAGATCAACGTATAATCTAATACCAGTTATGTAAGCTATATAAGCTAACTTACCGCTTATATCAGGGTTATCAATATATATACTCAATAAACCATTAAGCAAAGCTTTCCTATGAAGAGATTTATCGCTTGTAACAACGACCCTATCCTCCCTCTTCGCAATCCTAATTATATCCCAATCCTTAAGATCCCTTCTATATACAGTATCGTAACCAAGAATTCTAAGCCATCTAGCTACATTACCCAGCATCGTATCAACAATGAATCTAGGTTCAATACTCAAGACGAACCCCTGGAATCGTTGTTTCTAAACATAGAACCATAATATAAAACTATCTAATCTCCTTCACAGTTAAGGCGTAGAGAACATCTCTCTCACTAATAATACCATGTAGTTTACCATCGGAATCGACAACGAGAACACTACTAACATCATTATCAACCATTGCTTTAACAATAACACTTAGATCAGAACCGGGCTCTACAGCAACAACTCTTTTAGAAGCAACATCCATAACGGGGATTTGGAGAACTTCTCTAATATCGCTAGACGTTAATTTTGAATAAACAATTGATGGATTAAAGAACCTAACGATATCCATAGCTGTAACTATTCCGACAACGCTACCATCACTATCAACAACTGGTAATCTCCTAAAACCATACTTCACCATAGTACGCATAGCGTTCCATAAACTATCATTAACACTACATGTAATAATAGGAGTCGACATAATCTCCTCCGCTCTAACACCAATTCTGAATATTCCATAGAGATATCTAACTAAATCGTGTTCAGATACAACACCGAATACCCTACCATCTCTATGAACAACGGGTAGTAAACCAATACCATTAACAACCATTAGTTCTAGAACATCAACAATAGACATATCGATATATGCGACAATAGGGTTCTTAACCATAAGATTCTCAATAACCTCTTCTTTCAAAGCTCTAAAAATATTATAATTATATCTATTAGCAACAATACCGAAGAGATCTCCTCCACCGAGGTAGTTAACCATTGTTGTAGCGAAAACAACGCCTTTAAGCTCACCACCTAATGTTACCAATAAACTTCTATAATGCTTACTCATAATATCCAAAGCCTTCTCCACAGGAGTTGTTGGCGAAACACTAACTACATCCCTCTTAGCTATTATCTCCATATCACCAGTTATACTATACACCCTATTATCGAAATTGGGAGTACCATCGCTCCTTAACCATCTATATTCCTTCCTCTTAAACGGTGGTTTACGAAACATCATTTCTAAGCACACAACCGAATCTAATATAGTAAAATGTAAAATGATAACGTAAAAAACTACACTACTTATGAATATTTGTTATAAATGGAGTTTAATATTTAGATCTATTCAATCAATAGATTGAAAATAATATTTAGACTATTCAGGAAAATAAAGAACTACTCAACTGGGTTTCAATATTATCTAAAATCAATATATTCGAAAACATAGTATTTGGATGATTACCGAATGATCAATTATGTATTAGATAGGAGAGTAGATTCTACTAACTACAAGGGTTTCTTACCATAACTTCTAATGGATTTAGCTTCTAAGGATTCTATAATGTCTTCGACAATATTAACAAAACTACTAGCTGCTACCACACCTACTGGTTTATTATCTTCAAATACTAGTACTTCACTACGCTCCCCTCTTCTCATAATTTCTAGAATAGAATCTATTGATTCTTCTGGAGATACTTGAATAAATCTTCTATTAACTACATTCTCGATCCTATCATCTAAAGATACTCTACCATATATTAAACCCCACAAGATATCTCTCGGTGAAACCGTTCCAACTACTCTATCGTCCTTAACTACAACAACTAGATCTACACCTTGATTCAAAATCATAAGAGCAACTTCTCTAACCGTAGATTCAGCGTTAACTGTTGGAACGGTTTTAGCTACATCAATAGCTTTATATGGAATAACCATAGTTAACACACTATTTCTTAATAGCTTCTGGAGCAACTTTCTCGTAATTCAAACTAATATATGCTATGTGGCTCCCTCTAATCAATATTACATCATATCTAGCCGCTGGATTACCATTCGAATCGTATCTAGTGCAATCAGTTAAAACAATATTCATAGTATTATCGACCAAATCCAATTTACCAACATATTCCGTACCATCCTTGAGCTTAACAAGTATTGTTTGACCTTCAGATTTCTTCAAAATCTTAAATGGATTAGTTGGTTTGTTAGATTTAGCACTCAAAATTATCACACATTAGAATTCTAAACAATTTATCAACTAGTATGATTTATCTAATAATTTGGGAATACGTTAAAAACCTTACATAACTAAACCTTAGAAGCTATAGATTGGTGAATAAATTGCTAGAAGTATTTAGAAATAGTAGTTTAGACGATTATGCTAAGCTAATTAGCGAATCGATCGTTAGGAGAGAAATACTGATATTAATTGGAAAATGCAGCGTCGACTATACTGGTAGAGGCGAATCTAGATTAACTGATGGAGATAGAGTACTTATAATAAAGAGCGATGGGTCGGTTCAGATACATAGACCTGAAGGATATAAACCAGTTAATTGGCAACCCCAAACGAGCGTTATTGAAGCACGCGTCGTTGACAATAAACTTGTTCTAACAGCGATTAGAGATAAACCTCGAGAAATCCTGAACGTTGTTTTCAATGAAATATATTTGTTGATTAGAGGTAGGCTAACCGATAACGGCGAGTTCATAATGTATCTAAACGAGTCGGATATTAGAGACTTAATATATATGAATCCATGGTTAATCGAGGACGGATTACACATTATAGGTAAAGAAAAGGATCTTGGAGTTGGAGCAGTTGATTTAATTGGAGTTGATAGTAGAGGTAAGGCTGTTCTCATTGAAGTGAAAAGAATTACAGCGTCTCGTGAAGCAGCTCTACAGCTCTACAAATACGTGGAGAAATACGCTAAATTAACAGGTACGCAACCCCGTGGAGTACTAGTAGCTCCGAGTTTTACAACACAAGCTTTAGATACCCTTAAGAGACTTAATCTCGAGTATAGAGAACTTGATCTCAAGAAACTATGGCTTCTAAAAAAGAGAAATATGGGTGGAAAATGCGGTTTAGACCAATTATTATGAAGACTTCGAGAGAGGATTGGGAATTTGGTTAAAATCAAATTAATTGGTTTTGACAGTATGGGAACTAGAGGTATGGCTACTGTAATAGATATTGATGGTTTCAAAGTATTCATTGATCCCGGTGTAAATATCGCGCCACGTAGATATGGTTTACCTCCACATCCATTAGAATTAGAAGCTCTAGAGAAACACCTAGACGAAATACATAGAGAAACCATAGATTCTAATGTACTAATAATTACTCATTACCATAGAGACCATTATCTATATAGGGAGGGTGAAGCAGAGTACTATAGGGGAAAAATAGTTTTAATCAAAGATCCAAATAGGAAAATAAATTATAGTCAGAGAGTTAGAGCATACATTCTGCTTAATAAACTAGGAATTAAAGATATTGCGAGTAAAGTAAAACCCGCTGATAACGAAACATTCGATTTCAACAACATAAAGATTCGTTTTTCGAAACCCCTACCACACGGTGTTCGCGGATCTAAGCTAGGATATACTCTAGCTGTTAGTGTGGAAACACCATATGGAGTTATAGTTCATGCTAGTGATGTTCAAGGACCTATGGATAGAGATGCACTTGAAGAAATTCTTAGATTTAAACCAGACATACTAATAATTAGTGGTCCGCCAACGTATTTTGAAGGATTAAGAATTAATTCAGAAAACATTAATGAAGGGTTACGTAATATGTTAGAATTAGCGGAGAGGGTTAAAGAAGGTTCTACCTTAATCGTTGATCACCATTTATTAAGAGACCTTAATTATTATAGTAAAGTTAAACATATAGTTGAAGCCTGTAGTGTGAGAAACGTTAGATTCATAACTGCTGCGGAATTCATGGGTTTAGAAATTAAGCAATTAGAAGCTATGAGGAGAACTTTATGGGAAGAAAACCATTGATCGTGATCGAGCATCTAGAAGATAATATAAGTGTATGGTTAATTCTCGAATATAGACAAGCATCTTTAATTTATGGGAGAGAAAATATCATGTTTACAAATGTTCCAAATAAATACCATAAATTACTCAATAAATTCGGTAGAGTAACTAGTGATAGTATAGTGGAACTGGTGAGAAGAGGGGATATTAAACCCTACGAGCTCATCGTACTAGACCCGTTAGCTAAAGAACCGCTAACTTATAATGACCTCGTAGAATCTAAATACGTAGTTATAGGTGGTATATTAGGAGATCATCCGCCAAGAGGTAGGACTAGAACTTACATAACCAATAATTTAGGCAATGTTAAAGCCAGGAATATTGGTGATAAACAGTATAGTATCGATGGTTCAGTATATGTAGTCAAATACTTGCTCGATAATAGAAATTTCTTAAACTACAAGTTTGTAGATAGCATTGAGATCGTTACGAATCATGGTTTAATAATTCTACCATACAGGTATCCCGTAGATGGCGATAATGTAGTTATAGCTGATGGATTAATCGAGTACTTAACTAAGGGTTCCATACCAGACCGAATAGCTAGAGAAATATTTAGTGAAAGAGATCGTACATAACTAGAAAAACTATAATCCAAGAACCATAGAATGTTGCTAATCCTCTAACATATAAGTAAAGCAATGACGTAGAACCCGTAATTTTCTTCACATAATAAGCTGTGAACACATAAATCGCCGCTGCTAAAATCCATATTAACAGATCCGTCTTTACCATAAATATTGAAATTCTAAATCTATAAATTAGGTAAGCTACGAAACCAAATATTGAACCAAACAATAATCTAATTAAAACTACATGGTCTTCTATTGTTAACATAACCATACTCCATCAATATTATCATTAATTAAGTTATTTTTGAATAAAAACCTGAATCACGGTGATAAATAGTGCTTAAGAAAACAATGGATATCCTCGATATTTATGCATCAATTAATATACTTAATAAATCATTAAAGAACGGAATTATCGACAATATTTATGGAACTAGATACTACTGGATATTGAAAATACATAGTGCGATAGGTAAGATTCTGTTAAAAATCGAACCTGGCGTTAGAATACATTTATCGAGAGTTGAACCAGAAAAGAAAGTTCTAGATAAACTAACGCTATATTTGAGAAAAACAATTCGTAGAGCTAGGATCGATTACTTTAATCAACTTGGTTGGGAAAGAATTGTTGAAATTTCGTTAAGAACGAGTAGGAATTACATTTTAATTGCTGAAATTGTTCCTAGAGGAGTATTAGTTATACTAAATAATGAGCGTAAAATACTATATAGTAGTAAATTTGTTGAAATGAAGGATAGAGCCATTAAAATCGGTAAAACATATGTTCCACCACCTGGAGGTTTAGATAAAGATACTTATTTCAATTCCCTTCACGATAGAATATTGAGAGGAAAAGATCTCGTTAGAGGAATCGTGAAGGAATGGGGTCTACCGGGCTATATTGCTGAAGAAATACTGTATCGTGCAGGTTTAATTGATATGAAAAACGCTGATCCACGAAGCGTCTCCTCCAGCGACGTAGAGAAGATTATTGAGAGTTATTTGAAACTAGTTAATGAAGCTTCAATTGGTGAAGGCTATGTTGTTAATTTCGATAACGAGCAGAAGCTTTATACATGCTATAACCCATTAGTATATAGGGAATACTATGATGCTGAAGTATATGGTCCTCAACCACTAATAGATGTATTGGATAGTTACTATACTTTACTCGAGAAAATGAGGATAGATGAAGAAATAGCTAAATTGAAGAATACTGAAATTATGAAATTAAAGAAGAGCATGGAGGATACGAAGAGACTTGTAGAAGAATATAGAAGTAAACAATATGATTACTGGGAGAACTACATTATTCTATCTAGAAACTACGTCTACGTAGTCGAAGCCTTAGAATGCGCTAATAGGGTTCGTGAAGAAAACGGATGGGATAAAATTGTGGAATTATGTAGAAATATTGTTAATGTTGAGAAGGATAAAGGATTGATCTACGTTAAGCTAGATAATAAAATCATATCCTTAGATATAAGACTCGATGCTTCTAAAAACATTAACATGTATATGATTAAAGCTGGAGAATATAGGTCTAAAGCTGAGAAAGGTTTAGAGACCATTAACGAGCTTGAATCGAGACTAACTATGTTGGAGAAGACAAATATATTGGGAACATATAGAGAAACAACGGTTGTTAAACCTAGATTATGGTTTGAAAAATACCATTGGTTATTCACGAGAAACGGATTCCTAGCTATTGGGGGTAGAAACGCTGATCAGAATGAATCTATAGTTAAGAAGCATATGGAGCCTCAAGATATATTCATACATGCTGATATTCAAGGTGCACCAGTAGTTGTTTTAAAAACTGGAAGTAGAGATGTGAGTGTTGAAGATATAGGAGATGCGGCAATCATAACTGTTTGTTACTCAAAAGCTTGGAGAGCTGGTTTCGGATACTTAGATTTCTACTGGGTTAAAGGAGAACAAGTCAGTAAAAAAGCTCCTTCTGGGGAGTACTTGGGTAAGGGCGCATTCATGATTTATGGTGAGAGAAAATACGGTAGATGTGAATTAAAACTAGCATTAGGTGTTGAGAAACTTGATGACCCAATTTATGGTACATATTTTAGAGTTATTATTGGATCCGAAGAAACGGTTAGTAGAAGAAGCATTATTTATGCAGTATTAACTCCTGGAGATTTAAGTATCGAGAAGACGGCACAACATATTCATAGATTTTTCATGGAGAAACTCGAAGTATTCAAAGGATATGTGAATTTAAACGAAGTACTTGATAAAATACCTGGTCCTTCAAGAATTCTGGAAGTTAAAACAGTTAATTAAAGGATTTAATAGAATACCCATTTATTTTAGAAGTAAGTTTTTAAAACTTAATTATAACTTAATGTAAGCTAAAGAACTTATAATCAAAATTTGAAAGAGAGGGTTTTAATATGGAAAGAAACATAGTTTTTGAAACTATAAAAAGACAGAGTGTAGAGGAGCTTCAAATAGAGATCGTTGAGAGAAAAGGTTTAGGACACCCGGATTACATTGCTGATTCAGCTAGCGAAGTTTCATCAAAAGCATTATCGCTATATTATCTTAAAGAATTTGGAACTATACTTCACCATAATCTAGATAAAACGCTACTTGTTGGTGGTCAAGCTTATCCAAGATTTGGAGGAGGTTATGTTACTGAACCAATCTATATAATTGTTGCCGGTAGAGCAACAACAGAGGTGAGAACAAGTGATGGTGAAGTTAAAGTTCCTTATGGAACGCTAATAATTGAAGCTGTTAGAAAATGGATTAAACAAAACATGAGGTACCTGGACCCAGATAAGGATGTAATTATTGATTACATGGTTAGAAAGGGGAGTGCAGATTTAGTAGCTGTTTTTGAAGAAGGGAAAACAAAGGTTCCTTTAGCAAACGATACCAGTATTGGAGTAGGCTACGCCCCTCTCTCTACATTAGAAAAAATTGTTTTAGAATCCGAAAGATTGCTTAATTCGAGAGAGTACAAGATGAAGAATCCTGCTGTAGGTGAAGATGTTAAAGTTTTGGGTATTAGGAAGAATAAAACAATTGTTTTAACAATAGCTTGTGCTATGATCGATAGATGGGTTAGAGATATTAACGAGTACTTGAGTATTAAAGAACAAGTTGTGAATGATATAAGCGATCTCGCTGTTAAAATAGCTGGAGATTATGATATAAAAGTCTATTTAAATACAGCTGATATGCCGGAGAAGAAAAGCGTTTACTTGACGGTAACCGGTACGTCCGCTGAACATGGAGATGATGGAGCTACTGGTCGTGGAAATAGAGCTAATGGATTAATAGCGCCTATGAGACCTTTAAGTATGGAAGCCGTTGCCGGTAAAAACCCTGTTAATCATGTTGGTAAAATATATAATGTTATTGCTAGAAGAATTGCTAATAAAATCTACAATACTATTGATTGTTTTAAAGAAGTTTACGTAGAGATCGTTAGTCAAATTGGTAGGAGAATAGATCAGCCTTTAATAACAGCTATAAGAGCGTTACCGAAAGATAATAAAGTTAGTTTAAACGATGTAAACGAAGCTAAGAGAATAGCTGATGAAGAACTAAATAATATTGTTAGTATAACGAGGGATATACTTGAAGATAAGGAGCAATTATTCTAGTTAATGTTGGAACAGTATTTAACTAAGAGTTTTTCTACGCTCCTCCTGATAGCTCTTAATAAGCTTCAATATCTTTTCAAACTCCTCTCTACTCTCAATTTCTTCAATAATTTTCCACATATTATCAATATCTTTCTCAAACCCCCTTGCTACTATCACAAAATCATCAAATACCGCTAGAGGACGAGTCTCGAGTATCGGTACTTTCATTTCCTTATAAAGATCTCCATAACATCTTAATGTAAGCACAGCAATCCTCATTTTCCTAAGTAGATTAAATGCATTAGAATCAATCGGGTATATTTCGTCAACGTATACTAAATTAATGTTTGGATATTCATTGATTAAGCTATTAATTGATGATAAACATAAGTTCTTGATTCTGGGGACAGCTAGAGCTTTACCATTGATTATTTTCTTAATGAAATCCTCGAATAGCTTAACTTTATTATAAAGTTCATTCAACAAAATATCTTTCTTCTCGATCTCCCTCCTTAAAGAACTAATCTCCTGTTCTAAAGCATATATTCTCCGATCACTGATATGCATCTGTTCTTCAAATCTAACTCTTCTATATTCTTGTTTAAGATCCTCTATTATCGAATCCCGTATTTTAATTTCATTCTCAAGTTTTCTAACTTGAGTTTCCAGATACGCTATTCTAGCTTTAAGCTCCTTAATTCTTTCAATATAATTCTCCTCACTAATCTCCATATTAATATCGGTTTCGACCCGTCTAGATGATATAATGCTCTTAATATAATCCATTAATGCTTCTTCAAGAGCTTGAGCAAAATCTTTGCCACGCACAACTTCTATCCTTATCCTCTCCTTGTCTATATCGAGTTCAATATCCTTAAGTTTAGCATCTATACTCCTAAGCTTATCTGCAATTGAATAGTAAGCTTTATAAGCAGCTGCTAAAGCATCTCTAACATGGTTATCCTTAACTCTAATCCAACTATATTGTTTCTGCACAAGACTAGCAATGTGCTCTTTCTCATCAACACTAATATCCTCTTCTGGAACGTATAATTCAGCGCCTAAAGCCGATGAGATTTTCTTAACGAATTCCGATGGTTTCTTCTTATCTGTAGAAACAATAACGACTTTGCCTAATTTAGAAACAGTTTCTATAATATCGAATCTATCTAGATTCTTCGAACTATAAGCCAGTACCGGTTTACCATCTAGATCTACGAGTGCAACACCAACAGTAATACCCGGATCCAGACCAAGTATTAACCCTTTAACCCCCGTAGCTTCGGATTTGAGTTGTTCAAACGGTATTTTCTTAACATAGGGTTTAACAATGATTTTAACACTTTTAGTATTGAGAGGTTTGACTAGTCTAGATACAGTATCGGCACTAGCATAAACAATAAATACACTCTTCTCTAAACCACCAACACTCCTCTTCATAATCAGATCATATTCTAATCCGTTTTTCTCAAGAATATCCTTAACTTCTCTAGTAACTCTCAATACACTAACTCTAACGCTTCTCTGAAATCTATTCAAACTCATACCTCCATGCGCAACGCATCTACCACGCGTTACAAGAATCTTCGTTCTATCAGCAACAGGTTTAACGATCCAACCAATACCCTTATCGGCTAGTAGAGCACACAATTTCGCGGTCTCGATAGGCGATAGTTTACCTCTAGGAATCTGGATTCCATGTTTAGAAGCAACTAATCTAATATCTTCTAGCTCCCTCCCCCAACCAGTAACTTGAACGATAACCGTATCTGATGGAAGAATTGTTGATAACTTAACTAACTCATCCATCCCCCTAACAAGTTCTAAAACATTATCAGTAGCTACTTTACACGGTCTATACTCCCAGATCAATCTAATAAGCCTAGTTAATGGGATAAACCTATACTCGTCTATAAAAACCCCATTTTTCAGAATAGCTACGGCATATTTAGGTTCTCTACGTGAAACTCTTGAATAACCACTTTCAATATCAATACCAAACACTACAGTATCAGAAGTCAATAGATTCACCTTTTACATAAGCTAAAACTCTATTAAAATCAACATCCAAACCATAATTTTTACGGAAAAAACTGGATATGTACATCACATCTCGTTTTAAAAGTTCATCTGCTACAGGATCATTTTTATAAACATATTGAGGCCAATCAATAATATATGCTTTTCTACCATCATTAGTAACCATAACATTATACTCACTTAAATCTCCATGAACAATACCGATATTTAAATAAGCTAACTTAACGGTATCGATCACTTGTTTAAAAACAGTAATGGGATTTTCAAGATATGGTTTATTTCGAAGCTCAACTCCATCGATATACTCAATTAAGACAAGATGCTTACTATAAGCTATAGGGTATGGAACATAACCACCAACACTCCAAACTTCCCTCAAAGCAATAAATTCTCTCTGAGCCGCAATTTTTGATTGAATAAACCAAGTATACCTGGGATCGTCAACCCAGTCTCTCTTGATCTTAGTTCTCTTAAAACTAGTTCTACCTAATCTAAGAAATTTAGCAATAGCTCTACTCCCATCAATAGTTAAAACTTCATATGTATCGCTTTCTTTACCAACACCAATCCTATCCCCAATAGCTTTAATAATGTTTCGAGAAACGAGATTATGAAGTGCAAGCATATCGAGACCAATATATGTTAATCTAACGAATACTCTCTCACTAACCCGTTTTATCCTCACAAGTTTTAATTTATGAAGCTTATCTATCTCTAAATTAATCTTAACATCAGGAGTCTTCGTTAATTTCTCTATAATCTCGAGAGGAACATACTCATATTTCAAAATATTCTTCTCAATCGCTTCCAGTATTTTAAAATCGAGAGTATTGAGTTGATTATAGATTAAACCTAATTTAACCAATAAACCACCATAACTATAGGAATAACTAACTATATATTATTCATATTCATTAATCTTTTCAGTAACCTCTCTTAAAACCATAATAAAACGATTCAAGTGCTCTCTCTTAATATGTGGCATTACAACAATTCTTAATGCTTCTAAACTGGGCGATGTATATAAATAGAATCCTTTTTCTAAAAGTTTAGAAAGTAGTGATTTGTAATGAATATATTTATGTTTAAACACGACAATAGGGAGTTCAGGTTTATAAACGATTATATCCTTCAATTTACTAAGCTCTTCATAGAGATAAATAGCGTTCTCGTACATCTCTAAAGCTTGCTTCTCAAAACCATCATAACCGTATAACATCCACATTGTCCAAATAGAAGCTACACTACCTCCAGGTCTAGTACCTAATATGCCAAAAGTATATCCACTTAAAGAATAATTATTTGGAAAAGTAACCGCTTCCCTAAACTTACTGTTTCTAAATAAAAGTAGACTTGAAGGTATAGGGGTAAGACCATTCTTGTGGAAATCCACAGTTATACTGGAGACACCATCAAAGAAACCTAAATTTTTCTTCAACAAACCGCGTTTATAAAGAAATGGAACTATTAATCCACCGTAAGCGGCATCAACATGTAGGAATACGTTATACATACTCGCTATTTCTCCAACCTCCTTAACGGGATCCACTACACCCCTTTCAGTAGTGCCCGCTGTAATTATTATTAAGAACGGTTTATATTTCCTAACATAATCCTCGACTAGGAGGGGGTCTACAGGTTCCGAATTAACAGGTATTTTAACGAGTTTAATTGATAAAATATCGCATGATTTCACAACGGAGACGTGAACGGTATCTGGAGCAACTACGATTTTCTCAGAAGTATTTCTTAACCTATAAGCAGCTAGTATTGCTAAAAAATTCGATTCACTACCACCAGAAGTAACTAAACCGGTTTCGAAAAAACCATATATTTCTCGAAGACCATTAAAAACCTGTTCTTCGAATTCTTTAAGAACCGGGAATATACGTGTATCAGCGTAGTTTGTATGAATAAATAAATTATAAGCATATTGTGCTAATGGGTGTGGAATTGTCGTCATAGAACCCAGTATACTGCCATCACTATGTTTAGGAGTCTCATTCCAATATTCTAAAAGCTTCTTTAAAACCTCGACTTCACGAATATTCAAAATTCACCACTAATGAATTATTCATTTAAGAAACATTTCCTCATACTTCTTAAGATACTCAACACTTCTCTTAACATCTATGAAAAGCTCCTTAGCACGTAAAACATCATCTCTACTTATCTCATCTCTACCTTCATTCATAGCTAATATTCTAGCTGGGTCAAGTAGTTGAACGGCATATCTTAAACTAGAATTACATCCAATCTCGACAAGAGCATCGAAAGCATCCTTACTAATCTTAATCTCTTCTTCCTCGATCCTAATCCTAAGAATCTCGGCAATATCTTCTTTACTATAGGGTGTGGTTTGAATTATCAATAACCTATCTAGCATATCCAATGGTATACCATGAGGAGACTCTATATCGGTACCTCTTACTTTGGCGATTCCTCTATTCGTAGCCAATATGATTATTGGAGCGAATTCGCTCTCCATAGCTCGGGATAGGAAACTGAAGGCTTCAATATCAAGCATGTGTGCATCATCAATGAATAAAACACCGGGTATAAGCTCAGCTTTCTTCTCGTTAATCCATTTCTTAACTAACTCATCTACCTCTTTCCTAATCTCACTAGGTATTTCCTTAGTAACTCCTATTCCAAAAATAGATACTATGGATACAGCCGATCTCTCTATTGAGAATCTAAGATCGAGATCGTGGAGTGTGAAAGTCCTGACAATCTCTTTCTCCTTCTTAATAGGTCCACTTGGTATATCGAGAATTCTCTTAGTATCAATATCGTAGTAACGAGCTTTCTCAACACCACGAGCTTTACCCTCTCTAAAAACCCTACCGGTAGATGCATCGATCCATATTAAATCCCCCTTCTTAATACCCATTTCAATTATTTGATGAGTAACCTCTTCAGGTAAAGTTAATGTAACTTTATCGTCTTTCGTAAACAGAGTTAAACGTGCTTCTACGGGAATATTCATGTAGGGAACTAGAGGATGCCTCGCTCTCCTCAACTCTATTTTCTCAACAACACCTTCATAAACAAGCCTCTTCTCTCTAACTCTAACACCGAGAGCTCTACGTACAGCCTCCATCAGTATCTCGGTTTTCTTCCTCTCACTACTATATATCTCCGAAGCACTCATAGCTACAAAAGGAGTATCTTCACCGAGCTCCCTAGCTATAGCTACAGCAATAGCTGTTTTACCAGTACCTGGAGGACCAACGAATAGTACCCCCTTGCCAGCGATTTTTCCCTCCAAAATAAGTTTTACAACAATACCGGCGGCTTCTCTAGCTTTAATTTGACCAACCATTCCATCAGCAATAAATAAAGCTCTACCCTTCTCGTCTAAACCCAATCCACGAATATGGCTATGAACACCTATTCTCTTAAAAATAGTTTCACGAACACCTATTTCACTACTCAATTTATTTCAACACCTCTCCAAACGATCATTAACTCAGAAATATGATGATTTAATTAAAACCGTTATATAAGGTTTTAAGAATACATAAGTATGTTTAAGAAAATAACATTATTGACTACTACGATTTGGAGATTTCTACTTGAAAGCTTTAAGAGAAGAGATCATATTGAAACTTGAAAATATATTAACGGTGTTGAATAACAATGTTGACGAAAAACCATATTTAGTAGAGATAAGAGATAAACTCAACTTGAGACTCAATGAATTAAAGAATTTAAAAGAAGTTAAAACCATAAGCCGGAGATATATCGAAGCACTACTAGAAGTTTACCATAGAATTACAGAATTTGAAAAACTCCTCTACATGTATTTAAAAGGTAAAAGCATTTATGATGAAATCTATGTAGCTCATATAGAGCTTAACGAATCAATAACTAGATTATTCAATACTGTAAAATCAATGATATTTAGAGAAAAAATACTTAATACATTACCATCAGTAACCGTTCTAACTTATTGTATTTTCGACACCATATATAGTCGGGTCTTAACTAACAAATTACCACAAGTTTCACTCGTGATGCATTTAGTTGCAATATCTTTAGCAATAATTTCAGCTCTACTAGTAAATAAGAGACAAACAATATCTTACGCATTACTAGTTGCAACCGGATTAACTGGATTATTTAATAAAACATACTTCTACACTATTCAAGAACAACCCCTAGGTTTCGATACGTTCGTCTACGCAACCATTGTATTCATGAGCATAATTTACTTAAATACAGCTAGAATAATAACATCTAGAGAGTATAGAGAGAAAATTGAGAACACTATTAAGAACCTAGTAAATCTAATAAATAGTTCTAGAAGAGAAACTGAAATAGAACAAGATAAATCCGAGACCCTTTGGAATAAAGCTTCTGAACTTTTCAAAACATTGTATGGTGAGAAAGGAGAGGATTTGCTAAAGTTTAAATTAGAGACTCTGGTAATGAATGGTTTAAATAGGAATGATGCTTTAAAGAAAATTATAGATATTCACGAAAAAGTTCTCAATAAACGCTAGCATGGTGTTTATTTTGAGTAAGAAACCACAAACGGAAACAACTAGATCTAAGGAAGTAAAGATAATTGCTAGACAAGTTATTACTCTTGATGATGTTGCTAAAGATTCTCGTAAATTGAAGTTACTTTACACACTTTCGGAATATGGACCTATTAGTGAGAAAACCGTTTATAACTTGATTTATGAGTTAAAAAATAAGGGTATAGATCTGAACTATGAATTCTACACTATTGCTAAGAATCTAACGAGTAGAGATCTTAGTAATGACTTGTTATCACTAAAATATACGGGTCTCGTAGAAGTTGATAATAGGAAGAGAATAGTTGTATCTACTTTGGGTAAAGAGTTTCTAAATAACAATATTGGTAAAATACCTGAAGGAGAGAGGAACAATATCAGAACGATTATTAACGAAATTAAACCTAAACTCAAAGCAACAGATCTCGAGGTTGAAGCAAAATTAAGAAAAACTAGATAGGAAGAGCAACCTAGATCGCTGTTGACATTCCAGATCTAGTTGTTTTTCCAGAAGGTTTCTCTATATAGAAGATCGGGTTTATCTTACCCTCCATTTCAAGTTTCTTAACGTGATCGTAGAATTTGGATGTATGTTCAACGTCGAGCTCTATAGTTTCGTAAAGAATATTTCTTAACTTAACCCAGAGATCGATTAAGAGTTCTCTAGGCATATGAGTAGTCACTACTGGCTCCCTTAACCATTGGTCAAAAGCTTCAAAAGTTTTAATTACGTGTTGAAAAGCCATTCTAGCGAGTAATATTAATTCTAATCTATCGAAGTTCTCGAAATTCTCCTCGGCTTTCTTAAATGTTTCCATAATCTCATATTGTTTCTTAATCCAAGATTCTAAATTGGGGAATAATCTGCTCATATTGATCAACACTTTTCTCAATACGTGTTGATTTAGGATATAATTGTTAAACTAGTTATTATAGATAACATTTAAGCATATCTAGCAACTCTAGGTTCAAATACATTAGAAGTATTTGATAAATCCCGTATATGAAGGTTTTATCTAAACGTATTGTTCTTAACCTCCAACCATCAGAGGACGAGGGTTTCCGAGAAGGTTCAATCCATAAAACAACTAATGAGATAGTTATATAACTGATACATCGTTATTCCCGTATTCAACAGCTCTTCCCCTCTCCCGATAAATTGAATGGTTTACCTTTTAAAGTGATCTCATCAGGTAATTTATCCCTCCACTTATTTAGAAACTCTAAATCCTTCTTCCTATCTCTCTTACTATCTTTAAGTATCTGAATTATACTATTTCTAACGGGATACCATCTACCACAATTCTTACAATACATGACTGCCTCAATAATCTCTATTTTCAAACAATCAAAACATGGATAATCCCTATTCTTCTCGATTTTCTCATTTAAATATGCACAATAGAATTTACAAATAGGTTTTTCAAAACCAGATGTATCGATTTCTTGATTTACAGTATTTAAAGGAATTAATTGTAGGGGGAACGATTTACAATATATGCATTTGAGGAAATCCATACCCCAATATCTCACTATAGAACACCATCGATAATTTTCTTCAACTCCTGTAGAACCCTATTAGCTGTATCGTCATCAATAGCTTCAACATGAATTCTTAATAACGGTTCCGTCCCACTGGGTCTAACTAAAAACCAGTAATTACTAGTAATGACTTTAACGCCATCCACAGTAACCATTCTATACCCACTATACAGGTTCTTAATGGTTTCAACAACTCTATCTGCTCTAGCCCTATCCATGTGTATTTTCGTTTTAACCACATATGTTTTAGGTAACTTAGCGTAGGCTTCCGATAATTTAATGTTATTACTAGCCAAATACTCCAACATTAATGCAAATGAAGCGCCACCATCTCTAACGAATTGATGAATAGGATACATGAAACCACCGTTCTCCTCGAAACCGCATAGAGCGTCTCCTCGAGATTTCATTTCACGCGCAATACCTACACTACCTACTTTAAGCCATACAAATTCAACACCATACTTTTTCAAATACTCTTCTATAAAATTACTGGAGGATACTGCAGTATATACTTTTCTCGACAAACCTGGATGTTTATCAACAAGATGTTCAATCAATAGAGCAGCAGATCTCTCGCCTGGAATATATCTTCCAAGATCATCGATAAAAATAGCTCTATCACCATCACCATCGTGAGCAACTGCGAGATCAACATTTAAACCCCTAACTGTAGCGATAGTTGTGCTTAGATTCTCCATAGTGGGTTCGGGCTCTCTACTAGTAAAATGAGGATTCAAATCACTATTGATCGTCATCACCTTAACTCCAAGTTCTCTAGCTATAATAGGGGTTGTCAACGCAGCTACACTATTACCAGGATCTACTAGCACTCTAAACCCTTTCTTAGCGATTAAATCCCGATCAACTAGATCAATAATAGCTTTCACATAAATTTCATTAACCACTCTATATGGAACGGGTTCATTAACTAGAGAAGCCCAATCGACTCTTCTAAATCTCTCCGTAAAGAATATGTCTTCAATAACTTCTTCACTATTCCTATCGATCTCAATACCATCAGCAGCAATAACCTTAATTCCATTATAGTGAGGAGGATTATGACTCGCTGTTACAACAACACCACCATCAAAACCATGTTTCGAAACAACATACTGGATCGCTGGTGTTGGAGCAAGATCGCAATCATATACCTTAATACCCGATGCAAGTAGCCCTCCTATCAAAATAGATTTAAATATATAACCGCCAGCTCTAGCATCTCTACCTACGAGTATTCTCGAACCTTCACCGAAGAACGAGCCTATAGCTAGAGATAATTTTAAAACAAATTCTGGTGTAAAATCTCGATTAATAATCCCTCTAACTCCATCAGTACCAAATAATCTACCCAAACCCTCTACCCCCTCTCCTCAATTAACTCCTCAATAACATCATTTATTTCATCAAGATCTTCTATAACGGATGAAACCACATCAATACCTTTCTTCCTAAGAACAACCATTAATTTAGAATTAATATTGTGGATTTCGTCAACAATTATTTCGACAGCATCTCTAAATGCGTTTATATCATCGTGTTCTTCAAGTAATTTTTCTAAATACTCACTAGGATCCTCTTCAAATTCCAAACTTACGTTAACAATATTTTTACCAATATCCTTTAAATCGATAACGAGATTAAAGGGAGTATCACCGATCTTTGCTTTAACAATAGAATTTTTAACTACAATTTTAACATCATGCAACTCGAGTATTTTCTTAATCTCTTCAATAACACTATAGTTCTTCATCATTAAACACCCCCTGCGGGAATCACATAGTCTCTAATGATTTTTCACAAAATAATTTGATTAAAGAAAAATACCCCCTGCTAAAAACTATATGGCGAGAAGGCTATGTTTTAGTGATCTGTATTCTAATAGTATCCTTGCTTAGTATAAGCCTAATTAATGCTTCTTCTATAGATAACCATAGGATCTTGATTGGATTAACCAGTATATTAATTACAGTACTATGGTTACTATGCTCTACATGTAGATAGACCTTGTTCGCTTCGTAACTGCGTCTACCATTTAAATAAACAGTTACTTTATCTCCATCACTAACAAGCCTTACATACAGTGGTTTAGAAAATATCTTTATTTCATCATTACTACTATAGATAACTTCTTCAAAAGCATCACCACAAATCAGTTTATTCTCATTTAACCCCAGAATAAGCGTGTTATCCACATAGCTAGTATATGGCTGATCGCTGTAAATAAAAGACCCTTCGACACTTGATTTATTGAACACTATATCAGCACTTTTCAAACCATACACAAAGACGTGTTCCACAATATACTCCTTATGCCCAACAATTACTCTCTCATTACTGAAAATAACTTTTACACTAGGCTTACTAGTTCCGGAAACAAGATTTGGAGCTGTATGGCTCATTTTAACGCTCTCATTAGTTGTTCTTAAATATAATTATCCTGATACGGAGCTAATTAATGCTTAAATATTGTAGATTTAGAGTGAAGAGGTTTACGTAAGAATAATTATGCTATGGTATTATGAGAGCTAGAAGTGCTTTCTGTACATGCTTCCTGTTCTCAGCTTGATCCCAAACAACGCTCCATTTACCATCAATAACTTCATTAACAACTTCTTCGCCTCTCTTAGCAGGTAGACAATGCATAAATATAGAATCCGGCTTAGCCCTCTTCATTAAATCGACAGTAACTCTATACGGCTCGAGATCCCTAATCCTTCTATCCCTGTCTTTTTCCTGACCCATACTAACCCATACATCGGTATATACGACATCAGCGTTCTCAACAGCTTTGTAAGGATCTCTTTCAATATCAAAACTTCCTTTCGCATACTCATTGAAAAGCTTAACAACACTAGGGTGGGGGTCATAGCCTTCAGGTGAAGAAATAATAATTCTACCTCCAAGTATACCGATAGCAAGCATTAAACTATGGAGAACGTTATCCCCCCCATCCCCGATAAATACTATTTTGATTCTAGAAATATCCATTCCCTTCTTCTCCATAATAGTGAATACATCACTAAGAGCTTGAGCAGGGTGATGTAGATCGCTTAAACCGTTTATTACGGGAACCCTACTGTACTGAGCAAGTCTCTCCAGTTTCCAATGCTCATACACTCTCGCCATAATTCCATCAACATATCTAGAGAGAACTCTTGCTGTATCCTCAATAGTTTCTCCTCTAGCTAGTTGAAGCTCGTTAGCACTTAGATATATAGCGTCTCCACCAAGTTCTTTCATAGCTGTTTCAAAACTCAATCTAGTTCTAGTACTTGGTTTTTCAAAAATCATTGCCAGATGTCTACCTACTAGGAGAGGAACAACTCTCTCGCCAGCTAAATACCTCGCTTTAAACTGAAACGCTGTATTAATAATGAATAATAACTCTTCGCTATTAAATTCGGTAAGAGTTATGAAATGCCTACCTTTAAGAGATGTAACCATGTTCTCCCACCAATTAATTTTATTGAATTTAGAGTTTAGTTAAAGAATAATTTGTTATAGAATTGCATTATTGGAATTCGTTTCTGAAAACTTTATTGCTGTTTAAAATATTATGGTTAATCCATATCTCTAGGGGGAGTGAATAAAATATTAGTGATTTATACTGGAAGCTCTAGTTCTCAACCAATTTATCTTATCGATTATTTTATCTAGAAATTCATCAATACTTTTAGCATAAATGTATAGACCCTCTGGCATCGAGTACACAATTGATTCGCAATCAAGATAACTAGTACTGTCTAGTTCCACGATCTTCCCATAAATGTACCTATCGCAGAACCTGAATAAACACAATAAGTATGATGAACCTCTATAATCAAGTATAATCATGCGATAATCGTTCTGATCCTCGTAATACACTTTATCAACTCTACTTTTCAAAGCATTAATTAAATTCTCTAGAATAGCATATCACACCTCACGATCAGCTATACAGTCTCAATAATAGTAGCAATCTCTCTAGGTAGCTCGGAAACATCAATAACTATACTATTATGCGGCGGTTTAGATGTCTTATAGGGTAATACAATGTATCTACTAGGATCCGTTACATCAAAAACAACTCTCTCGATCTGCTTACCCCTTTCTTTCAAACCACTCTTTTTATTAAACCTAATGTTAAGAACTCTTACTTTAACGAATAAGCCATCGCTTCTCCTAACATAAACGTATTTAGAATGTTTCAAACCCATGGATCTTTCTCCTCAACAATTTTAATAATATAGCACTCTATTAAACCATAGAACTATATTTTAAAATCATTTAATAAGTTTCATTAGGGTTTGAAACAGATTTGAATATACAAAATACTGGTCTGGAAAATATAAGAGTATTGTGTATCGAAACAGAATTCTCGAAACGCTATGGTTTAAAAAACAATTCATGCAGTATCGGAAAGCTAGGTGAAATTAAGGAGATATATAGAGGAGGACATAAAGGTAGGTTTTTGATAGTTCTCGATGTTTTCTCAGATAGAATTAGGTATATGGTAAACATTGTTAAACATAGAGGTTCTAGAAAAATAGTTTTTGTATTGAAACCCGGCATTTCTAGAAAATACTTTAAGAGATATATGAGAAACCCTCTTGATAATATTACTGGGTTAGAATACTCTATAGGTTTCTACATAGATTCGACATTAAGCAATCCAGAAGAACCTGAACGTTCATTCATTAAACTCAGATTTGATGATTATTTGAAAATAATAACTACTAGACTCCCAAAATTAATGGGTTTAATTGTTGTGAAAACACTGAGAATACTTAAATTCCTCATCGTCGGCACTACCGGCTACGTTATAAACATTACTTCAGCATACATATTAATGCACTTTCTCATTCACATATTCGGTAGAGCTAGAGCATCCATACTCGTTGCACTACTAGCTATAGAAATCAGTATTAATTGGAACTACATGCTTCATGAAAAATGGACTTTTAGAGATGTACCTAGATTAAAAAGCATGGAAGCATATGTAAAGAGATGGTTTGAATACCACATTGTATCGATAGGTAGCATTATTACACAAACACTATCCGTATACATGCTAACGGGCATAATGAGTAAACCCCTAATAATATCGATCACTATTGGAGTAATTCTAGGTTTCTCGCTAAACTATTTCTTGAGTAGAAAACTAGTATGGGGTGTTTCATTTGAGTATAGATGAGTGGAATAAACTGAATTTCGAAATAATAAATTGTAAGAAATGTATTCTAAGCATGTACCGTAAAAACCCGGTTCCAGGAGAGGGACGTAGAGATGCTATAATTATGTTTGTAGGCGAAGCACCTGGCGCTAAAGAAGACGAAGAAGGTAGGCCATTCGTGGGCGCTGCAGGTAAACTACTTACTTCACTAATAGAATCAATAGGTTTATCTAGAGACGATGTTTATATAACTAATCTCGTTAAATGTAGGCCTCCGAATAATAGGGATCCTGAACCGGAAGAAATTGAAACGTGTTCACCATACTTGATTAAACAGATTCTTCTGATAAAACCGAAAATAATCGTAACTCTAGGTAGACATTCTGGAAAATTCTTATTCGAAAAAACTGGTTTGAAATGGAGAAGTATTAGTTCAGAGAGGGGGAGAGAGCATAGAGTTAAGATTTTTGAAAACGAAACTATACTTTTAGCAACATATCATCCAGCAGCAGCACTCTACAACCCCGAAATCAAAGGTTTTCTAGAGAGAGATTTCGAATTAATTAGAAGATTATATGTAGAAATATCTTCGAGTAAGAAGCCTAAAACTATTCTCGACTACTTCTAACTATAACATAAATTATGATTATTAAACTACTGAGTAATGCCGTTAAAAATATCAATAAAATTGTTACAATAGGAACCCTATGTGTTAAACCCAAACTAATCTCTACATGCTCCTGAGTTTTTGTGGTATTTAGTGGGGGTGTGATTATCCAAGTGTTATTCTTAGATGAGTTTACGAGAACTATATGGATTACAGCGCTCGGAATATTGCTAGTTAACATATATGCAACCATACTAATATTTTCACCGTCCTCGATATAACTATTCGTTAACTCCATTACCGAAATCAATGATGGTATTTGCTGATGAGTATTCTCATACAAATACAACGTTAATTCACGAATAGTTTTCATAAGTTCATAGATATCTCCCAACCCATAGTACTCCTCATAAATAGATCTTGAAACCCCTGTTTCGAAAACTCTATATATAGTATTTAGTTGCTGATTAAACTCAATTAAACCCAGTACACCCTCCATATCTATTGAAGAACAGTCGATTACCCCCCAACCTAATCCTGGAAATACGTATGAGAGGTATTCGTTACATAGTGAACAATACGTTTTTAATAGCAATTTTGTTTTTTCAATAGTTGAAGAATTTAGAACATATTCTGATTCGTTAGACATCGATCTAAATAATTTAAGCCACTGTTTAGCAGTAACGACTCGAGCTTTAGATAATGCTAAACTATTGGTATCAATGTATCCAGAGTTTATGAATTGGGTTAATAGATTCAACGCTATGTTAATCCTTTCATAAGAATTCATTAATACATCGAGATTCCACAAATCGATGTTTTTAGAAGAAGATGAGTATTGCTTTATTATTGAAGTTAAATTCATAATATCTCTCAAAAGCGAATCCACTTCATTCCTAACTACTATATTATACTCAACATTATCTAATCTACGTAATGCATCCAAATAGAGAGAATATAGTGTATAATAAGATCTGAAAGCATAGGATGAAGCTGTATAGTACCTACCTTTACGATAGTGTTTTAAAGAGTAGTTGAGTAATCTGAAACCATCATTACTGGTATAATCTATACCTAGTTCCACTAGTTTCTCTATTGTATTATTAATTAAACCATATAGTTCTATCGTTGATTCGTTAAATGCCCGGTTATATATATTGGTTAAATTAGTTTCAGGAAAAGAATCATTACTAATACTTGTGAGTAGAGAGTGTTTATACGCAGTTCTATAAGCGGTGAATATATCTGGAACCCCTCTATACGATGTCCAGTTAACCCCATATATTGGACCGATAACTAGAGATAAACCTCTTCCTCTAGCTGCAATATACTTTGCTCCAATACCGCTTACTAAACCAATAGTACCGTATGGAGATACTAAACCTGTAGCAGCAAAGTTTACAGTACTTTCGTTTCTCAAAAATCCTAGAAAACCAAGTACAAATCCTAGTGTTGCACTCAAACCCTCTACTTTAAAATTAGTTCTGAATACGTAGCGGTAATCATATAACGTGTAGTTAAATCCAACAATTATTGATGATAAAACTATAGCGTATTTAATCGATGTAATGACGTCTTCCGTAACCTTATCTCTAGGCTCTACTATAATTCTACCAGAACCTGGTTCATATACTTCGAAAATAACTTCAACTACCACGCCATTACCTTGTTCATTTATAGCAAGTAGGTATAAAGTACCTCTATATACTAATACGCCTTTGGCGTTGACGAAACTAGGGATATTGGAGAATAGTATTGAGACTATTAGAATTAATAATAGGGTTTTTCTAATCGAGACCGTATTTCAACCACCATTATTCAGAGTAACTCTGAATACTCATCCTACAGTATAATCGTATTTGCCGGGTTCTCATCATCCTATGCTATAGAATACTCTAATTGGTTAATATTGTTTACCTACCCTAAGCGTTATTTAGGAAACAATACTTTAAGAGTTAGAATAGTGGGTGCTGATTTAAATGTCTATTAAAAACCTTACTTTAAAAGACCTAGCAGAGCTTTTCGTAAAAATCGAGGGTCAGACTTCGAGAACAGTTATTACTAATATGGTTGTAGATTTATTTAAAAGAACACCGCCTGAAATCATAGATAAAGTTGTTTATCTAATGCAGGGATTACTATACCCGGATTGGGTTGGAAACCCGGAACTAGGTGTTGGTGAAAAATTACTTATTAAATCAATAGCGTTATCGTGTCGTGTTAGTGAAGAAACAGTTGAGAGAATGTATAAACAATTGGGTGATTTAGGTAAAGTTGCTGAGAAACTTAAGGAATTAGCTAAGAACAGTAGTAAGGCTGTTTCAATACTATCATTTACTCAGGAAACCCGTATCGAGGGATTGAACATTACTGATGTTTATAATAGGTTTGTTAAGATAGCTATGGCTCAGGGCGAGGGCAGTAAAGATCTTAAAATCAAAATACTAGCAGGATTATTGAGTGAAGCAACACCAGTTGAAGCTAAATTCATTGTTAAATTCGTAGAAGGAGCTTTAAGGCTAGGTATTGGTGAAGCAACTATTATGGATGCTTTAGCGATAACTTTCGGAGACGGAATAGGTTCTAGACCCTTCGTTGAAAGAGCTTATAATCTTAGACCCGATCTCGGTGAAATAGCGAAACTACTAGCTACGAGAGGTATTGAAGAACTCAAAAACATTAAACCCCGAATTGGAATACCGATTAGACCGATGCTTGCCGAGAGACTCAACGACCCTAGAGCTATTATATCTAAGGTTGGTGGAGAAGCATTCGTTGAATTTAAATATGATGGTGAAAGAGCTCAAATACATAAATCTGGAGATAAAGTAATCATTTTCTCAAGGAGATTAGAAAACATTACATATCAGTATCCAGATGTGGTTGAACTAGTTAAGAATAACGTTAAAGCTAATGAAGCAATTATTGAGGGAGAAATCGTTGCTTACGACCCCGATACTGGTGAACTCAAGCCATTCCAGGAGCTTATGAGGAGGAAGAGGAAGTATGATATACACATCGCTATGAAGGAAGTGCCTGTGAAAGTCTATTTATTTGATGTTCTCTACGTTGATAATGAAGACTATACCGTTAAGCCTCTGCCGGAGAGGAGGAAGAGACTAGAAGAAATTATTGTTGAAAACGAGAACTTCGCTATAGCTGAATATATTAAAACAAGTAGTCCAGAAGATTTAGAGAAGTTTTTCCTAGAATCGATTGAGAAGGGTGCTGAAGGAGTTATGGTTAAAGCACTCCATAGTAAATCGATATATCAAGCTGGTGTTAGAGGATGGTTATGGATTAAGTATAAGAGGGACTATAAGAGCGAAATGGCTGATTCCGTTGATTTAGTTGTTGTAGGCGCTTTCTACGGTAGGGGTAGGAGAGGAGGTAAATTTGGAACACTCCTTATGGCATCCTATAATAATGAAACGGGGTTTTTCGAAACTGTATGTAAAGTGGGTACGGGATTTAAAGATGAGGATTTGAATAGAATGAACGAGATCCTTTCACCATATGTGACTAGCGATAAACCAGTTAATGTTATTGCTAATATAAAACCAGATGTTTGGATAAGGCCAGCGCTTGTTGCTGAAATAATAGGTGCTGAATTAACGCTATCACCACTACACACGTGCGGATTAAATATTGTAAAACAAGGTGTTGGGATTTCAATAAGATTCCCCAGATTCATAAGATGGAGACCCGATAAAGGTCCCGAAGAAGCAACAACTACTCGTGAAATAATAGATATGTATAATAGACAGCTCAAAAAGATCGTTGAATAATTGAGTGAAGAAATAATGACTATAACAGTGATTTTTACAGGTCCAGCGGGTAGTGGTAAAACCACTCTAGTGTTCTCCTATAGTAAGTGGGTTGAAGAGAATCTCAATATTAGAGTTGCAACTGTAAATCTAGATCCAGGAGCTGAAGATATCCCATACAAACCGGTTTTCGATATTAGAAATTTCTTTACTTTAAAAGATATTATGAAGAAATACGGTTTAGGACCCAATGGAGCATTCATTAAAGCATCGGATTTAATTGCTGAATCAATAAATATCATTATGAATAACGAACCCTTCATAAACATCGATAAATACGATATCGTTCTTATAGATACTCCTGGTCAAATGGAAATATTCATGTTAAGACCGGCTAGTAACGTATTGTTCGAGAAACTTAAGAAAATTTCGAAACCGATAATAGTGTTCGTGTTAGACGGCACAGCTATGGAGAACGTTGTAGACGCTTTAACCTTATGGTTTATAAATGTATTGATACATATTAAAACAGGGATCTACGTTATTCCAGTTATCAATAAGGCTGATCTCATGGATAGAATCGAATTTGCAAAAATTCTGATTGAAAACCCCGAATCATTATTAAATATCAGTTCGGATACGTTGCGTGGTTTAATTAACGATATTTTCAAGGAGTTAGTTGAAATCAGTATTAAGACGAAGGGTCCGTTAAGAACAGTTTTTGTATCTGCAACAAAAGGTTTCAATATTGATGCTTTACATGGAATTATACATGAAGCTTTCTGCGCATGTGGTGATCTAACTTAGGTGTGTGTAATAATGGAATACATATTGATTATGCTGAGACTAGATCCATTAACAGCTTTCTTTACCATAATTCTTGGAATACTATTGCTTGTAGCTGGTAAATTAATTATTAAAACGATCACCGGATTAGTATTCGGAGCTGGAATTAGCTTCTTCACATTTAGAATCTTAAGTTTACTCAATATTAGCTCATCAATGATTCTAATTTTATCTTCAATTGTTTTCATAATAGGGTATTTGGTAAGCTGGTTTCTAATAAAATTTTTCATAAGCATAACTACTGGATTCGCTCTAGGAGTTGTCCTCACCCATTTACTTAATCTTCAAAATACCCTCTTATACTCCGTAATAATAATATTGATTTGCATCATTATATGTTACTTATTAGCCGAAATAGCAATCACCATAGTTTCAGCAATATTAGGAATCATACTGGTAATAATTGGTTTTGAAAATCTATTTCATAAACCTATGTTAACCGTTGTATCAGTGGTTTTATTACTTGTTCTAATACTCTATTATAAGACTAAACATTGATTGTGATCAATAATTATTAAGAACTAAAAATGTGTTTTCAAGACTCTGAACGAGTGAATAAATTATGATGAATAAGAAACTCGATGAAGTTGTTGATGAGGATAGAATTGTAGTTAAGAGATATTATAAGGTTCTAATAAGATTGCCTTCGATAAAACAGATCATGCCACTATACTTTACACTTCTACTTGTTCTCTTCATTGTAAATAAGATCTACTTCATATTCATGATTATTCAAACATTTGTATACATGATATACACGAATTTATCAAAAACTCTTCTAAATAATAAAAGGTTCATAGCTTTATCAATTGTATCAACACTTTATGCTATTGGATTAGACTATACATTTGGATTCAACATTGGATTAGCTTCATCGATAGCTTTACAAACAATCGTAATTGTAGGATTAGATGGTCCAAATCTAATTAGTTACCTAACACCTACCATACCATACTTCGGAACAATAACGATAACACAAAGAGTAAACAAATCGCTAATTGTTTTGGGAGCGTTAACATCGATATATACGGTGATTTTGAATTACCTAATTTATAAATGTATTTCGCGATATAATGTAAACGGGTTCTCCTCATTCGAGATTGGAAAATTATTTTTAGAAAATAGATTGAAGGGAAGCAAAGAAATCGAGAATGTTTTTGAGAAACTAAGTAAATTAGAGGTTATTAAACCATGTTTATTCATTAGTGACAAAATGGCTATAGCTTACACGGATCTCCACTACGGACCATTCTACAATACCGGTAGTAGCGAACTACCGAATCTAATGATAAAGAATTTCGAGAACAAAGGCTATTACGTATTTGTTCTACACGGCGCTGGATCTCATGATAGGAATCTCCCGAAAAGCGACCTCAATCAAGTAATAATCGATAAGTTCGTGGATAAATTGAATAGAGTTGAAGAGGGATTTATAGATAGGTTACATGGAATATTCCATGTAGAAGGAGACGATAACTGGGAGGCTACTGGAGTAGTTTTTGAAAAAACTACGTTGCTCTTCTTGTCAAGACCTTATGGGGGTATAGATGATATACCATATCATATTCAGCAGTGGTTGGATTTAGAATCAAATACAAGGGATTTAGGTAGGATCCTAATAATTGATTCACATAATTGGGAATTATCGAATAAACCAGATTACAATGCTCTAAAAACATTACTTTTGAAATCTATTGAACATATAGTTGAAATGAGGAAATCCGAAGCATCCGAACCTCTTGTTAGATATGCATGTATAGATACTGATTTAGAGGGATTAATTGGAGGACGGATCTGTGGATTAGAATTGGCTAAGAAAGATACAAATGAGAAGTTTATTCTACTATATCTAAGAGGCAATAATATGGAGAAATATTTGAGAAACAATATTATACGTATAGTAAAGGATTTCTACAAGGATAACGTTATTGTAGAAGTTGTTTCAAACGACGAACATAGTGAAACTGGAATATACTCCTATACGCTATATAAACCAATACGCTGTAAACGTGGTTTGGAAAACATAATAAGTAGTTTGATGAAGAAAATATCTATGACAATGTACTCCAGTAACTGGGTAACAATATGCTTCGAAGATAAGGTGCCTTTACTACAGGATGGTGCTTATAAATTACTCAATATTCTTAGAAAAACCTATCCAAGAACAGTTATTCTACTCATTATTCTCTTAATAACAACACCGTTCTTCGCTAAACTCATTCAAAATATGTTAATATAAGGATTGTGTGTAGGGGTCGGTTCGGTTAACCGCCGCTCTACCGGGCTGAGCTACGGGCCCACACCATTAATTTAGAGGGAAATCAGGTTTAAATACTTAAATCTCGAGTCTATCATACTCAATTACGAGGTGTTTATTTTGAGCAGTCCTGGTTTTAAACCAAAGCCTTCGCATAGGATTGAGAACATAGTTGCAACCGTTATTCTCGAACAACCGCTTAATACGGAGCTAATAATGGATAAACTTAGAGACCTTATATACCAACCAGATAAATTCCCAGGTTTAGTTTTTAGAATTGAGAAACCTAAAGCAACGGCATTAATTTTTAGATCTGGGAAAATGGTGGTTACTGGAACTAAAAGCATGAATATGTTGATCGAAGTTGTTAAGAAGATCGTTAAGTATCTCAACAGAGCTGGAATAGATATAGTTTCTAAACCAAGAACTCAAGTTCAAAACATAGTAGCATCAGGAGATATTGGTGCTCGTGTGAATCTCGAGGAAGCAGCTTATACTCTCGAAGACTGCATATACGAACCAGAACAATTCCCCGGACTTATACATAAAATGAGGGATCCACATGTTGTTCTCCTAATATTTAGTAGTGGCAAAATGGTTCTAACCGGTGCGAAGGAGGAGATAGAAGTTGCAATTGCAGTTGAGAAAATTGCTAATAGACTATACGAAGCGGGCTGTTTACTAGGAGTATAGAATTGGAATTATTGGGTACTAGTAAAATATCATTTTTCCCTTACATAGAACATATCATATCATTAATACCAATACTATTAACCTCTATAGCGAAAACTCTCGATATAAATGGGTTAGATTAAAACAAGTATCCTATTGCCTCCCCGTTTCTTAATAGATTTAAGCAATTTCCACGCTCTCCTCCTACCTGGTGTGAGTGAATAAGCTTCCCTCCGACTATTAGCAGGCTTTGCTAAAACCATGTCTTTCAATACAACAATAGATATAGATGCTCCTAAACTATTCACATCGTCCCTAATTCTCTCCAGATCCCTAATAATACCCTCAATATCGGTAAATCCGGGAATCTCGATAACCGCTTCTTCCGTACCTCTCGAAGAATCCAAACCATAAATAACCACACCTCTCCACTTCCTAACGAAATCCAAAGCAGCTTCTGTTAAGTAACCTGTTATTTCATTAGGAATATACGGGTCTAAACCTCTCTCTTCTACAAATTCGCCGAATTTATCTAGATCGAGAATAATAATAAGACCTTCTACAAGCAAAATCCAACCCTAATAGAAGAATTCAGAGTGAGATGTGTTCTTCATCCACATAGTCCTAGGCTGCCCACCTCATCATCGAGGAAGTAAATGATTAAAATACATATTTAGATACTATTGTTAATCCCTATTATTCTTAAAACTTCATAAATTATTGTTTGTTTTCTAAAATGTTTATTATTGATAATTTCAGTAACGTTATTGAACAATACTTATAGTGTTGATATGTAGCTAATTAAATCATTTCTTAAATGGGTGGACCATGTACTCTAGCTTCAATTTTATCTAAGAATCTCAACCTCTTAGGTATTGGTGGATGCGTACTCATAATTTCCTTAGATATAGGTTCTTCTATTTTCTTTATTCTCTCAATATAGCTGTCGATATCTCTCCAATCAATATAACTATCCTCTGATCTCCTAATTCCATATGGATCGTATAGTGGATTAGCAACTGCTTGTGTTAAAGCATATATGAATAGTGCTTTAATCCTACTATTACTTACCATCTCCCTCGCATCTTCAAACCTATTATAGTATAAGTATAGCTTAGCTAAACTCCTCTGCATATACCTAGCTCCCGAAACTCTAGCGCCGTGGAGATCGGCGTAATACTCCCTCAACCTACTAAAAGCTAATACGAGAATATTCAATAGAATACTCATAACTACAGCTAAAATACCGATGAGTATGAAGATTAAACCCCCGTTCCTCCTCTCACCGTCTCTACGAGAGGTGAAACCAGATATTAAACCTAATCTAATCAACAATAATCCAGTGAAGTATAAGATACTGGGGATCATTCCTATGAAGAGCATGATTGAACCATCTCTATGTTTATGATGGCCAAGCTCATGGCCTATAACCGCTTCAAGCTCATTCCTATCAACAAGTCTTAACATAGATGTCGATACAGCAACGTATCTACCAGTTAAGAAGTTGCCGTAAGCAAAAGCATTTGGGGGTCCTCTAACAACAACAGCTTTGGGTGCCTTGGAAAACCCGGATCTCGATGCAACCTGATCGACGATTTTCTGAAGTTCAGGGTCTCTCTTAGCACCATACATTAAGTTTATCATAGCTGGAGATAGCAAATATACTATACCATTAAATATAATGTAGAAAATAATTATTCCAAATATTAGATATGGAATTGGAGTTGCACCGATAACATCCATTAATATATACGTTATTATACCTACTCCAGCTAAACCACCCAGTATTATTGATATCATCGCTATAGCCATTGATGCATTTAGAGAAAACCTACCGCTAAGTTTCTCGGCAACTTTAGGAGCTATTAACATGGATATTATAATTACTACTATGAAACTAATCATATAAACGATCATTAGCGTCATGAATGAAAACGGGTCCCAGAACAGTATCCACATACAGATTCCCCACTGCTTTTCCATAAATTAATGATTTAACCGCTAATTAAACTTTACCATAGAGATGCTTGAACAAATCCTTTCTTCAAACCTTTCCTAAACTGATATTTAAAATATGCTAAACCAGCTGTGAAGAATAGCGTTGCGTAACAATAGCCTATTAGAATCATTTTCTCAATATTCAACACTGGTTCCATGCCGAGAATAGAGTATCTAATTAGTTCAGCAGGATAACTAAATGGTGTTGCTAATGCAAAGTTTCTGACATAAATTGGAAGTCTACTCAAAGGTGTTAAACCACCAGTTGAGATTGGTAGTAGGAAGCTGAGGAATTCGACGATAAAACCGGATACTCCTGAAGATACCATTGTCGCGCCTAGGAACAACGCGTATCCAAATACAACAAGTATCATCATAGTGAACGCCGCTAGAAACATTATGGTATCATATATGATTATTTTAGGCGGTCCTATGAAAATAGTTATCATTATGTAATTAACCGTGAGACTTAAACCAAACCACATTAGTGAAACAGGAATTAATCCTAGATAATGCGGAAGTATTCCGCTACCGGTTGCAATATAGTATTCTAGAATACCATTGTTAATCATCCATCTCAATTCAGCAGCCCAATCCCAAGTAGCTATTGAGTACACCATGAATATGAATAATGATGCGAATGCGTAGGAAGCAACAATATGTTGATCAACTTCTCCACCCATGAATAAGGAAACCGGAGCTAGGAATAATATGATCCAGAACGAGAAACTTATTAATCCATAAATAAAACCCCTGCTTCTAACGAGATCGGAAACAAAATAAGCTTTGAAAACAGCATACGCTCTCCTAAGAGAACTTAACACCCTCCCTCACCTTCTTCTTCTCCCACACATCTATGGTTTTCGAACCCAAAGGTGTGTAGATGATTGATAAAGCTATAGCTAACGATAATAGTATGTATAGAGGAGTCTCTAACCCGCTCATTAGCCCCTGAATAATCTCTACAACGTGCGAAGCAGGGATCAAGTAACTTACGTAACGAGCAAAAATAAACATGTATTTACGGGGAAAATATGCGCCTATGAGAATCATAATAATAGGTCTAATAATGTTTAAAGCTCTCCAACTCTCGCCAATTCTATGAACTAAACCGGTAATTACCATCGAGAATCCTATAGATATTATAGCACCAATTGTTGTTAAAAGAATAATTGATAACCCAGTTGCTAATCCTTTATACCCGCTATAATACACATGTATCGGTATAACGCTCGTCGAACCAGTTATTATGAGTATAGTGAGTCTAGGTATAGGTATTGAAAAATAACGTTTCAATCTATTGACTGGTGTAGCTAATATATATGGTAAAGTGCCTACCCATTGATCAACGAGTGGTCTCCAGAAAAGTTCATCAACGGTAGTCATGAGAGCCATGAGTATGTAACTAGCTGTGACCATGAAGACAACTGGGTCTACACCCGTTCTTTCAACGAAGTATTGTGGATTACCGTAAGCGTAGCCTACGAAAACCGTGAAACCGGCGAATAAGTATGGATACATAATCATCGTTACTATAGCTGATTTCCTCCTAAACAATTCTCCATAAACTAATCTATATTCGGCAACCAATAGATCAATTAAACTCAATTAAGAACCCTCGCTGAAGTATATGAAAACATCTTCTAACGTAGGCTCTTCGATTTTTAAAGATAATATATTGAATCCTTTACTTACATATTTCTTAACTATCTCATTAAGAATTTCTTCGGGTTTATCGACATGTATTCTAATAGTGAACAATCCATTTTCAAGCTTCTCAGATAATCCTCTTAAACCAAATTCTTCAATTATAGAATGCGCGTCTCCATCTCCCTTAACTACCATGTTAATAACTCTATTATATGGGATGAGCCTTTTCAACTCATTAGGGGAGCCTACAGCAACAATTACTCCTTTATTTATTAGTAGAATCCTATCACAAACAATTTCTGCTTCAAACATATTATGAGTAGTGTATAAAACAGCTTTACCCTCTTCTCTAGCTAATTTCTTAACCAATTCTCTAATTTTCCTAGCACTAGGAGGGTCTAAACCAAGAGTTGGTTCATCAAGTAATAAAATCGGTGCATTATTGATCAATGCTCTAGCAAAACTCAATCTAGCTTTCATACCTAAACTAAATTCTTCTAAGAGCTTAACATCACCACCTAATTTATCGAGTTCAACAAGTTTAATCAATTCTAATGCTCTAGCACGAGCCTCTCTCCTACTCAAACCATATAGAATACCAAAATACTCCAAGTTCTCAATACCGGTTAATTTAGTGTAAAATCCTTTCTCAACAGTTAGCATTAAACCAATCCTCTTCCTAACTTCATTAGGCTGCCTAATAGCGTCGAAACCATCAACGTAGACTTCGCCTGCATCAGGTAGTAATAATGTAGCAATAATTTTGATCGTTGTAGTTTTACCAGCACCGTTAGGACCTAGTAAACCAACAACTTCACCATAATTAACTTCGAAACTAACTCCACGAAGAGCTTCAATATCTTCATAAACTCTCCTAAATAAACCCCTTTTCTTAACAGTATATTTTTTACGCAAGGATTTAACAACAATAGCTTTAGACAAGAATTAACACCGATATTCAGCATTAGTGAAGCATATCAATGGTATTTAAAAATTGTTTCCATAATCAATTACAACCTATAATAACACAGTAATCGCTAACAAATATATCATACAAATTTAAACAACAAATACTTCTTTAACTCCTCAAACCTTAATATCTAGTTTATGGAGAAAACTAGAGATTACTTGAATTCATCAACTCTAATAAACATTATTTAAACACGTGAATGGATATGAGTAGTTCTAGGAAAATCTTGATAATATACAGTCCTGGAAAAGGAATTCATTCATTATTAAAAACACTAGAGAGGTTTAGAACCGAAAAAGTATATGTTCTTATTCACGAAGATGATAGTAAAGTTGTTTATCGTGAATTAAGGAGAATTAGTAGGAATAATTTGAAAATCCTTGTTTTGAGTGGTAGAGACGCTGAAGTGAAAGCTTTAAAAATACTTGTAGATTCGGAACCAGATATTGTTATTGACTGCGACCAATACAATAAATTAGTTGTTTTTAAGAATTTATTGAAACACTCTAGGTTACGGTTGGAACAATGTATTGCTTAATAAATCAATGACGTAATTATTGTATTTCAGAAACTTATCTTAACAGGAAGTATTTCCTACACATCACCACTTGATTTGAGGTTTAATGTTTTGAGTAAGTTTATTGAAATAGGTATAGACGAAGCTGGTAGAGGGTCTTTAATAAGCGACCTAGTTGTTTCACTCATAGCTATTTCGGAAGATAAACTGGATATCCTTAGAAAGATTGGTGTTAAGGATAGTAAACAACTTAGTCCACGTAAGAGAAGCGAATTAGCTTATCATATTCTATCTATATCCAACATAGCTATAGTTTCCTATATTTCACCTCCATACATAGATAAAGCAGTTAGTAGTAATGGTTTAAACATGTTGGAGACTATAGTTATAATGAATATGTTTAAATCCATTAAGCCCCTATTAGAAACTCTAGATATGTTTATTAAAATCTATATGGATGAAGTTAAAGGCTACTATAGATTCATAGAAGGTTTTTTGAAGAAACATTTTAGAGATAAACTAGTTTTATTCGTAATGGAGAGTAAGGCGGATAAAAAATATCCTGTAGTATCTGCAGCTAGTGTTGTTGCGAAGTACTTTAGAGATACAAATCTATCTTTTATCAAAAACGTTTTTGGAGATTTCGGTTCTGGATATCCCTCCGACCCCAGAACTAGGGATTGGATTATAAATAATTATTCATCATATAGGAATCCATTAAGGATTATTAGGAGAAGTTGGTCAACACTGAAGAAGATAGCGCCTGATTGGAGTAGAGGTTTAAGAATCTATAAAATTACTGATTATTTCTAAACAAGGTTGACGATATTGGTTACAAATCTACCGGCTGAAGCTAAAGCTAAATGGATTAAGGTAATGGAAGCTAGAACAGTTGAGGAAAAAATTAAGGCTCTAGAAGAATTCTTATCTAGTGTTCCTAAACATAAAGGAACGGAGAATCTTAGAAGATGGGTTACTCGTAGATTAGCTGAGCTTAGAGAGGAGTTGGAGGAGAAGAAGAGGAAAAGGAGTGGAAGAGGAGAAAGATTCTTCGTAGAGAAGGAAGGAGATGCTCAAATTGTTGTTATTGGTTTACCTAATTCCGGTAAAAGCACTCTCGTTAAACAACTCACGGGTGCTAAAACAATTATTTCCGAAACCCCCTTCTCAACCCGCTACCCTACTCCTGGTATGTTCAAGTATAAAGATGTTTATTTCCAATTAATCGATACTCCACCACTATACCCCGGTAGCGTCTTGAATACTAAGATCGCTGGTTTAGTTAGAAATAGCGATGCTGTATTAATTGTTCTAGATGGTTCTAGCGATATTGTTAAAGATTATGAATTCATTAGGAATGAGATGGAGGAGCAGGGAATTCTCCTCGAGAAACCTAGAGGTAAAGTTGTTATTGAGAGGGAGAGAGGCGGTAGAACTGGAATTAGAGTCACGCTTCTCGGTAAACTAATTGATGCTACTATTGATGATATACGTAAGCTTCTGGAAAGCTATAGAATATATAATGCACATGTAAAAATATATGGCGAGGTCACGCTAGATAATGTTGAAGAATCAATATATGAAAATACTGTTTACCTCCCATCAATAGTTTTTATTAATAAAATGGATGTAAATACTGAAGAAGTTCTAAACAAACTACATGAATTAAAGAGAAAATACAGAGAAATAACTGTTTTAACGGGTTCAGCACTGCAGAATCGTGGATTCGAGAATCTTGGCGAAATACTATTCGAAACACTTGATCTCATCAGAATCTATACTAAACAAGTTAATGGAGAAGTTTCGCCAAAACCACTGGTTTTGAAGAAAGGCTCTACAGTTTATGATGTTGCTAAAGCTATCCATAAAGATTTTATAGAAAAATTCCAGTACGCTAAAGTTTGGGGGAGATCTGTTAAATACGGCGGCGAAAGAGTTGGATTATTCCATGTCCTTGAAGACGGCGATATTGTTGAAATCCATATTAGAGGCTAATTATTGCTCAGCTACCCCAGGGAAATGCTCATCAATCGCTTTGCACGACTCTCTTCATCGCATCATTATAGATATAAATTATATAGACCATTTTTAGTAAAACACTTTTATTGAGCACCGTATTTCTCGTTCCAAACATTATATGCTTCTATAAGCTCCGATTCTATACTGGGTTTCCTCCTCTTGATAACTTCTAGGAAATCCTCCGTAGTAGGAGCTCTTTTACCACTTCTATTCTCATGATACTCCTCGGCTAAATTAGATTGTACTTCTTTAACGATTTTGTATATATCATCACTACTATAACCCTCGGTAACCTTAGCTAATTCATCTACATTAACATTTTGAATATCGTATGTACCCATCAATTGAGATAAGTATTTCTGAAAAATCATTTTCCTAACATCAACGTTAGGTGGCGGAACATATATTCTTTTATCAAATCTCCTTATAAAACCAATATCTAGTTTCCAGGGTTTATTAGTAGCACCAATAATGAAGACATAGCTACGCTCAGATTTTGATTTTAAACCATCCATTTCTATTAAAAACTGATTCCTAACTCTCTTCTCACTACCCATTTCATCACTATATTCCTGGAACAAAGCGTCTACTTCATCAATAAAAATTATAACTGGCTTCTCGTTACTAATTTCTCTAGCAACTTTAAAAACCTTGGCAACGTTCTTCTCAGCTTCACCCAACCACTTAGACATTATTGTAGCTGGAGTAATATGTATTAAAGCTCCTCTGATCTCGTTAGCTAAAGCTATAGATATTAATGTCTTACCACAACCAGGAGGACCAAATAATAATATGCCGCGAGGCCATCCTAAGGGATATAGCTCTGGTGTTTTAACAGGATATATAACTGCTCTCTTCAAAGCTTTCTTAACTTCATCTAAATCCACGAGATCGTCGAATTTAGGACTACCACCATCACAATGTATGACTTCTACATCTGAATCAATCTGTTTCTTCGAAGATTCAGAACCTTCAACTCTGCTCCTAATAATCCTATCTAGCTTCTCAACTCTCTCCCTATACTTAGCTATAAGATTTCTATAAAGCTCATTCATAGAGGAGTCGGGATATAGCTTTATATATTTCGTCATGAGATCTATTGCTGATTTATAATAGGGAAGAGCTTCCTCGTATTGACCCTTCTTATCTAGCTCTACAGCAGTATGAGCGTATTTAAAAGCTTTCTCAAGCAAATACTCTATAACTCATCCCCCAAACAATTAGGTTAGAGAAGTAGAGGTATTTTGGAGAAAAACTAGTTCTTCGACTTGATAATACCTTCCTCCTCTAGCTTATTCAAAGCCATTAATACCGCTTCCCTAGATAAACCATATTTTCTTACAACATCATTGACGACGATAACGCCACCAGTTCTCCTTATCTCATTCAACAATATTTTCTTAACCTGTTCAATATTCGTAGTTTTCAAGTTAATGCCGGGTTCTTTAACTACGGAAACGACTTTATTATCAATCTTAACATCCTCGGGAGGTAACGGCGGTATTGATAAAATTACTTTGTCTTTAACCTCGTTAATAGAATTTGTGAATTTCGATTCTACTTTTGAAGTACTCATAATATTAGTAACTTTCCTCTCCAACTCGAGTAGTAGAGTCATTAGATTTGGAGCAACTCTTTCAAGATCAGGTCTTATAGCCTCCAACTCCTCTAATACGCGAGGCAGAACTTTCATTGGTTCTTCAACTATAGTTATCGTTTCTAACCTATACTTAACTCTGAGGAGGTCGTGCTGAACTTTACTAAACATATTTATTAATCCAGATATATGTTTTGATTCTTCGAGAAATATCTCTTCATAATCCCTCTTCCCTTCACTAGCAAAGATCTTGGCTCTTCTCTCATGCTCTTCATGTTTAGATTCTAAACTCTTCTTGGTAGCTTCGATATGATTAATCATTTTATCAAGCATTAACAATGCTTCATTAACGCTTTTAGTAAATGGATCTTTGGGCTGTTTAAATATGTTGAAGAATCTAATGAATAAATTATTGGATCCGCCTATCGCTAAACTCAATCAATGCCCCCCGTACGTAAGCTTACTGTAGATATATGGGGTTTAGGAAAAGATTTTAAAGAAGAGATACGATACTATCATAAAAATACTCGTTAAACACTGGAGTAAGACGTTTCAAGCTTCTAGAACAACAACTGGTATTGGTTGGTTTTGAGCCTGCTGTTCTTTAGATTCTCTAACACCTATATCTATGGGTTGCTTCTCTAGATTCTCCAATTTCTCGTAGTGTTTCTTAACACTCTCTTTTTCTCTCAAAGCTATCTCAAGCTGTTTCTTAATATGATCTGATGCTTCCTTATAAGCAACTTCGCTCAACTCCTTAGCAAGATAGTTAACACGTAGATTTGCAAGTGTTTTTTCAAGCTCAACAATTATACTATCTAGATCGCTCATCCTCTTCCTAATAATATCCCTAACGTTTTTACAATCATTCCTGGCTTTCAACAATTCGTTTTCAAGACTCTTCTTGTAAGATTCGTATGCATGTAGAGGAATCTCCTTCTTATTATACAGTTCGTTTAACGCACTAATCCTCTTCCTCAACCTCTCGATCCTATTCTCAACCATTAAAGCCTGATACTCCCACTCGGGAACTAATATAATGCCGTCACCGCCTAGTTTGAATCTATCTATACTCACTTCTCTGAATTCGAAATCGCCGAAGCTTACTTCGAAGCTGTATACGTTTCCATCGGGATCCGAATAGAACCCTATAATGAAACCTATTCTCCTACCATATGGGTCATAAACAGGCTTACCCAAGTAGTTCTCTATATCTTCAATTCTAACGATCTGCATAACTACACTCCATACAAGATTTATTCGGATACTTAATTTCAAACAATTTCTTAATAAAAAGAGAGACGGGTAACACGATGAATAGTGTATCAGAAGCCCAGTGCCTGTCACAGCATTGAGCTCCACGCTTTTAACCATCATCATACTCTAAAATAATCAGGTAATAGTAAGTCCCCTTATTTATCAACTTAACATAATAAACTTAACATACAGGGATTTCTATGGGTTTAGATACGTTAAGAGAGGTAGTGAATGCTCTTAACATGGTATTCGGTGGAATAAGAGGAGTTGGAGCAGCTTTCGTAATAGTTGGATTAAGTATACTACTAATCATTGGAGTAGGTTTAGGGATATACGTTTTAGCTAAAGCTATTAAGTTAATACCAAAAATGAGTGTATGGGGGTTCCTCAAGTTCCTAACAATAACAGCAGTTGTTCTCATAGTTATAGGAATATTCCTACCCTAACTAGGTTTTTTAGGAAAAACTCTGAATCCGGGGTATCTAGGTTTCTCCAACTCATCCTCAATCTCGAGCAATCTATTATACTTAGCGGTTCTCTCCCCCCTAGCTGGAGCACCGGTTTTTATCAAACCAGTTTCCAAACCAACGGCTATATCAGCTATCGTTGAATCCTCCGTTTCACCACTTCTATGACTAATAATTGCTCTAAACCCATTAATTTTCGCAAGTTTAACAACATCTATAGTTTCTGTTAATGTACCGATTTGGTTAACTTTAACCAATATTGCATTACCAGAACCCTTTTCCATGCCCTTCAACAACCTAGATGGATTCGTTACGAAGAGATCATCACCAACTATTAGAACTCTAGAACCGAGTTCGCGCGTTAGTATAGCGAATCCTTCGAAATCATCCTCGTGTAATGGGTCTTCAATACTGACGATTGGATATTGATCAACTATTCGCAAATATAGTTCAATCATATCTTCTCTCGTTAAATATGAGTTCTCAAATCTATACGCCTTCTTCTCCACATCATATAGCTGAGTTGAAGCAACATCTAACGCTAAAGCTATATCTCCACCGGGGCTATAACCTGCTTTACTAATAGCTTCTACGAGAATATTCAGAGGCTCTAGATTATTATCAATAGGTGGAGCGAAACCGCCCTCATCACCCACATTTATTGCTGAAGCACCATAACGGTCTTTGAGAATATTCTTCAATACGTGGTATACCTCGACACTAGCTCTCAAAGCCTCACTAAAATTGTCGAAACCGGCTGGAACAATCATGTATTCTTGAAAATCAAGTTTATTTCCAGCGTGAACCCCCCCATTAATTACGTTAAGCATAGGAACAGGAAGTGTGTTTGAAACGGTACCTCCGAGATAAGCATATAGAGGTAAACCATATGTTGATGCAGCTGCCTTAGCAACGGCTAAACTAGTAGCTACAGTAGCGTTAGAACCCAATCTACTCTTATTCCCAGTTCCATCAATCATAATTATCTTCTCATCAATTAATCTCTGTTTTCTAGAATCTAATCCCACTATGCTTGGAGCTATAATGCGTTCCACGTTCTCAATAGCTTTTGAAACATCACGACCATGAAACCTAGAGCCTCCGTCTCTAACCTCTACAGCTTCGAATCTACCCTTAGATGCACCACTAGGCGCGTATGCTATACCAACACCGCCAGCTTCGGTAATAATTTTTACGGAAAGTGTAGGGTTTCCGCGCGAATCGAGAACTCTGCGTGCTTTAACGGTTTTAATCCTAAATCCAGATTCATCAACATATCTTTGATAATATAAGCTCATCGATAAACACCTATAGGGTTATTCATTGATTAAAGAAATACTTTATACAACATTACTACTTATAAATGGTTTCGTGTGGATTGCAATAACTCTATACTTTAAAAATATAATTAAGAAGAATTGGTTGTATACGTTATTCCCACTAATTATAAGTTCCACGTGTTGCACAATAGTCATAACATACTATAATAAGTTGTTTCTATCGATACCATTAGCATTAACAGTATCATACTATATTTACTCCGTTATCCGAGGCATGAAGATGACAGATATTTTATTAATACCATTTGTGTTAAACATTATTATTGCATCGGCATTAATCAAGTAGTGTGGTGTGTAATTATGCGTAAGAAGAAAGAGGATAAACCCGTTTGTCCCAAGTGCGGATCATATGAAATCGATGTGAATAAAACGTGGCAACTAGTCTCTCCATTTCCAGATAGAGATGGGAGAATTACAGTAACGGTTATGGGTTCCATGACCTGCAAGAGATGCCAATACAGCTGGAGAGGTATTGTTAGTAAAATCAAGATTGGAGAGAAAGGAGTAACCATTGGTGATAAAACATTAGAGGATAGGGGGGAGGAGAAGCGTAGAGTTAAAGAAATAGTTATCGATATAGATGATCTGGATTTAAAGGATGAAGAATAATGAAATGCGTATTAAATCGTTTGAAGAGAAATAAAACTATTCACTTAATAGCATTAATAGTTTTAATCATACTAATTTTTAATCTCAAATCAATACTAATCTACATAACCGGGTCTCCGACTCCTATTGCCGTTGTCAATGGTAAAAGCATGTTTCCAACACTACGCGAGGGCGATATCGTTTTCGTATATAAGCCGAAACCACAAGATATACGTGTAAATGATATAGTTGTTTATAGAAAAACAGATGGGATATACGTTATTCATAGAGTAATCGAAGTTATTGAAATAAAAACACCATATGGAGTAAACTACTATTACGTTACAAAAGGAGATAATAATCCAGTAAGAGACCCTGGTAGAATCAGTTATGACGAACTATCTGGTGTTGTATTTAAAATTAATGGAATGATCTTCAAAATACCCTATTTAGGCTACATATCAATATGGTTTAATGAAATTAGAAAATCGCTAAGCTATAGTTTCTCACAAACTATATTCATAAGCTACTCAGTATACTATATGTTATACAATATAGATTAATATTGAAACCTATCTCTAAACACGTTTCATAACATATTCAGCAACTTCTCTAACCCATCTACCAGTAATTCTCAAATTAATAATTTTCTTGAGATACTCAAACCAATCTAAGTTTTCCCTCTCTTTCCAAACGTTATACGAATCTTTAAGATTAATGAATGCTCTATAATGATATGTGCAGAAATTATCCGAATAAACTTCACGATTACATAATCTACACTTATTGGTTGTTTGAATCAAACCCTTCCTAATTCCTAGAAGCCTACCAATAATTTCTTTTTCATGATTAAACTTTTCTAGAAGCTTAGAAATAGTTTCTCTCGCTTCTCTAACAACAACCTCTCTCTTCTCCAATCCCTTTCTAATACCTTCAAGCTTCTCTTCGAAAAACCTAGTTAATTCAACACTCGTTAATTCTGGGAAAAACTTATCGAGAACCTCAATAACTCCAAAACCAAGATCTGTTGCTTCAATACCACGACCAGAAGATTTAAGATAGTTTCTCTCAAATAACAATTCAATAATTCTAGCTCTGGTCGACTCAGTCCCTATATTACTATCCTCCATCCACTTCAATAAACTGATTCTTGAAATCTTATCGCAAGGCCTACTATAGATTCTTCTAATTGAAGCTCTAGATATGTAGACTTTCTCACCAATATTGAATCTCGGAATAACCGTTTCCCTAGGTTTCATGAAGTAATAGTATTTCATCCAACCCTCATCAATAATCTCCAAACCATTCTTTTCAAACAAAATCTCCCCCATAGATGTATCAGCTCTAAACAATACTTTCGTATGGTTAACAATAGCATTTTTAGAAAAAGTAGCTAGAAATCTCCTAACTATTAAATCATATATTCTCCACTCGTCTTGACTAAGACCTCTAGGTAAAACGCCTGTTGGATAAATAGCAGGGTGAGCCGGGTCTTCTTTAGCTCCTTCAATAGGTTTTAAAACCCCACGTGTTTCTAACAATAATTGATTTACCAAATTGGAATAGTGTGGCATCCTACCTAGGTTCTCCAAAATCCCTCTATAATTCAGAGTTGGAGGTAATTTCTGACTATTCGTTCTAGGGTAACTTATGTATGCATCAAGATATAGTTTTTCAGCAATACTTTGAGTCTTATATGGGCTGAAGCCATATATTCTAAATCCTTCGCTTTGCAAATCACCGAGATTAAAGGGTGGTGGAGGTCTATAACTGTATGATTCACTCTTAATATCAATGACGCGGAGGTATCCAATATCTCTCAATTCATCAACGATTTTCTTAGCATCACTAAGCTTCTCATAAGGTTCACCACAATACTCTAACTGTATTACACGATTATCTTTAATTATAGATATCGATATAGTGTATTGTGGAACGGGGACGTACAAGTTTCTAGCAATGTTATTCTCAACGACGTGTTTCAAAGTTGGTGTTTGAACCCTGCCGGCACTAAGAATTACGTTCTTACCTGTGACTAATTTAACAGCATCCATAAGCGCTCTACTAATATTAATACCCCATACCCAATCCAACTCATGTCTACATAATCCAGATTCTATCATTTCATAATCGAGTCGAGATAAGTTATTGAAGCTTTCTCTAATCTCCATAGGGGTTAAGCTAGAGAACTTGGCTCTGAAAGCTCTCGAAACATCACCGAAGAACTTTATTATGAGATAACCTATTACTGAACCTTCAATATCGTAATCACAAGCATTAACGTAATAATCAGCTCTACTACACTGTTCCTGAATAATCTTAATATAGTAATAAGTATGTTTAGCTGAATCGTCTATTTCATAAAGCGGTCTCCAACGATAGCTAAATATGGGATAACCCTTCTCATCACTATCTAAGCCAAATAAATGTCCAGCTGCAGATACAATTGTGATCTCAACATTACCTCTCCTGATCAAATAATAAGGTATATTATATGAAACTCTCCTAACAATATTTGGAGATAACGCAGTAGCAATCTTATATGATGCTTTAGGTTTCTCAGCAATAACGACAACCTTACCATTTAGAGACCATATTGATGGCGTTACTAAGCACCTCCCGCATAATCAATGCTACTAATGAATCATGTTGTTGTTAAGAATCGAAATATCTATTACTAAGTAGGTATAGGTAGTGTTAAAACAATTAAGATTAAGTATAGAACTAGATATATTGGATTAGCTCTACTAGAATAGTGATTGGCTGCTCCAGGATGTTTTCTCCTACCGAATATAGCGTAGAAAATAGCTAAGATTAGAGATAATGAAATATAGTAGGCTGATGCTTGTGAAAATCCCTTTATATACATTAGGATTAAACCGGTTGAGAACATTATATATGGTATTACGAGACCCAATTTACTATGCCTATCTGCAGAAACATATGCTCTAACCACGTGGCCTCCATCTAGCTGGCCAATCGGTATTAGGTTTAAGAATGTAACAAGCATGATTATGTAGGAACAGAATAATAATGGATGCATTAATGATACATGACCAGGAGTACTTCTCATAAAATATATGAGTAGCAGGGTTAGCGGAACTATACCTACAGATTCCGTTTTACCCGCAATCTCTGGTTTCTCAAAGTAACTTAAAGGAATTAATGGAGATAGATAGAATCCAATTAAACCAACAATTAAACTTATTAGAAACCCGATCAGGGGACCTGACAAACCTAATCTAGCGAGATCCCTCTTAGTTGGAGGAAGAGTTTTCATATTGATAACGGCACCTAACGTACCAATAAAACCAAGTTGTATGGGAGGAGCGGGTATTAGGAATGGACCGGATACGATCATTCCAGATTTTTTCAATACATATAGATGACCCAATTCGTGACTCATAAGGGTTAATAGAAATAATGATGTGAATGATATCATGGATACCATTATTTCGTAATTATCAACTTCTAAACCCATAATATCCCTATAGAATAATTCGTGAAAACCAAGAGCTAATCCATAACCCGTTAAACTAACGGTTAATACAGTTGTTATAGCTAATATTAATGCTATGAACTTCGTTCTACGTGGAGAATCTTTAATGGGGATAAGCCTTACTATAGGTTCAGAACCCATTGGTTGTAAGGGAAAATATTTATGTTTCTCAACTAACTCTACGTAAATCTTCCTAAACTCGTCGTCTCCAATAACTCTATCTATAAATAAATCATAAACTGGTTTGTCGTTTACCCAACCGATCAGACCAACTGATCTTACCAATATTCCAGCTTTCGAGAATAGATTCAAGATATTTCCTATTTCTATCTGATAATGTTCTGGAAACAGGTATGTATTCATAAGACCCATCAGCATACACTCTCTTTATAGTGATTGGTATAACGCCCTTTAATAACTCAACGATCGCTATAGCAACTGGATCCAAGGAAGGAGCTTCACTAGGATCAATTAATGGGGGAGCACCGTGAGCCAGTTGAGCCGCTCTAGCACCAATAACTCTAGCTAATTCAAATCTTGTAAGAGACTTAGACCAAACCTCACGGAAAACCTCTCTACTCATAATAATACCTAAAACAAATATTGTAGATTAGCATTTAGTAGGAGGGGATTTTAGGTTTAAAAATAGGTTCTTATTAAAACTCACTCTCCTTAAAAGACTCTTTTTCTTTCTCCTTCTCTTTCTCCTTCTCCTTCTTCAATGGACTAGCAGATATTATATCATCGATCTTCAATATCGTTGCAGCAGCTTCACAACCACTCTTAACGATATTAGCTTTAACTAATAAGGGATCTACAACGTTTATTTCATACATATCTTCAACAACTTTACCATTAATTACATCTATACCTGCCGCAACTTTACCTTCAGCATGTAGTTTTCTAAGTTTCATTAGAGTATCCAATGGATCTAAACCAGCTGTTTCAGCTAATATCATAGGTATCTCTTCAAGAGCTGCTGCAAAAGCTTCTATAGCTAACTGCTCCTTACCACCGATCTTAGTAGCATAATCTCTCAAAGCTAAAGCTAACTCAACCTCAACAGCACCACCACCAGGCAGTATCTTTGGAACTCTCATAACGTTCCTTAAAACATTCAATGCATCTTTAAGAGTCCTCTCAACTTCATCTAGAACCATATCGTTAGCGCCACGTATAAGGATAGTAACAGCTTTCGGGTTCTTACATCCCTCTATAAAGACCATTTTATCATTACCAACTTTCCTTTCCTCAACTAAATCTGCGTATCCCAGGTCTTCAGGCTTTAGATCCCTAACACTACTAACTATTTTACCGCCTGTTGCTCTCTCTAGTTTCTCCATATCGGATCTCTTAACTCTCCTAACAGCGAGAATACCTTTCTTAGCCAAGAAATGCTGAGCAACATCATCAATACCCTTCTGACAAATAACAACATTAGCACCAACCTCACTAATACGATCAACCATGTTCTTCAGAATATTGGCTTCCTCATCTAGAAATGCTTTCATAAGTTCTGGTTTAGTAATATTGATCTTAGCTGAAATCTCGGGTTTCTCTACTTCAAGTGGAGCATCAAGTAACGCTATTCTCGCTTTCTCAACTCTCTTTGGCATACCTGGATGAACAACTTCTTTATCCAAAACAATACCGTAGATAAGTTGCGTATCGGTAACGTTACCGCCTTTCTTCTTCTCGATCTTAACGTTATCAACTAGAAAATCGAAAGTACCGTCTGGCTTCTTTTCAGCTACAGCTAATGCAGCATCTATAGCTAGCTCAGTTAGTTTCTCAGCTATAGTGCCCCGACCAACATATTTACTAGCAATAGCTGTACTAACAGCTTTACTGAGATAGCTTCTATCATCAGACGAAATCCTCTTAGCTATCTGTTCGAGAACCTCTAAGGATTTGTTGAGAGCTTTGATATATCCATCGATAATAACGGTGGGATGAATATCTTGCTCGAGAAGTTCTTCAGCCTTAGCTAGTAGGGCGCCGGCGAATACAACAGCACTAGTAGTTCCATCACCAACTTCAGCATCCTGAGCTTTAGCAACTTCAACCATTAATTTAGCAGCTGGATGTTGAACCTCCATTTCCTTAACAATTGTTGCACCATCATTAGTAACTGTAATATCTCCAAAACTATCAACAAGCATTTTATCTAAACCACGAGGTCCTAAACTCGTCTTGAGCAGTTCAGAAAGCGCTCTAGCAGCTGTGATATTAGCTCTTAAAGCATCTTTACCTACAGTTCTCTGAGTACCTTCTTTAAGAATCAATACGGGAACACTGTAGAGAGCCATTCACTACACCTTCTAATACTCAAATTATTCTAGAGTATAAAGTGATAAAAATGGCTTCTATATAAATTTTACTCTTAATTGAAAACAATAGAAACAGATCAAGTTTAAGAAATTGAGTAAGAAACTAACATAGGTTTCGAACAATTCCTTTATTCAAACTCTATAATTAACATTTAATGAATTGAAAACACTTCTAATACCTCGCCTTAAAACGCTTAAATCTAGGTCTAGTTGGTAGAAGAAATCTATTTGTTCGAAAACCATTTTACCATTATAGTATACTCTAAAACATGGTAACGCGTCTGTATCACGAGCTAATTCAGGGCTCTCATCAATATTAATACTTAAAACGAGAATCCTTGGATCAATTGTTTCGCACAATCTCTTAATAACCTCTCTTATGAAATCGAATTTATTATTAATACTACTATAGTACTGAACAAAAACAACTTCATTAGATAATAATGCTCGATTAAATTCCTCTCTATTCCTGATTTCCAACATATTTAAACAACTCTAATTTCCTTCTCAAAACCATAAACAACTTGGAGAGCCTTATAAGCCTCCTTAATAATTTCTAAAAAGATCCTATTCTGTATTTTATCCTCATCCGTTAAAGTTAAGTAGAAACCATTAGCAGCATAACTCAACACTCTCCTCAACCTCTTCTTAACAATAATGGTTCTTTCACCTAATTTACTATCCAAGTATTACACCTAAATAGAAGCTTTTCTACGATTAATTTCTTCATCTATCAATAAATAATCGTTTTTTCTTAAATTAATTTGATAAAAGACTTTAGAGCCTGTAAATCTATAACTACCTATATTTCTGGGATTAATGACTGAATTATTACTAACGAGAACAACGCCTAAATTCTTAATATCATATAAATCCTTATCACTAGCATAGTTGAGGAATTCCCTCAACTTCTCATCAAAACCAAGTTCTTTACGAATATAGTCCTCGGTAACAACATATCCACATATTTCACAAGATTGATCGGGAGTTATTGATCTAAAACCACATCTGGGACATTTAATTGGCATAGTATTGCCGAACTTATCCCATATAGATGCTAAATGGGGAATTAAATCCGATCTACCGATTCGAACAGCTATGTTGTAGAGATTACTTATCTCGCTAACTATGTATTTACCACCATTGTATACGATGAATTCAAGAGTACTGCTATTGATTTCTTTAAGTTCAGATGCTAACTTGTAAGCAATATAGCCGTAAACATCTTGTCTAAATCTATCAATTTTCTTCATAACTGCATCAAGAGCCGGTTTGCTAGATGCATCTCGATAAAGTAGATCTAGAATATCTTCAATAATTTTTCGAGCAAGAGATCGATCAATATTGAGCATCTCTAAACCTAGATATGTATATAGATGGTCAAAATACTTCTCAGTTAAATCACTAATATCAACACCTCTTCTCCTAGCAACAGTTTTAGATTTCTTCTTAGTACTAACAGATACATCACTCTTGATTTCCTCAGTTACAGAAGACGATTTTCTTTTTCTACCCTTGTTACTAGTACTACCCCCTCTACCACTCCCTCTCTTAATTAAAACCACCTCTAATAAGAATAGAGTTCTCAATTATTCGAATTCCAGCGAAAGACCATTTCTTTCTTCAAAATATTTCGATACTAGATAACTTATAATAACTCTAGCTAACGACGGTTTACTACTAAGCTTCACAATAATTTTCTTGAAATCGTTTAGAGAACCATTATTATTTTCCATGAGCTTCTCAGTAACGAATTCGAGAATATCAATATATTCTTCATCGACATCTATTTTATCCTCATAGTATTGCGTTACAACTTCTTCAATTAATTCGCCGAGATAGTTGTTTACTAGATCAATATACATATCCTTCTTCAACAACTTCTTATCCATACCTATTCCGCCAATAAGAAAACAACTAGTTTAAATAGAGTTCTAAACTAGGACATCATTATAAACTTAACATAGAAACCTATATTATTCTAACGATCTCGTTAGGACTATTTAATTGCGAATCCTGGTTTATATGAATATAACCTACTTTATATAGCCTGTAAACGTTTAAGGAGCTGAACACTGTGATCACTTTTCCATCATGATCTAATTTAAAACCATGAACTGGTTCATGACTCCTCACAATAAACTTAACATTAGCTAATTCTAATGCTCTTTTTGTAACCCTACTTCCATATAGGAATCCAGCACCACGATACGAAGATTCGTATGTCTCGGTTTCATAGGGGTCGTTCCATAATATCTCTTCTAAAACCGCGTCGTTAACGATAGGTAATCCTATACTGAAAGCTTCTTCGAAAGACTTGGCTTCAAGAACCTTCGTCGGAGGACCCCCATGTAGCATGAGAATCTTGCCGGGAATTCTAGCCCCGTATGGAAGCCTATTGAATATTTTCAGGAATATCCAATAAACCTTATTTCCAATTTCATAACCATACTTAGTATTTAAGATTATAGGGAAGTCGTGTGGAACAGGTTCTAGAATAGGAGCTGGTTCGTGATTACCTCTCAATAGAATAATTTTATCCGGATAAAGTTTTTTGAGTATAAGTAATGTTGTAATTGTTTCTAGTTGTTTATCACCTCGATCAACGTAGTCTCCTAGAAATACTAATTTGACGTTCTCGTTCTCTAATTTATCCATTAAACCCAGTTTTTCGAAAAACAATGTTAAAGCATCTAAATCGCCATGTAGATCTCCAAAAACGAATACATCATTATAGGAGTATATTTCGTAGAAACCGGGTACTCTATATTTTAAACCATTACCACTACTATTAATTACGGAATCTACTTCTACGAGTAGTTTAATTAATTCCTTTACATTCTCAATGTATTCACTAGATTCCCTAACTATATCTGAAATATTCATACATACACCGAATAGAGTGTCTTCAACATAAATCTTCAATTTAATGAGATATTAATGAAATGCATGTGAATATATATGGGATTTATAAAGTAATTAATAAGGTTCAGAACGCTCGTGTTATATCATCAATAATCAATTTCTATTCCTCATCATTTTAATGCTCCGACAAATGCCTTCTAATCATCCCTCATTACCGGAGGTATTCTTCATCGCTATACAATTATTTAAGATTTAATTATAGTATTAAGTTTTCTCTTAACATGTTCAGCTACAACAGTACCATCAATCCTACCCCTAACTTTTTTCATAACTTCACCCATAACTATGTTGAAAGCTTTACTAGGCTTAGCTTTAATCGAATCAATATTGATTTGGATAATTTCATCGATAATGTTTTCAAGCTCATCAATACTGATTGTTGTTAAACCAAGTTCGTCGATAACCCTACTTAACTGAGCATCCGGTTTCTTAACTAGTGTTTCAAGAATATTGGGAATAGCTTCTTTCGCAACACGTCCTTGAGCAACATAGTTTATAATTTCTTCAATAACGCTATCAGCGATCTTTTCATGAGGATCTAAGCTAGATGCTAATACAATTGTTGAAGCAATAACTGAGGGAGAAATTTTATCTCTGTACTTATCTACAATTTTCTCAAAGAGATCTAGTCTAAGATCATTTAAAACCTGTTCAGCTAAGGATCTACTTAACCCATATGTTTCGATAAACTTCTTAAGTTTCGCATCATAAGATTCGGGTTTTATCCTATCAGCTTCTTCAATAATCTCTTTAGTTATGTAAATAGGTGGGATATCTGTTTCAGGATACATTCTAGCCTGACCAGGTCGAGGTCTAGCATACCTTGTTGTCCCATCTTCATTAGCAACGCGTGTTTCCTCCGGAACGCCGTAGATAGCTGAACGCGCTCTCTCGAAAACAGCTTCTAAAGCTTTAACCGCTCTCTCTTCTTCATCAGCAACTATAACAATACAGTCTCTAGAAGGATCTGCGTTCATCTTAATGTAAAGCTCCTTAACCTCCTCATCACTAATTCCATAACCAGGAAGTTCATCCGTATGGAAAATCCCTCCAACACCGCCCCACGCTTTAGCGTAATCCGATAATTCTGTTCCAAACCTCCTACCTGGTTGAACCTCTATACCGAGAATACCTTTGAAACCCTTCAGATTAATTGCAAAAACACCATAACCTTGTTTACCCATAATTCTAGCTATAACTTTACATTTAGTATTCTTGAAAATATCCGTTACATTAGCAACCTCAAATTTATCTAGAGAAACCCCTCTTTTAACAAGCTCGTCTCTAATTTCAAGCAATTTTATTTGACGCATGAATTCGTTTTCAATAACAATTGGTATTAAACTTATGTGTTGAACACCCTTAATTTCTACTTTACCACCCCCTCTTATGGAAACGTTGAGGTCTTGCCTAATAGTTCCTAAACCTCTCTTAGCTTTCCCAGTAAGTCTAACTAATTGCCCTAACTTGTACGCTACTCTCCAAGCTTGTTTAGGATTCTTAATATCGGGAGCAGTAGCTATCTCTATTAACGGTATTCCCAACCTATCCAATCTATACGTAACTTTATTAACATCTTCAACAACCTTCCTAGCAGCATCCTCTTCTAAACAAAGAGTCTGTATACCAACTCTCCCCTCTTCATCATCAATATAACCGTTTAACGCTACAAGCATTGTTCTCTGAAAACCACTAGTATTACTACCATCCAACACAATTTTTCTCATAACATAGATTCTGTCCGGAACATACATATTTAAAGCTCTAGCAACAGCTAATGCAGTAATCAGTGCTTCACGATTAACCTCGTGTGGAGGCTCTTCATCAGCTTCAACTAAACAAGAATAGTCTCTGGAAGCATAGTATTCGAATCTCCTACCTCTCTTCCACTCAAACATTGCTGCAACATCAACTTCCTTCAACTCGCTTCTAGCTGGTCTAAGTTCTCTCTCAAAAACATCCTCGTTATCCTCACTAAGCATAGTAGGGCAATTACAGAAAAGCTTGTGTTTAGTATCGAGTTGAACATGTATTTCTAAACCAATTCTTAAACCATGTTTAGCGTAGATATCGCTACTCAATAAAACCACCTCGGGTAATGATTGAGAACATGTCTAGAATTAATCTCACCAACAATATTCTTATTGAAGAGTTCGGCTACACTCTTCAAATCCCTCGTTTTTGAACCGAGAATCCACGATAACTTGACAAACGCTACTTCAGCAAGCATATCTGAAGCCGGAATAACGCCTGCTTCTAACAATAACCTGCCCGTACTATATACGTTCAAATTAACTCTACCGAATATACATTGACTAGCCATAACAACAACTACCCCCTCTTCAACGGCTCTCCTAATGGAACTTATCGTTTTCTCAGCAATATGTCCAAGACCAGAACCTTCTATAACTATACCATGATAACCCTTATCAACGAAGTAATCAAAGATTTCGGGTGATATTCCAGGATACGATTTTACAAGGACGACTTTATCGTCGAAATTATTCTCTAAAACAGGGTCTTTATCTCTACTCCTATACTCGTATATAACATTATTAACGACTTTAACCTTAAATTCGTCGGGATAAATAATTGCTAATGGATAATCATTAATTGATTGGAAAGCGTCTCTCCTACTAGTATGCATTTTCCTACATTTAACACTACGATGAGCTAAAGCATACGTATCGCTTGTTTCACCATGCATAACAATAGTTGATTCCGAAAAGGGAGCTTTAAGAGCAGTAGCTACAGCAGCTTTAAAATTAAGAATGGAATCCGTGCTAGGTCTATCACTACTTCTCTGGGAACCAACGAAAACTATAGGTACTGGTTTATTCCTTATAGCGAAAGCTAGAGCAGACGCAGTATACGTCATCATATCGGTTCCATGAGCAACAATTACGCCTTCAACACCACTAACTATTTCCTCATAAACATTTTTCGAAATAATTTCCCAATGCTTAGGCTCGATATTCTCGGAAAAAATATTCATAACCTCTTTAGCATCTATAAAAGCAACCCCAGTTATTTCAGGTATCCACTCAATAATATCCTCGAAAGTTAAAGCTGGTTTTACAGCTCCAGTCTCATAATCAATTTTTGAAACAATTGTTCCACCAGTGCTTATTAATGATATACGTGGAAGATTTTGATAAACCCGCTTTGAATACTCGACTGCTACACTACTTTCAAAACGTTTTGATACGAGAATTATCTCCGTATCTTCATCTATAGATACACCTATTTTATATCCATTATCCAATCTCAAGATAATAGTATTTTCAGAACCTAAACCAGTTTCTATAGGCATGAGTAAACCTTCGACAACGATGTTCTTCTTCCTAACTTGAATGCGATCTCCGATATCGATATCTCTAGATGACAGTATATCCAATAAGCGACCGGAATATCCATAACGTTTACCCAAAACAAACACCATTATCAAGAATGCTACAGTTGGATTTAAATAAGTATACGGGTTAGCTAAGCTATGAAAGAAAACAGAATGAACCGAGCAATGATTGATTCAATCAATACTCCACTGGAGGAGCCGTTTCTTTCTGTGTTTTTGACAACCTAATAACGTACTCTATTCTATTCCTAATTCTAGGTGGTTTATTCTTTTTTGGTTTAGGCGGTATCTTTGGAGTAGCACTCCTAACTTTACCGGCTTTAGTTAATGAACCGTGACTAGGCATATTGACACCAATCTCCCATATATTGATTAAAATATTGATTAAAAGTCTTATTAATAGTATGTTTTCTTAAAAATAATTATGGTTGTGGAGAAAGTGGTGCATGTATTTTGAGTAGAGTTTACTTAACTGAATCTATAGTAGGGTTATTTGCCTATGATGAAGAAGGAAAATTAATAGCATCTAGACCTTCTCCTAGAAGATTAGATGAACTAGTCGAATACGTGATTAGCTTAGAACGTGGAGAAGAAACTCCTCTACACTCGGAAATCCTTAGTGAAATTAAAGAAAAAGGTTTTAAAGAAGTAGTCGTTGAAACCCTAGGTACTGCAGGTATAGTTTCTAAATACGGGTTAACACCAATTGTTCAATCCAACCATCTAGGTTGTAGATTACTTAGAGAAAATATTGCTAAAATAGCTGTGGAAACAGGTTTTGCTAAAGATGAAGAGGATTATTACACTAAACTTCACGAAACAATGCTTGAAGCAACGAGAAGGAAGCTTAGGAAAGAAGCTCAGAAAAGAGATTTACTAGCTGTACAGTCAATTAGAGCTATAGATGATATAGATAAAACGATTAATCTATTCGTTGCTAGACTAAGAGAATGGTATAGTATACATTTCCCAGAATTAGATGAAGAAGTCGAGGATCATGAGAAATACGTGAAAATAGTCTATGAAATAGGCGATAGAGATAGCTTTACTGTAGATAAATTGTTAGAAATAGGATTTGATAAGGGGAAAGCCGAAAGCATAGTTAATAAAACAAAAACAAGTATTGGTGCTGAACTATCGGATTTCGATATTAACAATATCAAGACTCTAGCTGGAATAATAGTGCAACTATATGAACTCAAGAGAACCCTTGAAAACTACGTGGATGCGGTTATGAAAGAAGTAGCTCCAAACATAACGATACTGGTAGGTCCAAAACTCGGTGCAAGATTACTGAGTTTAGCTGGTGGTTTAGAAGAATTAGCTAAATGCCCAGCTAGTACTATCCAGGTTCTTGGTGCTGAAAAAGCATTGTTTAGAGCTTTAAGAACGGGTAGTAAACCGCCGAAACATGGCGTAATATTTCAATGGCCATATATTCATAAGAGCCCTAAGTGGCAGAGAGGTAAGATCGCTAGAGCGTTGGCAACGAAACTATCCATAGCTGCTAAAATCGATTATTTCACCGGTAGAATAGTTGGAGATAAGTTGCTTGATGATCTAAAGAAGAGAATTGAAGAGATCAAAACGCTTTATCCCAAACCTCCAAAGAAAGAGGAGAGACTGGGGAGGGGTAGGAAGAGATAAATCCCAATAATATGAATTTAATGGATATTAAGAGGTGTTGTGCTTGAGCACACCGATTAATATAAGACCTCATGAGAAGTACCGTGGAGTACACGTTGTTGAACTCGATGACGGAACTATTAGATTCGCAACTAAGAATCTAGTGCCTGGACACAGAGTTTATGGTGAAAGACTTTTTAAATGGGGTAATGTAGAGTATCGTGAATGGAACATGTATAGGAGTAAATTAGCTGGCGCATTAGCTAATGGTTTAGCCGAACAACCTATAAAGGAGAACGATAAAGTATTATATCTGGGTGCTGGGTCTGGAACAACTCCCAGTCATGTTTCGGATCTTGTTGGTTTAAATGGTGTTGTCTATGCTGTAGAATTCGCGCCTAGAGTTATGAGAGAACTACTATTGGTCGCTGATGTTAGGAAGAATATGGTGGCGATACTGGGGGATGCTCGTAAACCGGAGGAGTATAGACATATTGTTGAAGCTGTCGACGGGATTTACGCAGATTTTGCACAACCAGCTCAAGCATCAGCTGTGGCCGATAACGCCGAGCTATTTCTAAAAAGAAACGGGTGGTTACTCTTTGCCATTAAAGCTAGGAGTATCGATGTAACTAAAGAACCCAGTGAACTGTATAGAAGAGAGATCGAGATACTCAAGGAGAGAGGGTTTGAGATAATAGATGTTGTTCACCTAGAACCATACGATAAAGACCACGCTATGGTATATGCTAAGTATAGAGGCTAATAATTGAGGGGTTTAACGTTACGCAACTTCTGATTCCAGATCTTAATACTCGGGATATGGGTTGAAAAAAGGATTTGAAGAGTATTTTGATAAAACTCTACGTGTATTAGAAGAAGCTGGTTTTACAGCAAATAGAGTTTTTTATCCACAGAATAGGAGGAGTATTGATGTTGTAGCTTATAATAAATCAATTGGTTTCAAACTATTAGTTAAAATTACTGATGATTCCGAAAACATTACACATGAAGAAATAGGTGATTTGAAAAAAGCATCTAAAGGTTTAAACGCTAAACCTGTAGTTGTTGCCAATAGAGTTAAAAACGAGAAGCTAGACGATGATGCAGTTGTTTTCAAAAAAGGTATAGGGGTAGTTAGCGTTGAACTTCTTAGGAAATACTTCAAGTTCGGCGAGAAACCAGTTGTTGCTAAAATCCGGGGTGGTTACATAGCTAGAATTAATTCTGAAGCTCTAAGAGAGGAGAGGATTAAGAGAGGACTTAGTTTAGGAAATTTAGCTGAATTGATCGGTGTATCTAGAAAAGCAGTGTATGATTATGAACACGGTAAGATTAATGTATCTCTAATAACTGCTATAAGGTTAGCAGAAGTTCTTGGTGAAAACGTTTTCGATGGATTCGATCCGTTTCATGAAGCGATTCTAGACGATATCCAACCAGACAACCCAATTAATAGGCTTGAGCAGGAAATATACAGTATTTGTACTAAACACAATCTAGTATTCTATAGGTTATCAGAAACAGCGGTAGATTATGTTCTACATGGAGAGGGTGAAGCCTACTCTATAACGATAATTAACGAATCTATGAATAGCGGAGAAGATTATGAAGTTAAATTAAACGAAGCTGAAAGAATTACTAGAGTTCTCGAAGTAAAAAATATTGTAGTTGAAAAATTTAGCGATATAGTTGAATTAAAGAGAGTTCTCAGAAAATAGTTTTAGTGAAGAAGGTAAAGATTATTGATAACATACGTTATAACCGGAAAACCAGGTGTTGGTAAAACAACTCTTTTTAACAATGTTGTATCAACTCTTTCATCACATAGATACGTTGTTGGTGGTATTAAAGCGCCTGAAGTTAGAGGTATTGATGGCTCTAGAATAGGGTTTAAAGTAATTGATATAATGAGTGGTGAAGAAGCTTGGTTAGCTCGAGTTGATATTGTTTCAAACATTAGAGTCGGTAAGTATGGTGTAGCTGTTAATGAAGCATCTGTTCTAATCGAAAATGCGTTAAAGAAATCACTTGAAAAAGCAGATGTTATAGGGATTGATGAAATCGGACCTATGGAGCTGAAAATCCCTGTTTTCAAAAGAATACTATTAGAAGTACTTGATAGCACAAAACCTAAAATACTTGTTGTTCACTACCGTCTAGATGATAAGGAAATTTTATCTAAACTCAGAAACGCTACTAAAGTTGTAGTGGATTACAGTAATAGAGCCTTACTTAACTCTACGTTACCTCTCGAAATACTCAATAAGATCTCTCGAATATATATGCGGTGATCGATAAGTAGATGAGAATAGAACAATATGATTGGGAAGAAGTAGTTTATGAAGGTAAAGCTAAAATTCTAATACCTAGGAGAGAGTTGTTTCTGAGAGAGGATGGAGTATATGAACCGGCGTGGTCCCCTGTATTCTATAATCCACAAGCCGTTATAGGTAGAGACGTAACAACCTTAGCACTACATTTATGGTTTAAGAACAAAGATTTCTTCTTCGTAGACCTACTAGCGGGCACGGGCGTTAGAGGAATAAGGATTGCTCTAGAAACAAATGGTTATGGAATACTGAATGATGTAGACCCTATAGCATACAAATATTGTGTTAGAAACGTTGAACTAAATATGATAGGAGATAAGCTTGATGTTTTCATGGATGAAGCTAATAGTCTTATGAATAGTTTCACGTTCTCGGGTATTCCTATTGATTATATCGACGTTGACCCGTATGGGTCTCCAATTCCATTCATAGAACCGGTTTTCAAACCATTAGCTAAAAAAGCATTACTAGGTGTTTCAGCAACCGATACTGCTTCATTAACGTGTAGCTATAAGAAGAAAACACTATATAGGTATAATGTTGAATGCATAGAAACGGATTTCGATAAAGAGCTTGGTTTAAGAATACTACTATATTCTATTACTCATAGAGGAGCATCGCTATGCGTAGCTGTTAAACCACTGTTTAGCATATATTACAAACACTACTACAGAATTATTTTCGAAACTACTAGAAGCTGTATCGAATCGTACAGAATAATCAGTAGTTGTAGAGGATACTTATGGTTCTGCCCGAAATCATTAGAAAGAGGTTTTATTAAAACCCCCGAAGAAGCTTATGATATAAACTGTATGGATAATGAAAAACCACGTATTGCTGGACCATTATGGATATGTAATCTAGGTAATGAAAACCTAGTTCAAAAAGCATACGAAGAAGCGTCTGGATTAGAATATATAAGTAAAACAACTAGAAAAATACTTGAAACACTAATCTACGAATATAGCATAAATAACCCATATATTAGACTAGATCAACTCTACAGTAAGTATAGGAGAAACATGATACCGATAAAAGAATTCATAGAAACACTTAGAAACAATGGATTCAAAGCATCTAGAACACATATGGATCCCAGAGGTATTAAAACAAACGCTACTATCAGAGACTTAGAGGAATTATTCAATTTAAAGAACTAGATTATGGAAATTAATCACAATTAGGTCTCTAATATAAATTATAAATTATTAAGCTATTCTCTCGATTTTAGCCCCCTTATTATCCGGTTTCGCTACAAAAACAATACCGTTAAAACACTCTCGAATCTTATCAACTATTCTATAAGCATCATCCTTAGATTCCACCACACCATATACAGCAGGACCCCACGAACTCTGACCAATACCAACTATTCCCATTCTCCTCAAAACATTCACAGCTTCACTACACCACTCGGCGAAAACACCGCCCTGAAAATTTCTAAACATCTCACCAACTGTTTCTTGAAGATTAGCTAATGCTCTAGAGAAAGCTTCGAAATCTTCGTCTATCAAAGCAGGAATGAGTTCGTGGAACAGGTAGAAAGACGCTTTGAAAACGAGATTCTCAGATATATCGACCTTGGAATCAAAAATCCTCTTCTCCTCATCCCCACTCAATCCCCTACCTCTCGGTATTAAGACAACGAATCTCCAATGACTTGGAAAATCAATTCTAAACATTAGATTTGGAACATCATCTCCACTCTTCTTACCAGCATCTACTACAAAACCTCCATGTTTGAAAACGTGAATCCCTACACCAGAAATAGAACCTAAACCTAATTCCCTAGCCATTCCTTCAATACTCATGTCTAACCGATTAACTAACGATAAACCATAAGCAATGGATAGGAGGAGTTGAGTTGTTGAACCTAAACCGACATGTTTAGGTATCGTATGCAGAATTTCTATATAACCGCCTAAATCGTATTTTACAGCGAAATTTTTCAAAACACTCATTAACTCGCTAGCTCTAGAACCACGTATGAATAGGGAATCATCTCTCCTAACCAAAACTAATACTCTAGGCTTAGATATCGCAACGCCTGCTGAAACATATAATCTATAGTTCTTAATAAATGGATTAATTATGCCGAAATGTAGTCTCGATGGTGCAGATATTACTACTTCGTCAACCATATATTAATTGAACCTCAACATCATTAAGTAAAACCTATTATGAACTAGTATTGAACATCTATAAAAAATAATTGTATTTTCCAAACCCTGTCTTCAGAATAAATAATTATTATTGTGATTACCACTAATACTAATGTAAAGTTTGAATAAATTGTTAACAAGTTCCTTGTGATACGGATCATTACATAACCTTTCCATAATTCTAAAAACGTGGTTTAAATAGGTTTTCATATCGGAAACCTCAACACCAGAATCCCGGATTTTAAACAATTTCGTCAAATAAATTAATGCTTCTATTGCTAACCAATTACATCTACTTAAAGGTTCAATATCTGGGTTTCTCGTTACGAAAGTATCGTAGTTGTAAATAAATGTATCATGATTTAAACATGGTATGATATCCCTCAAGTAGAGGATTGCATAAGCTTTAGCCTCTTCTAAAACAGGAGCATTATCCTCCACTTCTATAAAGCTAACCTTATTCAATCCATTAAACTCTTTCTTGAAAGCTAAATATAGGTATATGTAGGGGTTATCAATAATGTTAAGAACCGTTTTCTTAATTGTAGATAAGTAACTATGCGTTAAACTACCGTGATAAACCTTTATATAAACATTGTTACCACGTATAGTGAAGCCGATTGGCGTAGCGTAATATCCCTTCTCACTTTTGAGAGAAATTATGCCCTCGTATGGAACGTTATCACGTACAATTATCAATAGTAACCCCACCATAATAGGTTAAAAGCAGGTTTTCTAAAATAACCACGTAGTTTTACAAACATCCTTCCAAGCGGGGTTTGGAAAAATTTAGGTATTAGGATATAGTCTAGAGACGAGCCTTCAGCATCTCTTATCATAACGTGATCAATTAATTCCCCGAATACACCGTTAAGTAATCCATCACCAACAACTGCATATCCCTGAGCTGTTTCCTTAACGCTAACCGCGTTTTTCAACCCTCTCATAATATCGAGTGACGGGTAATTCTTCAATTTATCTTGCAACACTTCTCTTACGGAACTATATTTAGAAACTCTACCAGATAATAGTATTAATGAAGGTTTTTCAACAGATGGGATCACCATATTTATAGCTTTAATAACGGATTCGATCATTGCTTCAAAACAAATTTCCGATTTCCTATCAATATATGGGTTTCTCAACCAATTATCTAAATCGAGATTTACATACGTTAAACAACCCGTTGTAAACACATCAGTTTTACTGAAAGAACCGATTGCTTGAACAACTTCTAAGTCTAGTGAACCCGCCGTTAAATAAGCTGGTCCAGGAGTTAATGAACCGCCAACGCCATCCACGATTCTACCACCAGAAACAGCTATGACAGCGTTATATCCATAACCCATTTCTACATGAATATAGTTAACGCTGCTATAATCAGTATCCTCCTTATCAGCAACTTCATGTATACCTAGAACCGCTACAGCTAATTTATCCGCAGTCCCCATATCAACTTTATTAATTTTCCTGTGCAACGGAATTGTTGATAAATTAATTACTCCAGGGATCAGTAAAGCCGGGATCTCCTTGTTTCTCAGAAAAGATGCTATTTTAACCATAGCATCATATATTAGAGCGCCTTCAATACCTTTTGAGACAGCCGAATCGATCTCGTCACGAGTAGTTAGAAGAATAAATGTAAGATACCAATCACTGAACAATTCACGTGGAATATCGTTAAACCATTTAACTTCAACACCGTAACCCGATGGAGCAACAACAACATCAAATTCTCCAAACTCCTCCAAAGCTTTAATTAGTTTCTCGGGATTTCTAGAAGCTTCAACGGTATCTATACTCTTCTCGAAACATACTTTACCATTACATAAACCACATATATCTATACTTCTAGAACCAGGATCTATTCCAACTACTCTAACCACTACTTAATCACGTTATTAAAACATTTTTCAGAGAATTTACAGTAAATAGCATAGGAATTAAAGATTTGAGATGGGTATTGTGAAACCAACTATTGTTTCGGAAGAAAAGATCTATGTGGGAAAGAGATTTAGTGTTGTTAAAAGAACGTATGCTAAGAATAGCGGGGAAGTCTTTACTAGAGAAATAGTTCTATTCCCAGAAGCTGTAGTAGTGCTTCCATTTATTAGTATTAACGATATCGTTTTAATTAAGCAGTTTAGACCAACAATAAATGACTACATTATTGAAGCTCCAGCTGGAGTTGTTGATCAGGGGGAAAACCCTGATGAAACAGCACGTAGAGAGCTTGTCGAAGAAATCGGATATTATCCTAGGGAATTGATTAAGATAGCATCTTATATACCAACACCAGGCTATAGTACTGAAATTCTCCACTTCTATATTGCTAAAGAACTGGAGTATAGAGGTGCTAAACCGGAAGAATACGAGCTTATAGAACCATTCATAGTTGATTTCGAAACAGCATATAGAATGGTTTTAGATAATAAGATTAGAGATATGAAAACTTCTCTAGCGATACTTCTCGTTAAAAATATGAGTTAAAGCTTTATCTAAAATATCTAAAATAGAATACTGAATTATCTACGAATACTTTACGGGGGATAGAAATTAAATACCGTAGCCACACAATTATTACTTTGTGGGTTATTGGTGGGATAAATGAAGTTTAAATTACCGATCTTGGTTATCCTTGCTATAATATTTGCTTTAACCATCATGATTCAACCATCATACGCTGAAACACCTACTACAACAAGAGTTATTATCGGTATATCTACAGTTAGATTCGAATTGTTCAGAAACGTTCTGACTAGATATGGAACTGTAATATCGGATATTCCTGAAATAGGAGCTGTTGTTCTAGAAATAAATATTGGTAGACTAAACGATATTAAGAAGCTCTGGTTCGTGAAATACGTTGAAAGAGATTATGAAGTATCTATTACTCAGGAAGTCAGGTGGAATATGGAGATGATCTATGTACCGAACGTATGGTATACTTATGATGACTACGTTGGAGATGCTGCTTACGGCTACTACCCCTATCTACACGTTGCTGTTCTAGATACGGGTATTAACTACTTACACACGGATCTACAGGGTGCTGTAGTTTACTGTATTGTATCTCTAAATAACGGTGGTACTTTCTACAAAGGAACTAATTTAAGAAATTGTAATGACCCTAACGGTCATGGAACACATGTTGCTGGAATAATAGCTGCTAGACTTAATGGCGTTGGCGTAGCTGGTGCTGCTCCTAAAGTTAGGTTATATGCTGTTAGAGTCCTAAGCGCTAGTGGTAGTGGATATATAAGTGATATCGCTAGAGGTATTATTGAATCAACTAAGGGTCCAGACGGAGTAGCTGGTACTGCTGACGATGCAGATATTATATCGATGAGTCTTGGAGGACCCCATAGCAATACTCTATACAACGCTGTTAAATATGCCTACAGCTATGGAGTAGTACTGGTTGCAGCTGCTGGAAACGATGGTGCTAGTTCACCGAGCTATCCAGCTGCTTATCCTGAAGTAATAGCTGTTGGTGCTGTAGATATAAATTATAATGTACCAAGATGGAGCAATAGAAACCCGGATGTAGTAGCGCCAGGTGTAGATATATTATCTACATATAGGAATAATCTATATGCATACATGAGCGGTACATCAATGGCTTGTCCACACGTATCCGGTGTTGTAGCTTTAATGCAAGCTATTAGACAAGCATTTGGTTTAAGAAAACTAACACCTGATGAAGTGAAATACATAATTATTAATACAGCAATAGACCTGGGTAGTAGCGGTTACGACCCACTATATGGGTATGGATTAGTAGATGCGGAATATGCAGTATATGTCGCAATAAACTGGTAATCAAGCCTTTCCCCCATACCACACCTTATAATATTTTTATTCTGGATTACATAATGCCTCCTCCTTCTGGTGATAGCACTGGTTGAAGTTATTCATAAGAATCTGAAAGAACTTGATTATGATTTATGGATCAAGATAGTAAAATTATATGTTAGTAACCCGATCGATCACTGTTATTTAATGAATGGATTGCTATACAATCCCGAACGTAGCAATACTATATTTGTGATCAAAAATGGAGTTATTACTGGATATGTTTATGCATTTACTATTAGAGGGGGTTTAAGGATCGTTTTATGGGGAGAAACTTCTCCAAAACATTTAAGTAGCGTTCTCGACAAATCCACGTTCGTAATAATTAATTTCCAAAAAGATGCTGAGGAAATCGAAGTAGAGCCTTATTTAACCGCCCTCGTAGAAAGGAAATATCGGAATCCCGAGCTATCCTATTTCTACGATATGGTTACGGACGAAGAAAGATTCAAACCGTATAGAGCTGGGAATGTTAGGAAATTAAATGAAGCTGATCTAGATGCATTCATTGAAATTAGGAAAATTCATGGTAGACCCGTTAGTAGAGAGGAAGCTCTTGAATTGATTAAACAGAGAAGATTCTATGGTGTTTATGAAAACGACAAATTAGTTGGTATTGCTGGTGCGAGAATTAAATTACCGGAGATATGGATTATAGGAAACGTATTCGTTCATCCAGATTATAGAGGAAGAGGATACGGTAAAGCTGTTACATCAGCTATAACTGAAGATGCTGTTAAAAGCGGTGCATTAGCTTATCTACAGGTTGAAAACACTAATTCTATCGCTATAAATATCTATGAGAAACTCGGTTATAGAACAATTAGGAAAAATCCATGGATATTTGCTGAGAAAGAACAGTATAATTAGGGAAATCGATATTAAAGTACTTGGAAATTCTTTGATTTTATGATGATAATTTATGAGTAAACATAGAAAAGAAAAAATTATTGTTATAACCTATAGTTCTTCAAGTAAGTGCTCATCATGTATTTTCAATAAATTATGTTCATGGATTAGAAAGAAAATAGAAACGAGTAGAAACTAGTACTTGGTTGAGAAAAGCAATATTTGGCTCATGTGTAGAACTTTTTTAATTTAATTTCGATTACCGGAAATTACTTACACACCGAACTATATTCCTAATAATGCACTATTGAAAAATATTAATTGAAATTTCGTTACAAGGTATGGTTTCCAATAGATCGTTTGTAATCCATGGATTAATCCTTTGAGTTGAGATAAACGATGCGGTGGTAATCTAGAGGTTTCCTAATAATGCTCGGTATAGTTTTAATGATCTCTAGAGGCGATACAAATCTATTGTTTTTCAATAAGTAGTCTCCAGCTAATCCATTAATATATGCACCAATATATGCAGCTATAAAAGTATCTTTAATCTGAGCAATCATTACAGCAACTATACCCGTTAATACATCTCCTGTTCCTCCAATACTCATATATGGATTACCAGTTCTATTCAGTTTAACTCTAACACCATCACTAACTATATCAACAGGAGCTTTAAGTAGAATAACAGTATTTAAATCATCAGCAACTCTCTTAACGATTTCAGCGTCTCTAAATGGATTGTTAAATAGCGTTCCACCATATATTCTCATAAACTCCCCTCTATGAGGGGTAATAACTATTGATTTTGAAAGCTTCCTCCCCATCTTAATGGTTTTCAAAGCATCAGCATCGATAACAGCGAACATCCCTCTATCTAAAACTATATCTATAAGCTTACTTACGGTATCTAGAGTATCTGGTTCATCGCCTAAACCCGGTCCAATAATGAGGACGTGTGGTTTAATTCTATCTATGTATTCAATTATTTTATCAAAAACACTGGGTTTTAAATAGGGTTCATCATATGGTAACGTAATGATTTCTGGAGAATATGATGCTATTATATTTCTAGTAGATGTAGGAGTAACGATGTATGCGAGATCGGCTCCAGAAGCTAGAGAAGCTAAAGCTGCTAGAGTGGGAGCACCAGTGAATCTATTAGATCCTCCAATAACCATTATTTTACCCATACTACCCTTATGGGCATCTCTTGGTCTCTTAGGCAATAGAACCTCGACATCGCCTGGACCAGCATATATCCATGTTTCAGGAGGTATACCTATATTAGCAACAATAATTTCTCCAGTAAGATCTCTACGTTTCAATAAACCAGGTTTTACACCGTGAAAAGTTATTGTTAAATCAGCTTTGAAAGCAATACCGTGAACTTCGCCAGTATCTGGGTTTAAACCGCTCGGTGTATCTACAGCAACTCTTAATTTAGCTATAGAATTATTCGATTCTTCAATCATTCTCTTCAAAGGATCTCTAATTTCGCCTTTAACTCCAGTTCCGAGTAGAGCATCTATAATGATGTCTGATTCGTTGATCACTAAATGGTCTTCGAAAACAACGATCTCGACACTACCCATTCTCGATAATATCTCGTAATTAAATTTGGTATCAGGATGATCGATGAGTTTAGGATCATAAGCTAAGTAAACAGTTACTTTAAACCCTCTCGAAGCTAAATATCGAGCTGCAACAAGGCCATCGCCACCATTGCCCCCCTTACCAGCTAATATAATAACCCTACTATTAGTGTATGAACCTGCTCTTCTAACGACTTCGTCAGCAACACTCTTACCAGCAGCTTCCATTAATAATCTTAAAGGTATACCGATAGCTACACAATTTAACTCTAGAATTCTCATATCCCTAGTTGTAAGCTCCAAATAAAAACACCTTTCTAAACAATGTAAACAATACTACCTTCTATTCTCAATAATAATTCTGTGAACATTATCAAAACTACTGCTGTATGGTTTAGCTGGAACGCCTATGGGAAATATGTATAGAGGCTGTTCACCAGCTTTAGCACTCACTACTTCAGCAACCATACTATCGTGGAAAGCACCGATAGCAACCGTTCCCAAACCCATAGCTGTTGAGCACAAATAAATGTTTTGACCAGCGTGACCGGCTTCTAAATGAACATATCTAACTCCTCTCTCCCCGTATCTACCAGTGGTTCTCTCATATACAGCAAATATAACTATTGAAACGGGTGCTTTACCAACCCATTCCTGCTTAAGAGCTGCTTCATAGAGATCATTTCGAAAATCCCCTCTCTTAACCAAATTCAAACTATGTGTTAAGGGATTGTAATGGTATACTCCCGCATCAATATAGGTTGTTTCGTTAACGCGAACGCTTCTCTCACCGATTACAACGTATATCTCTAGAGGGTATGTTGCTCCAGCGCTTGGAACGGATCTACGGTACCAATCACCGATTTTCTCGGTAACCCCATATGTACACCAGAGAATTATTGATAATTGATTAATACCTATAGCTTCACTACTCCACTCTCTAATACTTTTACGGTTAAGTATAGATTCCTCAACACTCATTTCCGACATCACGTATGGCAATGGTAGTAAGATAGTTTCGCCGCCAACATAATACCCGCGTTCTAAATGACGAGTTTTTACCGATAACGAAGTATATATTAAGTATACAGTTATGAATGCTATAGTAGTTAACGATACCGCCAAAATAAGGAATCCTCGTTTCATAATTAATCACCAATTAATCAAAATTAATTAACAAAAACTTATAGGTATGTATTGTTTTTATCGAGGGATCATCGTATGGTCAGAGTTATTGTTGAAGTTCAAGAAGTTCGTGGTAAATGCGCTTTAGGTTATCAACAAGGAGATCAAATTATTCTGAAAGATTTCTACATAGAGTATTCGAGTAAACCTATTTGTTTACATGCATTGGCAAGTATGTTAACCATACTTATATTGATGCTTAAACAACACTCCGGTAGAGAATTGGGGTTGAGTAAGAGTAGTGATGAAGCTTATGTTCAATGCCCCGACCCTAACGGTTTATTAACTGATGGAGGAACAGTTATATTCAGAATACGTAGGTCAACAAATCACTAATGTAGATGAAATTCGCATACCACGATTGGCACTAAGGAAACAGTAATTAATACATATAGTGTTGCTTTAAGTATATACCTAATTTTGGAAATTCTGAAATACTTATAGATCATTATTTCAAACCCCGAGAACATGTGGAGATATGTTAATATGATTAACAATATTCTGAAAACTCTTGAAGTATGAATAATACTTGAAACCCTATAGTCAAAACCGAATATCTCCATAGTAGTTGTGATCAAACCATATCCTGATAAGATAAAGAGTATTAGCACTACAGCTAACGGTATTGATGTAGATTCTAGAATCAAATAATATATTTTAAGAAACCGGGTTTTCTCAACCATAACCTCACCACTTGAAAGCTTGTAAAGTTATTGCTGAAGCAACCATTAAAGCACCAATAACGTTGTTCGTACCAACCTTCTCTTTAGCAAACAGCTTCACATTAATTTGGGCTAAAACAGGAACTAAAGCTGTAACCAAAACGCTTATGGCAACACCGATTCTGAATATTGAGTAAACATATAGAACCATGCCAACACCCCAATCTACAGCTCCAGTATATGAAGCCGCAATTAGTAATCCTCTATTAATATGTTTAAAATTAACTCCTCTAACTAAGGTTAATACTGGAAATAAAGGTGCTATGGCTAGAAGCCTCAAATACGTTAGAGATAATGGGTCGAAATATTGCTGCAATATTTTTATCAAGACAGTAGCTGAACCCCAAGCAATGGCTGAGAGGAAACCAAAAACTACACCAGACACGTTTAAGTCTCTCTCCAATCTCGGTTTAACAGCGTAGATTATGCCTGCGAAAGCTAAAGCTGAACCAATTAATAGTGTAAACGAGAACTCCTCACCTAGCATAATTATAGCGATTGATTGAGATACAAAGATATATGTGTAACCAATGACAACGGCTAACGAACCACCTATTAACTGTATGCTCCAAACGTATAGTAGATCCCCTAAACCGGGTCCTAGTATTGCCGATACGATCATTAGTAGTGTTATAGAAAATGAGTTGAGAGATGCTTTCAGTCCCTTTAAAAAGATCAAAGGCGTTAATGACGCTATACCAAAAACTACTCTTAATGTAGCTAGCATGAAAGGATCCTCTTTCTTCGCAAACCTAGATATAATTGTTGGATTTAAACTCCAAACAAATGATGCTCCAGTTATAGCGAGTAAACCGGAATCTAACATCGCCATAACCCGTGATGTAAACGCTTTATAAAATCATTAATACACTGGATTTAAACAATAGTTGAGGTATGGGAAATAATTCGTAAATACCTTGGTATTTGAAAAAGCGTCAGAAGGGGGTTCAGTAAATATAGATCATCGTTAACCACTCATAAGCGGCAGAGCTTCATCACCACATATATCAAGCTATTTATCTCCCCTTAAATTAATAATCCTAATATAGTTCTCATCGAGGTTTGAAATTCTTGGTTCAAGGATATTTAACGAAAATTCTAGATGGAAAGTTCAGTGGAAGCTTCTATTTCAAAACTTTAAGTACACATATTTCACTAGATGGATTAACAATTGGTCGAGATACTGTTCCAATAGATTTACCCAAACCTATTGGCGAAGACTTAGAATCAGCAATTCTAGAAATAGCTGTTCTATCTCCAACTAATAGAATTGATTGGAGAGTCCGTGTTAATGGAATTAATGTAATAAAAGAATTCAAACCATTCTCAACAATAAGAATCGGTAATGTTTTCTTCACTAAACACGTCTATGACGTGACATGGCTCCTCAAAACCCCCGATTCGCTGGGTAGGAGATGTGTAAACGTTACTTTTAGAAGAGAAGGAGGAGACCCCTTTGTTGTTAAACAAGTTAGTTTAGGATTAATCTATGGAAGCCCGGATTCCCACTCAGAAATAGAGTACTATACTGGAAGCTTGGGTTTAGAGCCTGGTGAGAAAGTGGTTATAAACACGTCGGGAATAAATGATTCGTATATAGATACTTCACTATACCTACCCAGTAAACAAGCAACTGTAAAAATTAGAAGTCGTGGTTTAGAGGAAACGATTAGTAATGCTCTAGAAGTGTTCAATTTAACGAGAAGAATTGAAAACCCAGTTTCTCAATTCGAATTCGAACACGTTGAAACACGTGAAACATATAATCCTAAATCAGTTGTTATTTCAAATTTCGTAATATATAAAACCACGATACCCAAACCACTAATAGTTTTTGAAAAAATAGAGTATGATAAGGGCTTCCTAACTATAAGAATTAGGAATGCTGGTGAGTCTAAACCGGAACAATTAGTTCTAACCATAATATCTAGAGGAAATACGCTTCTAACTAAAAAAATCCCATTGCTTAAACCCGGTGAACAATATGAAGAAAAATGTAAACTTAATCTCCCAGCAGGTGAGAACGAATTGATTATTAGAACTATTTGGAGAAAAGTTTGTAGTTTAGAACATAATGAGCGTAGAGTCAAAATAGTATTAACGTGAAGAGAACCGCCACTAATAACGTAATTGGTGTTTAGTATTGATTGGTTTAGCTTATTCAGTAAGAGACCCCGCGGGTTCAGGTATAGCGAGATACATAGTTGAGTACTATAAATTAGAATCGTGTAGTGAATGCATACATGCTAAGGAATGCTACTGTAGCTCTAATTTCGTGTTAGCTGGTTTTGAAGAAGATGTTCTATACTTCGAATTCCTAGATCATAGGATCCCGGGTTTAACCCAATACTATATTGTGTTATCGAGACATAGCAGTATTGAAGGAGTGAAGAGCTTTACTGTTCATCACACCGGTAATTACGGTGAAGCAGTCTATGGTGGTAAGTCGTCGACTCTATCCGTAGCAAACCCCCCTGTTACACATAAACTACTATTACTTCTCAAGAAGATATCTGAAGAAAAAAATAGATTGGATTACGAAATATGTTATGAAGCAACACATCATGGTCCAACAAATAATTCTAAACCACTTAGTTTCGTAGAAATAGGTAGTAGCGTTGAACAGTGGAACGATAAGTTAAATCATAGTATTGTGGGTGAAGCAGTAATTGAATTCCTCGAAAACCCATTCAACAATTGTATACCAACAATTGGGTTCGGCGGAACACATTACCCACGTAAACATACAGAATTAGCGTTTGAGAAGAACTACTGCTATGGACACATAATGCCTCGATATGCATTACAATACTTGAGTAGCGAGATCGTTGAACAAATGATTAATAAAACTTCGGTTAAACCCCAACATATCGTAGTTGAGAAGAAGAGTACGAGAAAAGAACACCGCGAACTTATTGAAAAAGAAGCATTAAAACATAATTTAAGTATCGAATACGTTTAAACAACTATTTCAAGCTTTACGTATTGTTAACCGCCGGAGACGGGAGGCATAAGCAGGACTTCATCACCATCTTTAAACACGTATTCAAAACCCACTCTCCTACTATTAACTAGAATAATCAATGGATTCTCAGTATCCATAGGGTTTTCCAAATACTTAGCTAAACCAGAGTACTTCTCCATTAGTTTTTCGAGTAAATCCTTAAGAATAGAGCCATCTTCAAGAATAAACTCTTCTCTATCAACACCAGTCTTATCCCTAATCCACAACATGTACTTAACAATAATTCTAACCAAAACAAAAACCCCACATCAACTAACGCGTCTTTCTAGAATATAGAATTATTCATCAAAAAAGATTTAATTTCTATACAATAACGCCTAAAACGCTTTTAGCTGCGACACTCTCAACACGAATATCGATCTGTTTCTTCAACTCAATTCTGCCTCTAATCTTAACGGATATAGGGTAGCTAGCTGGTTGCCTAGCTATGGAGTATTCACCAATATGTTTCTCAACATAGAGGTATCTCATTAACGTTCCGGGTGGAACTATTCTTTTCAACATTGTTTTATCAAAAACTTTCATAACAAACACTCTATATGATTCGAATAACTTACTGAATCTCCTAATATTTGATTCAACAATATTCTTCTTAGACCACAATGGTGTATTTTCTAAAACACTTATACGCCTAATGTTTAATCTTCTAACGAGAAGATTTTCATCTAATATCTGCTTAAGGTAGCGGTAATTGACAATATAGGTTTCACGCGATTCGCCCGGCAACCCATGTAGAAGATTTATGCCTGGAAGCAGGTGGGGTAAGCCATTCCACCCCCTTATAGAGCCATACCTATTGATTAATCTAATAGCATCTAATGCTTCATCCGGGTATACCTTAAGATTATTGGCCTCAACAACCTTCTCATCGAAACTCTCGATCCCTAGAGCAGCCACGTCTCCAGGAGTATGGTATTTGATAATAATTTTGATCGCTTTAACCGATTCCTCAGGATTCCTAGCTATAGTACCTGGATTCACGTTATCTATATGGATAGTTCTCAAACCAGGCGCAACATTCCTTATACCAAAGAATAGTTTCTCCAACTCAACCGGATTAGGTTTAGGAAATTCTTCATAACCTATTTCTCTAGATCCATAAACAAGTATATCTGGTTGCTTACCTAAACGTATATGTCTAATGCCTAAACGATAGAGAACCTCTATTTCCTCAATAATCCCTCTTTGACTCCTTACAATAGGCTTACCAAATCTAGGTTCTATACAGAAACTACATCCACCCCTAATATATCTAGGGCAACCACGGAAAGTCTCTATTTCAACAATTAGGTTCCAACCATAGTTGGGATGCTGTGTAACTATGAATGCACCGTTTCTAAAAGCTTTATCAGCGAGGTCATAATTATCCCTTAATCTATTAGGTTCAGCTTTCTCCCAACCACTCGTTAAGAGACTATAGAAATATAATTCGGGATCTCCAGAAACTATTTCTGTAAAGAACCCTCTCAACTTCCTTAAAGATACAGCAATACTACCGCCACCATAACTATACCCGAATCTAGCGATAGGACCTACAAGTACTTTACTGATATCTCTCAATACGTAGGCAAAATACTCGATTTCCCTTAAAGTAATTGGTTTACCGCCTACGTATTTACCAGGAACTTCACAACCAGCTATGATTACAACTAGATCGGATGATTTAGAATCATCAATAAATCTACTTAGAGCACTTCTAGCATCATCGATAGTCCAGTAACGTATATCGATAGTTTTATCAAATAATCTGAAAACTCCAGCAATTAGTCTAGGATAAGTATTTATATACGGTGGAACCCCTAAACCAGATGGTTCATCAGTGTAGCCATCCAATATGATGATTTTCCTAAACATAAGGATTTGTATATGAAATAAATGATTTATAAAAAAAGATTTAGGCTGAAGCTTCTTTCCACGATAACCTAGAGTAGTATATCGCTATAGGTATTAATACTAATGCAAAAGCAATACTTAAACCAATGGATAGAATAGCTATTACTCTAGATACTTCAGTAAACTGCGAGAATATTCCTGAAACACCAACAATTACGAATAACAATACTATGAGAGACTCTAGGAATGGAACCATTTTCTCATATGTTGGATGGGATTCCCTAATTAATTTACCTATAATTTCAGCAATGAAAACTCCAGTAATAATAACTACTACTCCAAGAATTAACGGGTATACTAAACTACCCCCTAATTCAAGTATGTTAAGAGCAATAGCTACAACTGAAACAATTAATCCAAGCATAATTAAGTTTTCAGCAAGACTACCCAGATCCTCGAATTTACCTTTAAACACCGTTTTCAAGAATCCACCAATATATTTAGCTAGTATAACAGATAATACTAAACCTAACGTTAATACAGCTATACCACCGATTAATCTAGGTAGGTAGAAAGCTATACTACTGAGAAGCTCGCCCGCAAAACCCTCGATCCTTAATAGAGAGAACGCTGCAACTATAGCGACAACAATTACAAATCCTTTCGCTAATCCACCAATTAATCCTGGTAAATCAATATTTGATTCCTTAATAGCTCTCCCTATTTCAGATACTTCTAGAGGTTTAGCAACAACTCTTTCCACAATTATAGAAACTATCTTACCAATACCGTGTCCCAAGAGATATCCAGTTAACAGGATAATACCTGCACCCACGAATATAGGTCCAGATTCTACTATGTAATCTAGTAGTAGAGTATAGTTAAACATAACGACAAATGCAACACTTAGTACTAGAACGACTAAAACTATGGATACTATGCTGAAAGCTAATGATGAAGCTACTTCGTGTTTCTCCCCCGTAGTTACGAATATTAGTGATGAAACCCACTCAGCAGCCATTATAGCTAAAGGTATACCTATAATCAATATTGTTATTCCTGCAACTATGTTGAATAAAGCACGTGTAGCGGAAGAAACAATAACGCTGATATCTCCAGGTAGCTCTAATACGCCTACAGCAGCCGTTAGTGATGCAACGAAAATTAATGCCATAATAGCGCCGCCAATTAAACCAGCATAATCTATACCCGCTTCCTTAATGGATCTACCGAATCTCGTTCTCTCAAGTAACCTACCTAAGAATCTCGATATAGCGACAGTTACAGCTGATTTAGCGAGTAACCCGATAACATAACCTATAATGATGATAACGATAGCTCCAATCACTCTAGGTAAATAGCTAATAATATCGGTAATAGCCGATGTTAATGCTCTAGTAATTTCATCAATAATTTGAGACAATTCAATCCACCAATAAACCAATATATTGCTATATTTAATTTCCCATTCATATATAAATCTTTAGAAAAGCGATAAAGAGTTTGATAAACACTATTTGGATTAAAACGTTATGTATGTAAGGAATTAAAACAATGTTTGAAGATTCATGGAGATCAACATGTATAGCAGTATTTTAACAAAACTATTCTTATCTAGAAGAGCATTCGTTATCCTAATAGTGTTATCACTAGCTTCAGCATCACTCTTGTCATCATCATTGATTATAGCTAATTACACCATAAATACTGTGTTAGCAAAGGAAATTTCCCGATTACCATACCATTTAATAATATATACCTACTCGACAAACCAATATAGAGACTCTAGAGAACTCAACATGAATTTAACCAATATTATTTCAAGATGCAACTTAATTAACAATAGTGTATCTATACTTGTCGAAACAAGAATTGTTAAGAAAATAGTTGTTGGAAATACAACCATTAATAATTCAAGAGTTAATTTAATGCTTGTACCAGAACTTAACGATACAATAATATTCCCGTATGGAAAGATTAGAGAAAAAATTATTTCATCAAATATTCCTAAACTCGATCTGAAAGTAATAGTAAATATTGGCAATACAAGTTTTGAAACAAGTATAGCGTATAGAGAAGAAGAATTGAAACAATATCTGAATATAGCATTCATTAAAGCTTTCAATAAACCATACATTGCTACATATGAAGGTTCTGTAAATCCATACATATACGTTTTCGATAAACTAAGAATGGGAATTAGAGAAGATTATAATGGATTATTTGTCTTGACAGGTTCTTCTGAAGTATTCAATTCTATAATTAATGAAGTAGGAGTAAACGATAGTATTGCTAAGCTAACGCTTGACGACATATACTACATTGGTGAACAATCCTATTCTAGTAAAGTAGAAATACATGGTTCAACTGTTTTAGTAATATTAAATCTCAACGCTGAAGAACTTAGTAGAGGATATGGAGCTACACATACTATTAATAAAGTTTTCGAGTTACTGAATTATTTAGAAAATAGTGTTAAACCTCTTGAATTAAATCTTCTAGATGACTGGGTTATAATAAAGTTAATTAACATTAAACAAGGTGATCAACAGTTCAGATTAGCAATTGGTATAACACTACTACCCATTATGTTTATAGTATGGATAATTCTATCAAAAACCCCAGAATTCCTCATATCCGTACATAAGAGAGAAATTGCTTTACTTAAAATTAGAGGCGTATCCACTAAACTTGTTTTCAAAGGATTCCTCCAGAGTGTTCTAATCTATACAACTATTGGAACAACTATTGGATTATTCATATCACCAATTCTACCCTCACTTATTTTGAGGAAAACTATAGATTTTGAAACATACATTAGAGATTTTTATTTGATCACAGATCCATTTATGTTAGTTTTAGTATTCGGATTAACATATGTTCTATGCATAGGTCATTTAATTAATGGTTTAAAAGAAATATCTAGAATCGAACCATTAGAATTTATAAGAACAAGTTACTCAACCACACAGTTCGAGAGAGTGACGACTAGTTTCTACGTATTAATAGCCTTAACAATATATATAACGCTACGCTACACTATTCTAAATCCCTTTAAACTATTATACTCTTCACAATACAGTTTAGTAGCTCAAGTTATTAGCGTTATACTCCTCGTGTTAGAACCAGTTACAACATTATTTGGACCAGTCATAGTTGTATATACTTTGAGTAAACTACTAACATCGTATCCACAAATATCGTATAAGTTAATTGAGGGGGTTTCTAAAGTTTTTACGAAAAAATATCATGGCTTAATAGCTAAGTTTTCTCGAACTAAATTGAATTACTTAGCGTTAGCTATGATCACGAGTTATTTCTCATTATCTTTATTGTTCGGTAGTATTATAGCAATAGATCTAACGAAGAACATATATGAACGAAGCGGTATCGCTATGCATGGAGGTTACGATTTCATTCTCTATAAACCCATTAGTATTAGTAATTACACTGATCTGGTTAGAGAGATGGAAAACGTATCAAGTATGTTGAGTAATAGTTCTGTAAAATACAGTAGTGGACTACTTATATTAGGATACATTCCATTTAAAGGAGAAAACATAGAATATCACTCATCACTAGTTATACAAGTTGAAGGTAAATATATACCTCTGTATAAAACAATATACCTATCAGTACCGGGTTACAACATACCGATCAGCTATATTCTCTTCATAGATAATAACTTCATTACGTTAAGTAAGGTTGTTGAGGAACTATCATATACTGGAAAATTCGGTGATTCGCTGAACCAACTAGTTGAAACTCCATTTTCATCAATATATGTTTTTAATACTAGAGGAGAAGCTATTGTTAAGAAACAATATCTAAATAATAAACCATACGTGGGTAATGCTGAGATCAAGTTTGGTTCACACACACTTATAAATACACAAGTTCTGGCTTCAGCTAGAAATATCCCATTATCTACAGCATTGGTTCGAGCTGGTTTAAGAGGATTACCAATTTTTCAAACAGAGCTTCCTTATAGTGGTTTAGCTAGTTTCCCAATATCTGTTCCTACAGAGAGAGGGTTGATCATGAGATATGATGATTTCAAAACTATTATTTCTGAAACGAGGAAGCATGGATATAAGGGGAGCTATTTTGGCTATATATTGGTTTTCTGTAAAGGATATGCTTCAATAACTGGCTCAACGGAGTTTAAATCCTATTATCTCGACGTAATTAAAACTGATATAGATAAGTTTGTGGATACTATGTGTTTATCTCATAAATTCACTCTATTTACAAGTATATGTCTATATGTAGCTAGTCAATTAGTTCTCTCAATACTAGCCTACGCAATTGTTTTTGAAAATATGAGGTCTAATGCACTTATGATCGGCAGGGGGGTTTCAATAGAGGATGTTTATAAACTATGTGTATCCGAAACGCTATCCTTGCTAATAATATGTTTAGTTCCAGGTATAGTGGCTGGATTCATGATAGGATATGGTTTATCCAGAATATCAATGCAGATTTTTGAATTAGTCGAAGTAACACCTATATTTATCGACGAAGCTTTCGGCGTAACAACGGTATTTGTAATACCACTACCAGCCATTATTGCTACATTAGTAGCGATAATTGTGCCTTTAACGTTAGCATTAATCATTACATCTACGTCTTGGAAGAAAACACTAAAGGAATCAATAAAGGTTCTTACAGGGGTGTAGTTATATATGAATAAAACTAGTGGTAGTTTAGATTATTTATTTGATCCACGTAGAGTCCCGCCTGAAGGTTTCGTTACTAAAGGATTGGATATTGAAGTAAAAGATTTGTTTAAAACGTACATTATAACTCCCGAAATCCAGGTTAAGGCTTTAAGAGGAGTTAGTTTTAAAGTAGTTAAGGGGAGTTTATCGGTAGTTATTGGTCCTAGCGGTAGTGGTAAAACAACTTTATTAAATATAATTGGTTGTTTAGATAAACCCACAAGCGGTTCTGTTCTAATAGACTCTATTGATGTAACTAGTCTTAACGAAAAGATCCTCGAGAAAATCAGATTAAGCGTAATAGGTTTTGTTTTCCAATCATTAAATCTAATACCTATTCTATCGGCTCTCGAGAACGTAGCTTTACCAATGATAGCTTTCAACGTACCAAGAGAAGTTCGTATTAGGAGAGCTAAGTGGTTATTGAATGAAGTGGGGTTGAGCGATAGAGCGTTACATAAACCATTCGAATTAAGTGGTGGTCAACAACAGAGAGTTGCTATTGCGGTCTCCCTAGCTAACGATCCTCCTATAGTTATTGCTGATGAGCCTACAGCTGAGCTTGATTATGAGAATGCTGTTAGGGTAATGGAGTTATTGTGGAAACTTAGTGTTGAATATGGTAAAACCATATTGGTTTCAACTCATGATTACAGAATTGTTACTAAATCAAACACTGTATTTAGGCTTGAAGATGGTAAACTAATCGATATATATAAGCCTACCGAATTCGTTGAAGTAAAATCTAGTAAAACAAGCGAGATAACAGATATTCTGAGAAAGAGGTTGAGTAGAGTTGAAGAAGATATTAAAGAACTAGTTTCACGATACAGTAGAGGAGAGTTGAGTTTAGAGGATTTCAATAGAGAATACAGCAGACTTAGAAATCTTTACGATGCTTTGAGAGAACTACTGATCACTATTAGTAAGTAGTTTAGCGAAATCATTTTCTAAACCCATACTCAATTAATTGTTCTATAATTTTCTCAACAATTCTTCTACCAAAAGTTGGTAATGACATCAACTTATTAATAGGTGTTTTAGCTAGTTCTTCAAGAGTTTTAATACCGTTACTAATAAGTATTCTAGCTCTAACCCTACCTATTCCTTCAAGTTTAACGAGCTCGAGAGCATCTTCTCTAACACCATATTTGAGCCTAGTAGATAGTTTATCTAGAAGAACAGACCTATCCCTACCACCAACGACTTCTTCAACTCTCGATAAAGCATAGGATATCCATGATGATGTTTCACTAATTGAATATATGTCTCCAGGACCTACACCATACTTCGACATAATCGTATCTTCGTCAACCTCGTTAATCCAATCATATAGGAGTTTAGCGTGAACATAACTTTGGAGAACTAAGTACTCGTCTAACTCCCCCTTCTCAATCTCGTCTGATAAACCTATATTTCCTATATATTGATAAGCTTCATCTTCGTAATCATCAATTATTTTCGAAGGAACATATGGTTTGCTACGATTATAATCTGGTGTTAGAGTAATGAGGTATAAGAAATAAAAGATGTCGGGGTTTCTACGTAGAAGTTTGAAATATCTTACAACACTAAGAGGATCTAGATATGTATAAGAAGTTATTCTACCTAATTTAGTAGCTATCAGTTCTGAACCACGTGTTTCAACCATATTCCAATCAATAAGGTTTTTAACGGTTCTAGTTATTGCTGATGAAATCCATATTCTATCCATACTTAAAGAGTAGTATAGTGTGTTTCTAAATATATCTATAATCTCATTAATATTTGATGCTTCTCCAGAAGCTATTAATGATAAAACATTTATCCTTAAACTACGTTCACCGCCTAAATAGCTGAATATTGGTTCAACTTTTCCTTTAACGTAATTATAGGCATTACTAGGGTCAGTATCGTAAACGATAGCTTCTCCAAACTGGTCGAACCTGGGTCTACCCGCTCTACCAGCCATTTGTTTATACTCGAATACGGGTATGAATCTATATGTTCCATAACTAGGATCGTATCTTTTAACAGAAACTAGAACTCTTCTAGCAGGTAGATTTACACCTAAAGCTAATGTAGGTGTAGCATAAACTACTTTAACCGCTCTCTTAAGAAACGCTTCTTCAACAACACTTCTAGCTACTGAACTTAAACCAGCGTGATGGAAGGCGACTCCTTTCAACAATAATTTACTCAATCTCTCCCTCTCAATCCTAGAAGGAGATTCGGAAAGTCTATCTACTATTTCAAACGGTAAATGCTGTATCGATCCATTTATGAAATCCAATGTTTTCTCAGCATATTCTTCAACTTTCTTCCTATTATGTATGAAAACAAGAGTCTGTATGTCTCTCGATAAATTATGTAGAACTATGTTTAGAAGAGAATCTCCAACTCTATAGGTTACCTTCTCAACCCTACCATCCATGAAAACGATTTCGCCTCTATCCCTATTATAATATCCTTCAACAAGCTTAACGGGTCTCCAATCGGAAACAATGATTTCGCCTCTAATCCATTTAGCTAAGATTTCGGGATTACCTATTGTTGCTGATAAACCAACTAAATGTACATTTTGTTTCAATAATCTAGCAATAATCATCTCAATAACAGGTCCTCTCTCAGGATCCATTAATAAGTGTAATTCATCGACAACAACACAACCAACTCTACTTATCCACGATGGTTTAAGCCTCAATAAACTATCAAATCTCTCATAAGTAGCTACAATGAGGTTATAATCGGAAAGCTCCTCCCCTTTCCTATCGTAATCACCGGTTGTTATACCAACTCTAACCCCAATTTTATCGAGTTCTCTGAACTCCCTATACTTCTCGTTAGCTAGAGCTTTTAGTGGAGTTAAATATACTGAAACCATGCCGTTATCAATAGCTTTAACCATAGCTAGTTCACCGATAAGGGTCTTACCACTAGCTGTTGGAGCTGCAACAACAAGATTTTTCCCTTTAAGTAATCCACGACGAATGGCTTCTTCCTGAATAGGGTTTAAAACAGTAATTCCCCTATTTCTTAAAATATCAATGTATTTGGTTGGAATACCATACTCAACTAGTTTATCACTATCCATCAGAACATGCACCATACCGGATATAGATAATTTGATAATCTCCACTATAAATAGAGAACAACATATGAAACGGTGATGATTATTTTGAATAGAACATTCTATAGACTCGTAGATCTCGAGGAGATAGAGCCAATTATTGAAAAGTATGTGAAAATAGAACCATTAGGTGTTGAAGAAGTTAAGCTTATAGAGGCTTTAGGTAGAGTTTTAGCTGAGGATATATATGCACCAATCGACTACCCACCTTTCGATAGAAGCATAGTTGATGGATACGCGATTAGAAGCATAGATGTTTCTAATGCAGATGAATTAAATCCCGTTAAACTCAGAGTTACTGGTTCAGTACATCCAGGTTGTAAACCCAATATCGAGGTTGTTGAAGGAACATCAATAGAGATATCTACGGGAGCCATGATACCGCGTGGTTCAGACGCTGTCGTTATGGTTGAATATACCAAGAAAGAAGACAATACTATATACGTGTATAGAACGGTTTATCCAGGAGAAAACATTTCTACAGCAGGTAGCGATATTTCAGCAGGAGACCTTATATTAGTTAAGGGATCAGTTATTGATGAGAGAGTATTGGCTCTACTAGCTGGTTTAGGTTTAGATAAGGTTAAGGTTTACGTAAAGCCCCGTATAGCTATATATTCCATTGGTAACGAAATAGTGGAGCCTGGTAGAGAACTCGAAACAGGTAAAGTATATGATATTAATGGTTTCCTGATCACCGGTTTTCTAAAGAAAATGGGTTTAAACCCTGTTTTTAAAGGTATTCTACCGGATGATGAAAACACTGTATTCAACAATTTACAGAGAGATCTTGAATTCTTCGATATATTAATAACTAGTGGAGGGACTAGTAAGGGAGTCGGCGATATCCTATATAGAGTTCTTAATAAACTAGGTGAACCGGGAGTATTAATTCATGGTTTGAAAATAAAACCTGGTAAACCAACCGTTATAGCAGTTGTTAAAAATAAATTAATATTTGGTTTACCCGGTTTCCCATTATCGTGTTTCATTGTTTTCCACAAGATCGTGAAACCAATTATAGCTAGATTTCTGGGATTAAAAAATATTAATTCAAATATTGTTAAAGCAGTACTACCGGTTAAAATAAGGAAAGCACTTGGAATCTCATGGTTCCTCCCCGTAGCTCTAGTTTCAACAGCGAAAGGATATTCAGCCTACCCCTTATCCTTCGAAAGCGGTAGTTTATTATCGATTATACATAGTGATGGCTATTGCGTTATACCCCCCAATATAGAGGTTTTAGATGAAAATAGTGTTGTAAACGTAGAATTATTCGGGAATTTAGAGAATGTTCCGGAACTCAACATTATAGGTAGCAATGATTATTTACTCTACGATATATTGGTTAGAAGCGGTTTATCAAGTAAAACTAGGATTATACCAACGGGTAGTTCGGGGGGCTGGAGAGCTATTGAAAGAGGCGAAGCGGATATTGCGCCAACTCATTTATTTGATCCAAACACCTCTACATATAATAAACCTTTCATAGAAAAATATGGTTTATCGGATAAAGCCGTATTGATTAGAGGTTATTCTAGATTAATAGGTATTATGGTTGCTAAAGGTAATCCCAAAGGTATTAGTAGTATAGAGGATTTCTTGAGAGAAGATATAGTGATCGTTAATAGAACTAAAGGTTCAGGTATACATACTTATCTAGAATACCTCATTACCAAAATAGGGGAAAAGCTCGGAATAGACCCTAGAGAGTTGACGAAGAGAATAAAGGGATACAATTACGAAGTTAAAACTCACACAGCAGTTGCTCTCGCAATTAAACATGGTAGAGCCGATGCAGGCTTAGGGTTGGGATACGTAGCCTATATCTATGGTTTGGATTTCATACCATTAACATGGGAAGAATTCGATTTCTTGGTTTTAAAAGAACGTTTATCTAAAGCACCTGTTAAACAATTTATAAATGTTCTCAGAAATAGGGATTTAATGGAGAGAATAATTGTGAATTATCGAGGATACTACAAGTTATTAGATGATACTGGATATCAATTCTAATTATAAACGGAGAGTTTTAGTAAAGTAGCTTTTAATAACCGAATGATTCTTTCTATGTCTTGATACGTGTTCATCGTAGTGTGAATTAAACTTTAGAATAATTTTTACAACTGGGTATAACGTGAAGGTTATAATTGACAAGATAATTGATGGGTAAAACCTTGTTTTGAAAACTCCATACTCCATTAATTCATTTAATTCCTGTCCAACGATGTTCTTAAAATTTCTGATTAAACTAACTTCCCACACAATATGATTGTTATAAATGATTAATAAATGATTAATGAATAGAGAAGGTAAAGCATTGAATATAAGTAACGATATTATCATGAGGAAATGTTTAGTTGGGTCTGACGCGAATAGTAGAGATATAAAACCGATTAGGAGAATTACTGGCGTATACTTTACATAAATACGTTTCTGAAACAGTTGATCTGAAAACAATATCTCGATCTTAGCTGCAGCTTCACGACCCATCACTATAGAAACCAAATTTATTAATTTCTCGAAGTAATTCTTAGTGTTTTCGATATGATCCTCAATAACGATAGCAAAATTAACTACAAATACAAATACTGAAACTACACTTATTAAACCAGTTATAAGTGATATTGCTAGAATAATTTCATCAACAGAGATCAAAGGTAATATAAATGAAGGTATTATTAATGATATTAGAATCAAATACTTTCTCGATATACCGGCAGCTCTGATCATGTTACAATAACTCTTCTCCCAATCATTAATCATCCTTTTCGAATCACTAATATCGCTTAACCACAATCGTAAACACCTCCTGATCAGTTTTAATAAATAAATAACTATATTTAGCGAAGTTGATTAATTACAATCTTAACTTATATTAATATTCTAGTGATTTAATAGATAAGTACTGTGGAAATACGTATGTTGAAAATAGGTATATTACAAGAGGAATTCGGTATTAAACCACAAGATAATGTTGAAAGAATAGGTAGAATTCTGTTGAATTCCTATAGAGAAGCAGATATAGTGATCCTTCCAGAATACTCTATGATAAATATTCTTGACGGGTTAAAACCGCCAGAAGTTTATGACAAAGCGGAGTTTCTCGAGAATAGTTCATACCTAACTAAAATCTCAGATTTAGCTGGAAAACTTGGAGTTAAAATACTCACACATTTTATTGAAAAAACTATTGATAAACCAAAATGCTACAGTTCATCTGTACTCGTTGAACCAAGCGGTAGATTCGTGAAACTCTACAGTAAAATGCATTTATTCGATGCTTATGGATATAGAGAATCCGATTTCTTCAAACCAGGCGAGAAACCATCAATTAAACTTAATTTGAAATCTATGGATCTATATGTAGCGATCTGTTATGATTTGAGATTTCCAGAACTCTTCAGAACATATAGTTTCATGGGGGCACATGGCGTTATAGTTCAAGCTGGTTGGGTCAAGGGTTTTCTCAAAGAAGAGATTCTCGACAAGATCGCTGTGACCCGTAGTCATGAAAATACATACTACCTTATTCTCGTTAACCAAACTGGAAAATTATTCACGGGGAGGAGTGGAGTATATAATCCATTTGGTTATAAAGAAGTTGATCTAGGTTTTAAACAACAATACTTAGAACACAGTATTGACCCGGCTGTAGTCGAAGAGGCTAGAAATACTATTCCTGTCGCTAAACAAGCAATGGAAAAATGGATTGTTAAACCTATTTAGATTACTCCGAAAATATTATAACTCATATAACTAGTAAAAAGTGTTAAACAAAAATATTTTGGGTCTATCTATGAATAAATTATTTACTTCATTAATTATTGTTTTAACAATACAGATGATATTTGATCCTTTGAGTAGTATAACAATTAATGAAGGTTTAAAAAGAAATCCTATTCACTACCTAAGCATTACAATTGATGGAGACCCGACTGATTGGCCGAAACTACCTCCTCTCCACCTCCCTGTATCTATAGATGGATATATTAGTGATTGGTATACTGAGTATTACTGGAGGAGTGAAGATAGGATCACTAGAGATGTTGTAACAAACTATTCTAAAGGTATTCACGTCTTCAACGTTAGTGGTGATAATAAGTTTCTATATTATAAGGGTGAATTCGTTTGGTTTGATGCTTTAAACGATACTAGATTAGATGTGTCTTTTGCAGATCTAACTGAAATGAGAGTTACGAGTAACGAAACACATTTACTAATGTTAGTAAGAGTTCGTGGAAAGATACCAGTTGGTATAGTTGGACAAAATTCACTACTACTATCAATACTTATAGATACAGATATGAATTGGTTTAATGGTAATTACACAACAATTGATAAATACATTAACGTCAGCATTTATGCTCCATGGGATTACCAAGTAATCCTAGATCTTGCGAATCCAAATATAGTGAACTTGAAGAGATTATGTGGAAGCCCTCTAATAGATATCAGAAACTCGGAATATGCAAGTGTATCAACACTAAATTCTTGTTTTGCCGTTAACGGTGAAAAAGGAGTTGTAGAACTAGCTATTTACTGGAGAGATATTGGTGTCGAAAAACCCTGGAACGTTAGTAATGTGAGGCTTTATCTCTTAACATTTATAGGTAATGGAACTGGAGTACCGGTCAATGTAGGAGATGGAAGTGCAGTAATAGATGTTATTTCTAATTACGATACCGCTACTGAAGTCAGCGATAATGTAATAGATTATTGGCTTGACATAGGCTTCAATACTGTCCCCGAACCTGTAAGTTATAACTTCTATGTATTGGATAGATATGGATTAACTTTAGCATGGAGCGATCTTAGTAACGATCAAAGAACTGATTATGTTCCGGAAGAATCGTTTGATCTAGATATATTGACATTTTATCTACACTTCGATCTTATAAATAATAGATTATACTTCCTTATTCATTTAAAAGGAAATGCTGGAGTAGATAGAAGGATCTCTCCAATAATTGCAATAGCTATAGATGATACTCCCACAAATTGTACCGATAATCAAAATTACCGTTCATCATTCGATATGCCGGGCTACAATACTGAAACAGAACTTGGAACACCTATAGGTATGGATACTTCTAGATCTTGTAATTGGTTTAGATTAATTTGGATTTTCAGCACGAACTCTACCGGCGATATAACATATTGGGTTGCAGTACATGGTTTATACATACTCTATAACGATACGAGTGTAACTGCTAACTATCACTTCATTGAAGGCTACGTTCCTCTAGACGTTATTGACCCATATTTATATGAGAAAATATTTAGAGTAGAGGTAGCTACTTTTGCTTATACATTGACATGGGTAGATAATCAAGAACCATATAAAGTTCTAGATATCCCGGGTCCTAACCTATATGATTGTATAGCACCATACCCTACATGGGGTAATGGAACAGTAGTTATTGATAACAAAGTTTACGCTACATATGGAGAAGTATATTATGATGAATACTGGATAGATGCTTTCAATACAAATAAATATGTGGTTAACCTGGACGTTAAGCTATATCATGTGAGTTACGATGGCGATCAATATATTGAGCTAGGAGAATACGTGTGGGTTGAAGCTAATTTAACTACATTCAATTACGCTACAAGAGAATACAAACCTCTTCCAAATAGAACACTAAAGGTATACTTCGTTAGTATTGACTATTCGCGAGGATACTATGTCGGTTCAAATACGACCGACGAGTTTGGCTACTTCTATCTATATGTTGGTGAATTAGCTGACAAGATACCGTCTGGAACATATAGATTACTGGTAGTGTATGAACCGGTTGGAAACGATCAATTGATTTATCCCAGAGTAGAGTTTTGGAGTAGTGAAACCTATAATGTTGTGAATAGACCATTTATGGTTAGCGTTAACGAACCCATCTATGTTCCACTAATTGCTCTAATTTCAATCCTCGTTATTCTACTATTGAAACGTTACTACGACAACCATAGTTAATCATACATTCATGAATTTTTATCAGTATAGAATCGATATCCTCATCTCTATATTTCCTACTACTAATTAATTTAATGATCCTCTCATAACAATCTCTATCGCAATACTCTTCTAAAAAAGTAATTAGTGAATCAAGCCTACTCTGTAAATCACTTAATCTAGTTTTAACAACCTGATCGTTGGTTTCGCTAATAATGTATATCGAAGCAATTAATTCAACAATCTCTCTAAGAACACTACAAACATCTTCACTCAATCTAAACAACCTCTCAGAAATAATTCATTCATGATACTTTTTAATTCTGATACATATATAGATCTAACGCTAGGCGTTAAAACCGGTTCACCATCTATAAAGAGATACTCAACCGTAGTTTCGAGAAATAGTAATGGATTTAAATCTAGATTTGCGAACCAATCCCCTCTATAACCGATATTGAAGATAACTAGTGTTGGTTTAGAACCTTCTATTAAGTAATTAATATTTAAACCAAGTATAGAGTATGGCGTAGTAATTGTAGATTGAATAATGAAACTATAACCATTATTTAAACCATCATATAGAAACTTCGTTAATAAATAGAAAATAGGATATTCTAGATAGAGGTTGAAACCCAACAAAGAGTAATCACTACTGAATAGCACTAATGGAACTTTACCTTTAAGCAAGGGTTTAACTGGTAAATAACTATATTCACCTAAATTCATAGATTGAGAAGGCGATGTTAGAATAACTGGTTTATTCATTAAAATGTAGTTGATATCGGTTGCTGAAACCCAGTTAAGACCAATTAAAACAGTTTTTTCACTAATTAAATTATAGTCATTAAGTAACTCAATAACCCATTTCCCAGTTATACGCTTTATATCGAAAAACCTCCTCCTAGTTAGTGGCGTACGTATAAAAATCCAGTTATTAGTTTTACGAGTAGATTTTAGATTATCTAAATCCTCATCACTATTGAGATCAATGTATGGAAACGACAATACCGTTTTGCCTTCTACAAAAGTACTCTCTATAGAACCTTGTTTATCAAGATAAGCTATATGTATCTTCAAATCTCTACAGATATCGTATTCGAGTATGTTTCGATTCAACGATATGAATCCAGCTAAACCATTAAGAACATGTTTTAAACACGTGAGTCTAGCGAGAAGCTCGTTTAAGCTAAATTCATTATTAACGTAGCATCGAGCTTTATTAATAATTGATAATGGATCTACGAATGAATTAATCAATGAAGGCATTACTAATTTATGAGAACCATCAATTACCTCCATATCTCTAGATTTAACACAATCTTTACCTATACATTTAAGATGCCCATCTTCTATTGCTATATTTGTTTTCCTCAATACTCTCATATTACTATTATCAAACGTTATTAATACTTCAGCATTCTCAATGAAGAAACCCATATTTATCCCTACTAAACCTATCTGTATCATTATGAGTAAATAGTTTTAATGAAGGAGATTGTTTTGAGTGAAAAAACTGGTTTATCTAAGAATTTAAGAGAATTCTTCTTAGCATTACTAGCTATACTGCCATCGAGGAATAGAGTAATACAGATTCTCAGATTACTATATGAAACTGGAGGTATAGATATTACTAGTTTTAGACAAATGTTTAGAGGAGTTGTAGATCCTCATGTAGACGAAGTTCTCGGTAAACTCGGTGTTTATATCGATAAAGATACTGTTAAATTAAAATACATGAGTTTGGGTTGGATTATTGCTGACTTATACAATGATATTTTCGATTTTCTAAATAATGATGATTTCAGGAGGAAAGTGAGTGAAGCTTCTGGACTCGATATTCCAGATCCTTTGGAGGAATGGATCTATATTAAACTAGATACAGCTTTCAAAGACCCTGTTCATGGAGAAAACGCAAAAATAGTTATGAAAGAACTGCTGAATAAAACCAGTATTACAATAAATGAACTTATTGAGAAAGGCTTAAATGTTGGCGAAGCATACGTTATTGGTGATGTTTTGAAAACTCTCGGTTTAGCTGAACATATCGATGGTATAATTAGGTTATCTCCACAACTTATTGAAAACAGAGATGTTCTTGAAAGAAATCTTAAGAGGATGGGTATTTCGTGAAAAACGATGAAACCGTAATTTTTAAAATCGATGTACCGGAGATAGATATAGAGATAAACGACCCCTTCTCGATTAAAATTGAAGATATACGTATATCTCTACCACTATTACCAATAGAAGTTAAAGCGTCTCTACCCCAAATAATACCCGTTGATATCCCAGTTGTTAGCAGAGACGAACTCTTCCAACTCGTTAACCCGGATCTAATTAGATACGGAAAAAGCAGTTTTGATGATGTAATTGCTGTTGTACCAATAATTACAACACCTCTAGCTTCCTACGAAGAATCTGTTAAAGAAAAGCTTGTGGATACGATTAAGAGTATTCAGAGCAGGAGAATAGCGATTAAAACTGAACTTACTGGTTTAGAGATCAATATACCTACTTATCAAATTATTGATTTCCCTCAAGAAACTAGAGATAGACATACATTAAAAATTAAATTTACAAACAAAACTCTTACACCAGAGATCAGGGAATTCATAGAAGAGAGGTTAACGAAGGAGTTCAAAATCACTAGAATAGTTAAGAAAATGGAAATTATCGATAATGAATCCAACCTCACGGAATTAGAATTCGTTATGAAGGATTTCCTCAAGAAGATAAAACGCTATAGATCTTCTCATAAAGCTCTCTAGTTGATGCGATTATTTCTAATTCACTACCATCAATCTTAACTACTAAACCTTCCAAAGGATTTCTAGGAGGGTCCGGTAAATTAGATAATGGTTTCTCCTTACCAATATATATCCATTTAAGCTTTCCGCTAGGTTGTTTCACAATTCTATACCAATATCTCCCATAGTAGTAGTATTTAATCTTCACACCAGACGTCTTCTTCTTAACCACTATATGAACAGGTTTTAAATAGTAGTTTCTAGGTTTAATCATAGTGTTATACATGTATATTTGAGTTAAGTAATCTGATAGTAAGAGATTTATCTTCCTAATAACATCCTTCTCTCCAAAACATCTATAAGTTAAGCCTGTTTCCATAATTTTAAACCCACATATATCCCATCACAACTTTTAATAATATAGGAAACAAAGTATTTAAAAATTAAGACCCTCACATTACAATGTTGAAATATTTGATTAAAACATTAAGAAGAATCGGATGGGAAAACACCTCTATTTACCGGTTTAACAACATAATACTTAAAACCTCTTGATTTAAAAAACTGATCAAGTATATTATAATCAATACTTCCTTTAAATAATCCATACACTACTCCGCCCATCCCAGCACCACTAATTTTTGAAGCTAAAGCACCGGCTTCTCTCAATTTATGAATAGCATATTCTGTTTCAACAGTCGAAACATTAATTGAAACTAGAAGACCGTGATTAACATTAATAAGTACTGGAAGTTTATCGAAATCCCCCTTCTCCAATGCTCTCCAAGCTTTATCGACTATTTTCTCAGCTACACCATATATATCTATGAAAACATCATCACTACCATATAGTTTAAGAACGTTTCTAACAACCACTCCAGTATTCCTCTTAACACCAGTATCAACAACAACTAGGTTTAAATCATCGGGCCAATTAATATCTAATCTCTTCACTAAACCCTTCTTATAATATATCAATCCCCCATATGTTGAAACAGTATTATCTACACCACTAGGTTTACCATGAACAACTTTTTCGGCTTCAAACGCAACGCTATTGACTTCATCTAAAGAGGGGTTTACACCATAAAATCTATAAAGAGCATGTATGAAAGCTACAGCTGTTGCTGCAGAGGAGCCTAAACCAGATGATGGTGGTATTGCTGAACTAATTGTAGCTTTAAATTTCCTATACTTATTTGTTTTTGAAGCAACAAGTTCGGTTATTAGTTTGAATTGAGAATATTTTTCTGGAATACCCTGATTATCTAAATATATTTTCTCACCTAATTCTTCGGATATAACTACGAATCGATCGTTTTCTTCAATACAGACTCTAGCATAGAGGTTAATCGCTGTCGCTATAGCTGGTTTATCCATAACTACGAAATGCTCACCTAGTAGGATCAATTTCGCTGGTGCAACGCTACATATCAATTCTAATACCCTTGTATCCAAACGATAAACTTTTAGATATTCTACTTCTTTAAACCATAATTAACATCTAAATGAATATAAGGTTCTCTTGAGGCAATTAATATTGGTTTACGAAGAACAATTTTGGATTAGTAAATACTGGTCTAAATTCGCTGGAGATGTTTGGAGCTTGTTTAAAGTATCTGTTGAACTACTCGGTTTACTGGGTAGTGAAGAAGAAACATCTAAATACATTAATTTATCTGCACTATTAACGAAACATATTGTTGAAAAACTTAGTAAATACGTTGAAGTCGAGGAACCACCTAGTCCGGGAGTGAAAGATGCATATTTAGTAGTGGAGTTTATGAAGAAAATATCTGATTTCGCTATAGGTAAAAACCCTGTTGTAACTCTAGCATGGATATTTAAAAACATTACCTACGAGTACGCCAGAGTTAATTTCGTATCCATTGCGGAAAAACCCGAGAGATTTGACTACTTAGCTAAAATCTTAGAACTCGAAGAGAAATATACGCCTCCCGAAATACTGACGGGTAGAGAAATAGATCTAACTTTCTATCACGCTAAAGGATACTTAGATCACGTGGAATTGAAAGTTACAATAGAACATTTCGGTAAGGGTAGGTTTAGATACGCTGTAATGTTTATCGATAAGCCAGATTTCGAGAAAGATAGTTTAGCATCACTCATAATTAGATTAGGTTTATTATCATGGGAGCTATTGAGGAGTAAACCAGGCATATTATCTATATTCGATACAGTCGATGCTAGAGCTCAGTTTCTGGAATTAGCACAAAGCAAAATACCATCTAAAGCTAGAGAAATAGTTGAATCCAGACCTATAAGAGCAGTTGGTGATGGAAAGATCTTTAGTTTAGCTGAAGAAAGAATAGCTCCGGACGGTTCAATCTTATTTAAATTAGTATCCGACCAGTATGGAGTAACGGTACCGATGCCTAAAGCTTGTAGAGATGTGATATATGAATATCGTGGAGCACTCGTTAATGTCTACGAAGTATGTGTTGAAACAGATATACTGCTGAGAGAAACAAAATATAGCTTCAGCGAACAACCATTACGTAAACTCAACGTTATCGAATACATGAGAGGAATACAGCCATTCATATACTTAGGTTTATGGGATATTCTTTACTATAGTGATAAACATATCTTGATAACTAGAATATAGATTAGTGAAACATCTTGTCTAAACCATTCTCTTTCACAGATCTATTTTTAAGAATGATTGAAGAAAACATGAAGAATGTGAAACATAAAGTTATTGTTTTAAGCGGTAAAGGAGGCGTAGGTAAATCGTTCATAGCAGTAAATTTAAGTTTAGCTCTTAGCGAAATGGGTTTAAAAATTGGTTTATTCGACGCCGATCTCCACGGATCATCTGTTCCCATACTGCTAGGTGTAAAGAAAGGATTCCTATATCTAGAAGAATCCAGGATCATCCCAGTTGAAGGCCCCCTCAACGTTAAATTCGTATCAATTAGTTTGATGACCAATAGTTATGAAACACCAATAGTTTGGAGAGGACCTCTTAAAACAAGAGCTATTCTTGAAATACTAGCTAGAACCTACTGGGGAGATATTGACTACTTAATTATCGATACACCGCCAGGTACTGGTGACGAAATATTAACTATTACTCAATCCTTGAAGAAACTAGATGGAGGCATAGTTATTACAGCTCCAAATATCTTAACAGAAAGCGTTGTTACGAGAACACTTAATTTCTTACATGAAGCCGGGATCAGAGTATTGGCTTTAGTGGAGAATTTCAGTTACTTTAAATGCCCAGATACGGGTAAAGAACATTATCCTTTCGGTGAAAGCAACATTGAGAAACTAGCTTCTAAATACAAGGTAGATCTGGTTATTAAGTTACCAATAGACCCCTTAGTTGCCGAATCTATCAAGAGAGAAGAACCCTACTATATTTCATTCAGAAACAGTGAAGTTTCAAGTAAGATAAGAGAGTTAGCTTCAGAAATTATTAAAACCATCGAATCCGTTGAACTAAATCGGGAATAACTAGTTAAACGATCTAATCATAAGCTGATTTTGCAGATTCCTGAAACTCCAGCTTATTTGGTAAAATGTTTAAGTAATGCGTAAGAAGAAGGTTGACCAGATAAATTAATGCTTTAATGATTTAAAGATATATATGCTAAATACTCTACTTTAATAATGAGGGTTCGATATTGGCTGATTTACTTGGATTTTCAAGGTAACTCTACAAATAGGAAACCCAACTGGTTGTTACTTAAAGAAACTGTTATTGAACTATTAGAGACGGGTAAAACCGTTTTTACAAGAAGTGAAATCGTTGAATACGCTAGGAAAAAGGATCCATCGAGATCCAGTGCAAGTATTGATTACGAAATCGATTTAGTTACTGTAAATAGCAATAGTAAGGATAGGTATAGGGATCCGGATAAACTGTTTCTCTATAGGATCGATAGAGGTAGATATCAACTCTATAATCCAGAAATGCATGGTGCTATAGAGGAATACATATACCATAGAACACCAAATATTCCACACGAACTCGTAGAACAAGTTATAAATGCGTTTAAAGAAAAAGGTTATGAAGTTAAAATTAATAAATCTATTGATAAACCATTAACTCCAAATCTAGTTGCTAAAACTAGTTCGGATAAAATAGGTGTTTGGATAATAGATCCTTCATTACCTGTAGCTGAACAATTTAAAAAATTAGCTTACGCTATTGGTTCCGGAATACTCGATAGAACATGTACTAAACACGTTGTAATTGTTAGTCAAACTGTTTATAACAAGATCTTAACATCAACTAGAGAACAATTAGCTAAATTAAACATTGAATTGAAATCTCTGAAAGAGGAGAAGAAGTATACATTGAGGATTTAACCAACTCCTTGTGGAGGTTCGGGTAACTTAAACTTCTTCTTAATAATTTCTCTAGCTTCTGATAAGATCTTATCAATCTCATTATCTGAAGTTATATTGAAGCTTAAATCATCAATAGTATAACTGAAATCTCTCAATTTAGCTATAGAAGATTCCACATCCATTATAATATTACCAACCTCTGGAATCGCGAATTCCGGAAGCTTCTTAATATTTCCAAATAGAATTATTAGTTCTTCCGCTAATTTTCGGAAATTATGTGTAACTAGAGCTCTTTCTAAACCCATACTGATCTTTAGTAAAACAAGCTTAAGATCACTTAATCCATTATAGAACTCTTCGATCCTCTTAGCCTCCTCAACATATTTTTTCGCTAGAAATCTCTCACCTCTATTCTCTAGCGATATAGCATATTCGATCAACTTATCTTTACGTGAATTTAGCTTATCTAATAAATACTCAATCTTACTTATACCTTGATTAATTTTATATATCGCTGCTAAAGTCTCTCTTATCGGGTCTATTTTCCTTTTAAAAACCAATTGGTACACCAAAAATACATTACCACAACTTTTGTTTTAAAAGTAGTGGTTTAGGCTCTAATTACTTGATCGTAACTTTATAAATGAATACAACTACTGCATAGAAGGATTCTTCGTTGCTTTCAAAAGGCTCGACAATAACGTGGTAGGGTTTAATAAATGAGTGATTAGCAAATAATCTGTTTTCAACTGAGAATAACTCCATGCCGGTAAAACCTTGACCAGTTTCACGAATTGTAATTACCCTTTTAATATCGTACGCATCACCTATTCTTTTGAAAGGAGTTTCTTCAATAGAAGATTCATAACCAGAATACCATCTGAAATAATATGTTTTATTCCTATTAACTTCGTTGAGATAGAGTATTCCATCAAACATAATCCTATATATGAAACCCAAACTCTCCGGTTTCTCGAATCTAGGAGATATAACTAGAGTATTCTGAGGTTCAACATAGTATAGATATAAATACTCTGAAACAGACCTACCGCCTATTCTTATCATCCACCTACTTTTAGGTATATCGTTTAAACCAGCTGAATATATCCATAAAGCACGTCCATCTTCTGTTAAGTACCTGCCGGAATAATATAGTGCAGGGTGAACCAAGTAGGTTGAAGAGTTAGGTAAGTGTTGGAAGTAGAAAACATCATATGTCAAGATATAGGTTTCTTCGGGAGGTAAACGTAGTAGTTTAAGCAACTCTAGAAGTTCTGTGTCATCACGGGAAGTAAGTATTCTACCCAATATACTGATCTGAGTGCTATTAAGCGTACTTCCATCAGCAACCGTAATTCTACCTCCACCAACAGAAATCCAGTATCCATAATCCCACCAAGCAACTACTACAGCATTGCTAGACATATTGTTTCTTAAGAAATCGAATACTTTGTACCAAGCATCGTTCCTAAGCCCTACACCAACTCCGCCTGAAACCAATGAATAGTAATTACGATATCTATGGTTATAACCCAATCGATAGCCCGCGAAAGCTAAATTAATAATTATCAATGTCGTAAGTATGAGTGCAACTACATTGAATGTAGCTGAAACCCTACCCCCCCTACCTCTCCTCCACTTAGCAACGATTTGTCTAGAAGGTAGGATTTTGGAGAAAATATACCCGGTTGATAATGAAGCAACCAATATACCCATAGATGCCGCTGTTGTAGCCATATATGTTGCGTTAAGGTAGCTATAGAAACCTAGAAGGAAAGCTAGAGATACGAAAGCGTAGGGTGGTTCTCCCTTATAGAATCCATATAGGAATCCTGCTATAGCTAGTACGATTGGCGATACAAAAACTAGTTCGTAACGACCAGTCCCCCAATCATCGAGAACACCGGCTACACCCTTAACAGCTAGTGGAGGTTGATGCTCAGCAACACTCTCAACTATTGGTGGAGCTGGAGTTATTGCTCTCAAACCCAGAGCCCACGCGTATCTAGCACTTATTCTAACATATCCTAACGCGTATAGAGATAAACCTGCGATCACTACTATTAATAGGATTACGAAGTACCTTCCAGGTGTTAATAGTGGTTTCTTCAGTTTCAAAACCCTGTGTTCAACGCCTAGAACGTAGTATATTGTTGGTAACGAGTACGATAAAATCATGAGTACACCTATTGATTTAAACGAAAACGGGTTGAAACCTAGAGAAGCTACTACAGCTGGCGAAGCTTGAACAAAGAATAGTGATGATACCATAACTATGTAGTTAAAGTAAATGTAGTTGAAAGTAATGTGTTTCCTAGCAAGTATTGGCGATAGAATCCAGAAGGCTACAAATGAACCGAAAACATATATGAATCCTCCCCAGAACCACCCTATAATAGCAATAGAGAGACCGGATAATATTGCATATACGAATCTAATACGATCGCTAGTCTTAGGATCATTAATGATCCTTAGTAGTTTTGTATAGAAGTATATGGATAAGAATATGAATACCATTGCAACGCCTTCTTTCTCAGCCCAACCGATCATACTACGCTCAGACGTTGCTGGAACAAGTGTATATAACCATAGAGCCGCCAATATTGTGAATTTATCGTTCCTACTCAACTCTTTTGAAGCTAAATATAGCGTTATGTAGGAGAAAGTTGCGAACACTAGTGGAGTTATAGCAACCCAATCTTTTAGATTTAATCCGAGAAATCTAACTACATGGTAAGTTACACCAATGAATACCGGTAAACCGGGATAGCTAGTTGTAATGAAATCCCTGCCCCATGGGTACCAGAATATATGTGTATCTGGATTGCTACGCGTTAACGTATACCAAGCTAAAACCCCTTTTTCATAAACGTAATTTGCTTGCCAATACTCTATGTAACAGTCCGCCTCCAGCAATTCTAAACCATTCAAGTAGTATGGTAGTGCTCTCAGAAATATACCTGTAAATACCGCTAGGATTACGAGTACCGAATAAATCGCTTTAAATACTAGCGGATGCTTATCGGCATAATCATAGATCTTGGTAGCTATTTTAAACACGTAATTTGTCAAAACCATACACCTTTCACATTAATCTATACTTCATGATTAAGTCATGGATTAAAAGTAAGTTATATTTTATTGACACATAATGGTTATAACTATAAATATTAAGAACTTAGTGTTACATAGTGAATTCTATGAGTATAGATGAGATCGTATTAAAGATAAATGAATTGAATGAGAGAATAAAGTATCTTGAAGAAAAGATTAGGAAACTTGAGGAAATGATTGATGAACTCTACGTTCTACTCCGATCTTTCGTTTAGAATATATGATTGAAGCGATCTCTAAGCATAAAGCTACAATAGCTAGGATAAAACTAATTTTCAAAACAAATTCTAATGCTTCTTGAATCTCAGCCAACTCTCTCCTCTTCTTATACAACATTCGATACGGGATGGAAGCTCGATCACCACTTCATCTGGAACAACGGTCTCCTCCAACTCGTTCCAACCACGACCTATGTATACTCTCGTAACGTAACTACTGGACCCTCTAGCTACAGATATATTCACTTCGCCCACTTCGGCAGGACTCCAGATATGCATTGCATCGTTATAGAACCTGGCGTATAGTGGTAGAATATCGTAATCAAGCTTAATCTTGGCTTCAACCTCTTCATACAATCTATTCCTCATACTCCAACCATTAATTGCTAAAGTAACGTTATGGGTACCTGATTTACCCCAAATAATGTGAACTGGAATAGAGTGCTCCCCGCTTGGAAGGTCCTGAATCACAAAACTAGAACCGAAAACATCTAGATTACGTGAATACATTAGAACATATACTTCATTTAGAGGAACTAGAGTCTCTATTGATAGAGGGAAGTAAAATCCTCTAGGAGATACTTCTAAACTCTGAAGCTTTAATTTACGTATAGCACTTTTAACATCCTCAACTCTAACCTTCAAATTAACTATAGTCGGTAACGAACCCGGTATAGTGACTAAAAGCTTAATATCATAAATGCCTGGATCCGAACCCCTATCTACAATATAGAATTTCTCATCTCTACTCTCTACATTAATAGCTTTATTTTCACGTTTAAGAACTTTAACATTGAATTTCCCTGAAGGTATGTGTAGTGGAAGTGGAAGTGAAGTATTCCTAACCAGAACCGCTTCTGAACAACCAAATTCAATACCTTCACGGATAGAAATCTGCGCTGTTTTCAATACATTACTCAAACCATAATATACTAGAATAACGTCATCACCTAGTGAAGCCATATCAATGATATTACCGTCAACATAGTATGAACCGATTTCACGATAGTTAGGTCCATCGATACTAAACATAACTATGTTTTCACCCAAAGCAATTAATAAGAACGATTCTCTAATAAGCACCGAACTAATGGGTTTTTCAGCAATGTATTCGAAAAGTTTTGAACCACTATATGGGTCAAATACGTATAGGTTATTAGAACTATAAATAGCTATACGATCACTGTTTAATTTATAGAATTGAGAAGATATTCTTCCCGAAAACAACTTACTCCAAACAATTACTCTATCATCCAAATCAATCATTCTAAACTCGTTTCCACTCAATACTCCTACTAACATCTCTTTATCATTAACATACACTGTTTTCAAATCTCTGAAAGAACCTCTTGTCAACATATTAATTGGTATTTTAAACTTAGAAACGGAGTTACGAGACCTAACGATTAACTTTACATGATCGTCTTCACGAATACCTAGAACAAGCCAATCCCTATTCCAACCCAGAATACGGGCTTCACCAATAATGTTTTCACGAACAACTTTATCATCCTTAACTCGAAATACAAAACTCTCTCTATCACTAGTTTTAGCAACAACATATATTTCTCCACAACAAGAACCGTGCTCAAACCCGATTATAGGATTAAACCTCTTACTCACAAACCCCTTCTCTATATAATTAAATCTGTGAAGTAAAGAACGATCTCTATATATTTCCAGAACCTTACCTTCATCGGTAGCGTAAACAACGACTAGATAGGGTTTATAATAGAATAAATCTTCTAAACTCAACGGCACTGGTGTATAGAGTTGATCATCTAGATAAATACTCTTAATGCCTGAAATGATCTTGAGATAAACAGTATGTAAACCACTTTCATCTAGATAAGCACAACCCTCACCTAAACAAACACCGCCTAGTTCCTTACTATATACATCTATTAATTCATAGCTTCTCGTATACTTAAATCTAGAATCACCAAGTTCGCGTACTTCAACTATACGGAACGCTTTAAAATTAAATGATGGATTCATCATAACGAATTTCAACCAGAACAAGAAGTAGACAGTAAATTTATTATAGGTAGGTTAATTTATAAGAACATTCTTTATTAAATTTAACATAATACATATGTTTATTAAAAGATTCAACCAAAAATATCTCAATTCACTATTTGAAATTGGTTCTAGGAATTGAGTTTGAAACTGGATTGGAAAAGAACTTTTCCAGAAGATTGCATAATTACTGGTTTTAAACATGAAAGCGAATCTATATTCTTCAATTTATACTGTAGTAGTAATGAGTTGGATGTAGCTGTAAATGTAAATAATGGTAGACTCACTATTAAAGAACAGCGTGAACCCGGCTTACTAGGTACTTTTGAATTCCGAGAACACTTATTTATTGCAACATGTTACCAAGGTTTAGGTAATAGATTATGGTATAGAACGTGTAGAGGAGTTATAACTAGATTCCATTGTCAGCAAAATTTATGTATTCTAGCTACGTTATCTAAGGATCGCGTTCTCGAAGCATCTATTCTTGATAAAAATGGAGAAACTCTTGAAACGATGAAGTACAATAATGTTCTAGACTTCACAATAGGTTCTTCTCGAGACATACTAGCTTTATCTATATCTGGATTAGATATAGACTACTCTCGCTCAATTCTAATAGATTTATCAACAATGAATATTGTTGATGAAATAGAGAAATTTGGTGGGCAAATAGTTTCAACAATGGATCATGTAGCCGTATATGGATTTAAGGAATATGGTTTAACTCATACTAAGTTCTTCGATAAGAGGGGGGAAGAAGTTTTAGAAATAGAAGGTATTCCCTACTTCCCCCCATACAATCCCCTACCAATACCTATACATGAGAGACTTAAGTTTCCAACGAATATTATTGTGGTTGGAGATAAACACAATGTAAAAATAATTAATCCTCGTGATTACTCAATAATTTTTGCTTATACTAAAATGCCGTTTACAAAAGGAATTTTTGATGTCGATCTCGAAGAAAACACGTTGATCTCGTTATTGAACTTAATGGGTAAACCAGTTCTTATTAAACACGATATAAGAGGCGTTGTCGATTGGGTTTCACATATAATGAGGGAAGTATCTTATCTCGTATCTTCACGTAATTTAGTTGCTTTAAATACGAGAATTTTTGGTGGAGAAACCAGAATATATAGGGTGATGGATAGGAAACTTATACATATAGATTCCTTTGGTTCAAATACTATACCCATAGTAATTAATGAAGATTCCGTAATTCTAACTAATGGTAGATTAGTTACTCGTTACATTGTAGAGTGAAGATTAAACTATGATGCGTGAATTTATCTTAATAATAACTTTCATGGTAATTTTAGCTAAACTTTTCGAATCCCTATTCAAAAAAAGAGATTTAAATCCAATTCCAGGATACATAGTTGCTGGTTTACTCGTTAAATATATTGCGGAATCAAATTATGTTAAAAGCCAGCTTAGCGGTTTAGCATACATATCACTCATATTCTTCATGCTCTACATAGGTTTAAAACTAGAACCAAAAGTTAGTTTAACATCTTCAAGTAGCATCTCAACAAGTATAGCTGGCGTACTAGCTGTATATGCTTTTTCAATACCAATATTACTTTATAAAAACATAGATTTATTTACAGCATTCTTGATTGCAACAGTTCTATCAAATACTAGTACTGAAATAGTAGCAGTTGCTCTAGATAAGAAAAAAGTTCTCGATAATTATTACTGGCTCGTAAATGCTAGTTTCTTGGATGATGTATTAGTTATACTAACTTTATCTGTCGCTACAAGTTTAGCATCATCTGGTAATAACCAGGTTTATACATTAGGGGTGAGTTTAACAAAAACTATTATATTCATAACTCTATCAACGGCCATAGCGAAAATTATTATTAAGCGTAAACCATCGATCTATAGGTATGTATTTAGAAACTACCACACATTCTTAACAACCGTAATAATTGTAACACTAAGCACATCGAGTTTAGCCAAAATAGCTGGTTTACCAGAAATGCTGGGTGCTTATGTGGCTGGATTATTGATTTCGTATAGCAAAACAATACATGATCCAACTCTAAAATCGAGAACTGCTCTATCTAGATTTGTAGACGAAATAAACATACTGCTAGGCTCGTTCTTCATCCCCCTCTATTTCTCAATAACAAGCTATAGTTATGAAATAACATATCCACGAATAGACCTATTCATAGCTCTAATAGTGCCAGCTATGCTTGCAAAAACAATAGTATTATACCCCATCATATATGTAAAAACAAGTGAAAAAACAAATAGTGTTGCATTAAGCTTCTTAATGAATAGTAGAGGAATGCTTGAAATAGCTGTATTAAACGTGCTCTTCGACACTGGTATACTAGATATTCAGATATACTCGACACTACTAGTCTGCTCATTAATAACGACAATAGTTTGCCCACTACTATTTTCAAAAATATTTAAAAAGTAGTTTTCAGCCAGGCCCGGCTACTCATCCCCCACTAGGGTAGTCCCTTCCAAGCTTCATCACAACTATGAATACTTATGGATATATTAATTTTATTAATCAAATACTTATTTTTTCTAACAACCTATCCAGAATAATTTCAGCAACTACAACAGGATTTTCCAAACCAAATTTTTTAATTATACTGGGATGGATCTCTCCAGCGAAACCAACATATATGTTATTTAGAAGAACCTCAACAAATCTATTGGAGAGGAAGCCCTTCATTTGAGACTCCTTATAAGTTGGTTTAATACCAAATTCTTCGAATAGAGTATTCAAAACAACTAATCCATCAGTCAAAGTAGCTTTATCGTGAGTAATGAGAATCCCCACTCTCCTCTCCACTTCAACACTCTTACTCTTAGGGTTCTTAAATCCCACTACATCACCAATTTCAAAAATTCTGGCACTAGTTACTTTATTGAAAACAAGTACTTCCAGTAAACCAGGAGTTAACCATTTTCTTAAACAAGAATATTTCTCGAGTTTAGGATTATCAACACATATAAGCTCACTATCTAGTTCAAACATTTCAATTTGTTGATAACGGTTACTCAGCATATATGATGGTGCTTCAATAAATCCATAATTTGCGAGAAACCTCCTAACTTTACGTGTAACGAATTCTAATGGATGTATTCTACCAGGTTTAGAAGTATGTGGCAAATCTTCAGCCTCCACCCCTATTTCGTAAAAACCATGCATTATAGCAATATCCTCTACAATATCGATCCAGTTAATCACATCGATCCTGTAAATAGGAGGCTCAACCAGTAGTTTGTCATTAACAATATCTACATGGGTATAACCAGATCTATTGAGATAATCGATAACATCACTTAGCTTAATATCTATACCTATAACGTTAGATATAGAGGATATAGGTACTTCGATCTTTCTAGACGAAGTGCGTGGCGCTGTAATCTCTAGGTCTCCAGGCCCTATTGTTTTAACAATATAGATCCTCCGATCCGAGCTTCTCTCCGCAATACTAGTAGCCATTATTGTAACCATATCTACAACGAGCTTCGGATCCGTTCCCGTAGAATCTATTAATACGTTCCTCGTATCAACAGTTACTTTCGTATAATCACTATTTAGAATAGGAGCTAGCGATAAAACAACGTTGTCAGCGCTTTTGAGAATCGGGTATTTATCGTAATCCCTAATGATCCAGCCATACTCTCTACCCTTCTCGGTTTTCTCGAGAATCTCCAATAGATTCATTTCCTCATTATAATCTAGTGGTATAAATCGCGTTTCCATAGGATCGGCTAATTCGTAATAAATAGGTATTTTGAATTTATCGAAATCGTATACTCCAATACTTGCTTTCCTCCTCTTTCTACCATATATCGAAGCAAGCTTCTCCTGCAACTGCATGATCTGTTTAATAGCTTCATCGTCCAAAACAATGTTTTTAACAATAGCAAATGCTACGTATGGTCTATACGGAACTCCCTTATTATAGAAAACTATGTTTTCATCAATAAATTCAAAACTCTGTTTTTCGCCATTCATGATCCTAATAGCCCTAGCTAATCCCTCAACGCTGAATAAATCAGGTCTATCATGAGTAGCCTCGTATTCAATAACATCTTCACCGATCTTCTCAACTTCACATTTAAGCCTAGTTAAGTAATCAAATATTTCCTCATACGTTAAACTTCTACCTACTAACCTCTCCAAATCCCTTCTAGAAACAACTATGACCGGCATGAACCACTCCTCAAAGACCGATCCTTGATTTGATTATGGCAAAAGCGTCTTTAACCTTATCCTCCTCCTTCCTACTCCACTTAACTAGTAATTCAGCTTGGAAACTCTTTATATGGTTCTTCAAACCTACAGCTTCAGCTAATGGACCATAAACTTCTAGATACGTTAATGCATTACGTATCTTATCTAGCTCTAAAAACGCGTCTCTACCGAGAATCCTGTATATAGCTCTCCCAAAAACAGGGGTTTCTAGAATGGGTTTCTCGAATGGCTCAGTTATAACCGGTGTCTTAACCATGTTTTTAACTAGAAAACTTAAACTAAAATCGTTTCTCAATGCTTGAGACCTGTACCAAACCCTAACGAATGATTCAAAAATTTCTTTGACATTCTTATTCGGCTTCTTAATAAGCATAAAAGATGCTAGTAAAGAAGACACAGTTATTTTTATTATATTCATAGGATCTATTGAATCAACATCATCCATATCGGTGTGGTAGAATTTACTGGGCCATTCATTGATCATGATTGCGTCATAACCCCATGTTACGAAAACATCGTGATCGCTACCTATACCATACGGCGAGTAACTATACCTTATCGACGGTTGATTAATACCATTATAGCTAAATGACGAATCAAAAACCTTTTGTATACTAAACCACAAGTATGAAGCCAACTCGCTAGCGATGAATCTAGGTGTATTTATAACTACAAGCGTAGAACCAGATACATTTTGTTTCGAACCAACCATATCTAGATTCAAAATACTTTTTGGAATCCATGGAAGATGATCTCTGAGAAAAACCGTTCCCGTGTATTCGGGTACCCAAACATGTATTGAACCGAAACTCTCCTCGGAACCAACCCTACTTAGAACATCTAGAGCAATAAAATTAGCTACACTACCACTAACATTATCGTGAGCCCCCGGTTTAGGGTGGCAAATATGACTTATAAACAGTATTCCAGGCTCCTCACCTCTCCAAGCTAGGAGAGCCGGTAAACCTCTATTTCCATAACTACTCTCTATTTTCCAACAAACATTTATTTTCCTATTCTTAACTTTAACCAAACTAATCAGTTTCTGAGCAAATCTATAGGGAATAGTAACCATAGTTTTATTACGCATAATCTCGTTGGGTTCTAGAAATAAACCAGTATATGGAAAAGCGTCTGGATATCTATTCTCATTGTAATATACGAATAGATTAGCATCGTTATTTACGTATAAATCGTATGGATAGCCAGTTGCTAGAACAACACCATCACTACACTTATCGTTAGAACAAATACTTAACTCACCACAACCCTCACCACTGGGCGCATGAGCTGCAACTATAGTTGGGTGATCTCTAGAACTAAAAATACCAATAACGTTATCGCCATCTCTAAACTCTACATAAGCATCTATTAAATCCCACGAAACTGGAGTCTCAATATACCCCTTCTTCACACCACTCTCAATAGTTAATAACTTAGTTTCAAATCCTCTATCCTCAACCATCTCTTTCAAAAAACTAACAGCATCCCATAACCCTTTCGAACCCTGAATTCTATTGAATGTAGTCAAAGTTTTCAACAAATCGTTCACTAGTATTCTTGACGAATTCCTCATATAAATTTCATAAACATGATGCATTCTCCAACCTCAGGAAAAACTGTTTAGAGGCACAATTAATTGTTAATCAAACTATTTTTAATAAAGATAAATAAAATACATCCCCCATAGAACTAACCTGAAGTTTAAAACTTATTTAACAATGAACTAAAGATTTATTCTCCAACGAATATCAATGCATTAGTTTAAAAATATCTCTAGGCGAAAATAATGGTTATAGTATCGATTACTCCCGAAATATATCTTGAAGGACTAACTACGTATGCTGGAGGATTGGGTGTTCTCGAAGGAGATAGGTTTTATGCTGCTGGCGATATGGGTCTCGACTACTACGTATTCACTCTTCTCTATAGATCTGGTTATGTTGATATAGTGTTCGATAAAGATAAAGCTATTTTTAAACCTCAAGTCCTAAATGAAGATGCCTTCTCCAAACTTAGAGCATCACCATCTTTCAAAATTAATCTAAAAGGAGAAGAAGTTATTGTTCAACCATGGATCTATAGTTATAAAACAGCTAAAGCTATTTTATTCGAAGCCGTATGCCCTCTATGGGCCAGGAAATTAACCGAGAGAGTATATGTTGAAAACGACCATGAAGAATCGTTCCTCAAATACGCTCTACTAGCTAAAGCAACACTACATTATCTTAAAAACATAGTGCGTTTCGAAAATATACGTGTAATTGATCTACAGGAAGCATACACTTCATTAATACTTTTAGCGACTAGCGATAAAGAAAAGTTCAGATTAATCATACATACTCCAGGACCATGGGGTCATCCGTTCTACCCAGGCGATTTTATAGTTAGGGAATTCGGGCATTTCATAAGCGATTATGTTTCACTAACAAGTATAGCTCTGAGTTACGTTAAAACAGCTATAACTGTTTCGGAGAAACACAGGCTAGTAATGTCTAAGATTTTCCAAGAATACAGTAGTAAAATTAGAAGCATTACTAACGGTATTTATCTTAAGAGGTGGATGAATCCAAAACTTTTAGAAACTTTTGAGAAAGGGGTTTTATCGATCGATAAACTTATTGATTCTAGGAGAGAATCTAAAGAGAAACTAAATGCTCTACTTAAGAAATACAAGGATATCGATATTGGAGATAGACCGGTCATCCTATGGGCTAGGAGACTCGTCAGATATAAGAGACCTTACTTTATAGCTAGATACATAGAGGAAAACCCTGATCCAGATGTAGTATACGTTATAGGAGGTAAACCGCATCCCAAAGATGTTGATGGCACTAACTATATGAATTGGTTTAGAAAACTTCATTTAACTCTAAATAATGTTGTCTATATCCACGACTACGATGTTGAGAAATCCATTCTTATGCATCAAGCATCAGATATACATGTTTTCACACCATTCAGTGGTTGGGAAGCATGTGGAACAAGTTATATGAAAGCCCTAGTTAACGGCACTCCAGTTCTCGCAAGCCGTGATGGAGGGGTTTTAGAAATCATTAATGATGGTTTCAACGGCTGGCTTTTCGGAGAGAATATTGTTGAATTAATAAATATTTATACGGATAAAAGAGCTGAAGAAATAGATTCTAAAGACTATGCTGAATTTAGTTCTAAACTGAAAAACGCTGTGAAGCTTTACTATAACGATAGGGAGAAGTATTGGGAGATATGTATGAATGCATTGAAAAGTAGTGTTGAGAAAGTCGATGTAAGGAATGTTCTCAAAAAATTCTATCTTGAAGGAAATAGTTCTACTTAATTACCATAACTGTAACAGGAGCACTAGATACAACAGATAGAGCAGTACTACCGATCGATATTTCACTCGAAATATTTAATCCACGTGCACCCATAACTATTAAATCATAATTCCCTTCAATAACTTCACTAATAATCTTAGATGATGCGCTTTCACTCAAAGGATCGTATTCAACTACTCTAAAATTCACTTTTATAGGCTTTTTCTCAACTCTCCTCATAGCTTTCTCAACAGGATCTATTGATAAAGTTGAACCTTTGGGTTTAACGAATAATGCATCAACAGTTGAACCATAGTATTTAGCTAGATCTACAGCAATATCGAGAGCTTTCAAACTATTCTCACTACCATCAATAGGAACAAGTATTCTTCTAAATAAAAAACTAATTGTGTAGGTAGGCGCTTCTCTATAACTCAAATCAATTATCACCCTATAAGCATAATTAATTATATTCTTTATCAAATAAACGTAGACCTAAGTTAAGATATTGATCAGTTGATGAGACAGCACTCCATAAATCTCTCTCTAATTCAAACATTGCTTTAATAGCATCGATATTCTCAGGTATAACTATTGATTCCTGATGAATAGCTTGTATAAATGAAACCTCTTTATCCTCTACTTTCAAAGTATTAATCCACAATACATTTTCTGGAATATCGTTTCTAAACCTCCCTAGATCTCTAGCTAATTCTATGATTTTAGAAGTAGAATCTATTCCAGTTCTAATCGCATCTATTAATATGAATCTCCTAACTTTCTCGAAAACATTTAGAAACTTATCTTTACTAACGCTTTCTTTAAGTTTAATGAATAAAGCCTGAATATGCATAAGAGTTGTAGACGCTACTAAAGCATATGTTTCAATATCCAAACCCGGTTTAACAAGTTTAGCATCCAGAGCATGATGACTAGGTATACTTATAGAATCTAGTTTCAAAGAATTTATAGGTCCACGCGCATCCTCCCTAGGATCAGCGCCTCTCCTAATAATAACCACTCTAGCTTTCTCAACGCCAAACTCTCTATCTAATAAACAAATAACTCTCAAAACCCCAGTAGTATTACAACTAACAACTCTTAATGATGATGCACCGAGAGCATCTTCATAGTTACATAGAGTTGAGAAACTGAGTTCAGCTACAGAGGGATCCTCGCCGCCCTGGAATATAACTGGTTTACGGTATTTTACATATACATCCTTATAACGAGCACCTAAACCGGCTGGTGTAGCATCTATAACTACATCGGCTTCCGACACCATATCCTCAATTGTTCCATGAACTTGATATCCAGCTGACCTGAATTTCTCAATATTATCCTTAACGGTATATATTCTAAATTTTCTCTTCAAAGCTAAATTGATAGAGTAATCTAAATTGATCTTTGCAATACCGATAACATCTAAACCTGGATGTCTATATAGTGCTTCAGCAATCCTCTTACCAATAGTACCGTAACCATTAATAGCCACTTTTATAACCAAATACCGTCGCCACCTTTTAGTGTTGATAGAATATTCTAGCTGATATCTCGAGTGCTTTAATAGCTGGAAGCTGTTCGCCGGATAAGTATAGTAGTATAGCATTACCAGCTGTTGAGACGTGAACATTATCTCGAAGCAGATCGTCTCTAACCATTGAAGATAAGTGGCCGCCAGCTATTAATACGAAAGCGTTCGATTTAAATGCAGCATCTAATATCCTAATAGTACCTTCTCTAAAAGGCGGTTCTTCAACAACTCCAGCTGGGCCTCTCATAATTATGACTCGAGCTTCTTTCATGAATTCACAGTATATCCTAATCGTTTCCTCACCAATATCCTTAATCTCGCCTTCAATTCTACCCAAATACTCGTTTTTCACATTACCATTAATAGATGTTTTGAAATCAATAGGTGTTTCTATAGGCGCTCCCTTCAAGAGGAGAGTCCTAGCTCTATGAATTAGAGGTAGAGAACCCTTTTCCTCTAATAACCGCATATTCCTATGCCCAATTTTAGCACCCTTAGCTACTAGGAATAACTGTGCTAAAACTCCTGTAGTAAGTATTCTATCGGCAAGCTTATACCTAACGAGATTCTCAATAACTCTAAGCATATCGTGTGCTTTTACCCCTCCAAGAACGAATACTCGAGGCTGATCAAGATTAGTAAACGCTTTTCTAAGAGCATCGAGTTCTTTCTCAAATATTGGACCAATAGCACTAGGTAAAACTAGTGGGAAACCAACAATACTTGGTTGACTCCTATGAGCTGTAGCGAAAGCATCGTTAACGTAGTAGTCGAAAAGTGGAGCTAAACGTTTAACCATAATAGTATAGCTCTGTTTCTCAGGTATAGCTTCAATGACTTCTTCAGAAACAAGTCTTAAGTTATCAAGTAATAGAACCTCGCCGGGCTTCAACCTCTGGATCTCATCCTTCGCTCTCGGACCGATAACGTCATCAATAAACTTAATGTTAAAACCAGTATATTTCGCTAATAAATCCCTATGCTTCTCTAAAGTCGTGAAATCAGGTTCTCCAGGTCTACCCTGATGAGAACCTAAAACCAATGCTGGATTATATTTCTCAACAATCTCTCTTAAATACTTCGAATGAACCCTAATTCTCCTATCATCAATAATTTCGCCTGTTTCAGGATCAATTGGTACATTAATATCGATCCTCATGAAAACCTTCTTCTCCCTAATATCAATATCCTTAAGAGTAGGTAATTCAGGAATAATGAATGGTTCCAATCCTAACCACCAATTAGGAGTTTATCAAAAACATCATTTATTTATATTAATGAAATAGTTTATGTTAATGTTTAAAACAATTCCTTAGAATCAACTTTAGTATTTTTTAATCATTTAATTAAAATCTTTTATCAGGACTTGATAGATATATACATATAGTTCTTCTCAATTTTCTTCATCTCCAGCTCACCATTACTTCCAAGAATTAATCTGTATGTATATGGTGTAACTATTGTTTCATATGGAGAAGATGTTGTTATAATAGGATTGATCAATATTATTCTCCATCCATTCTCAACAGCTCTCCACAATATTTTGGAACAACTCACCAACCTAATGTTTTCAATTTGTGAACATAATTTCCTATTATAGGGGATAATTAAGAACATAACGCCCTTACCGAACCTGCTCATCATTAAAACATGATAAGCTATTGCTTCAATATCGTTTTCCCAGAAGAAACTTATATTCTCATAATCACCAATTTTCAACTCAAGATCTATGAAGAAACTATACATATCTATATACTTCCTACTAGCGTGTAAAACTATATGAATAGGTAGTTTACGAGCAAAGTATTTGATTAGATAAGCTAATCTATCGACATGATTAACCCAATCAGCTTCTAATTCTATAAATCCAAATTTAAGTAATTCAGTAACTCTACTAGTTAAACTATCCTCCATTAAACAACACTATCAACAATTATCCAATTTTGAATCAACATATTTAACGCTAGGAGAGTCAACCGTAACTATCATTGATGAATAGCTAAATAAATCGATAAAGGAAAAGAATTAGAGAAGAAAAAGAATTAAATTAACCACATTCAGGATAGTTCTCCGGAACTTTGAATCTAAAGAATTTTCCTGTCTCTGGATCTTGGAATAAACCTATTTTAACCCCTCTCCTACCAGCTGGACTTAATTTCCAAACTTTTTTTGGAACAAGCTCTACGTCTTTACCGCTTTGCGTCTTAACTTTTACAGCATCTTTGCATGGATTTACAGATGCCATATGCATCACTTCTAATCGTATATGAAGACGTTATGTATCTTATTAATTTTTCAATTCATCTTATAAATTTTTATTATGGAAAAATACAGTCTATTGATTTTTTGTTGAAGTATTGTAGTATAGTAGAATGTGTTCCGTCAAAAATATGTTTCTTAATGAATTAAAATAGATTAATCTGGCAAGATCCTAGTTCCAGATAAACCTATTAAAGCTTCATAAGCTGAGTTTAGATGAGCGATAATAGCTATTTTACCACCATTCCTTATGAATCTAATACAAGCAAGTATTTTAGGCCCCATAGAACCTGGTGGATACATTCCAGCTTCATAATACTTCTCAGCTTCGCTAACCTTCATAGACCTAATAGGTTTCTGACTTGGTTTACCGTAATCGATGTAAACGTAATCAACGTCTGTAAGGATCATGTATATTTCAGCGCCAAGAGCTGTAGCTAATCTCTCGCCAGCCAGGTCCTTATCAATAACAGCTTCAACTCCTCTAAATAAACCATTCTCCCCTCTACATACGGGAATACCTCCACCCCCCGAAGCGATAACTATGTATCCGGAATTAATCAATGTTCTAATAGCATCGACTTCAACTTGAGCTACAGGATCTGGAGATGAAACAACTCTTCTATAGCCTCCACGAGGATCCGGTTTATAGCTCCAACCATATCGTGAAGCCAGCTTAGCGATAACCTCTTCATTCTCATACCAAGGACCTATGAATTTCGTTGGATTACCGAAAGCGGGGTCTTTTAAATCCACAATAGTTTGGGTTACTATAGTTACAACGCCTTTAACAACATCACCAAGTAGTTTCTCCTCAATTAATTTATTCAAAATACTTTGTTGCAGAATATACCCGAGCCAACCCTGAGTCATAGCGCCCGCAATATCTAGAGTCATCATTTCAAAACCTTTCTCGAAACCAGCAATCATCCATTCAGCAACTAAACCAACTTGAGGTCCATTACCATGAGTAACTACTACTCTATAACCTTCTTTAATCATCCTAACGATCGCTTCAGCAGCTATACTAGCATTACGAAAATAATCCTCAACACTACCCTTATCTCCTTTAGATTGAAAAGCATTACCACCTAGAGCTACTAGAACTAAATTATTCAAAAATAAACCCCCTACTCGAAATCCATTATATCAAATGTTCCAACGGGTTTGAATAGAGAATAAATACCTGGAATATAAATCTACACTAGAAAATCAGGAATATTCTCTGGTTTAAACGCTTTAAGCGGTTTAAGCGAATTCTTCTTCAAAAGTTCAATAACGTGAGGGTATAGGATCACGTATTCAACATCAAGACTATTTCTAAAAACAGGGTCTATTTCTTCGAGCTTCTCTATGAAAAGCTCAATGTTCTTCTCAGGCGAGAAGCTCAACATAACTGCTGGATAGAAATCCCTACCAGGTTTTAAACCACTATTCATAAGATTAATCAAGGATTTGAATTGGTATTCATAGAATGAACTATCGGCTCCAGTGAGGTATTCGAATTCCTCAGGCGTCGTCCCCTTAAATGAAACTCTAATAACAACATTATTGAAACCAGCTAGTTCTTTAGCATAATTCTCATTATAACCTAACAATATACCGTTAGTTTCGAGAATAAAGATAAAACCGGAATCCTCCATCAACTCCAGAAGTTTAATTAAGTGATTCCAAGCAATAGTCGGTTCACCCCCACTCAATCTAACATACCTGTATCCACGACTTCTAGCTATTTCACACAACTTATTATAAACATACATTGGAGAATAGAACGACCCCCTATCCGTATAGAAACTATATCTCCAACTCCAACAGAATTTACATCTAAGATTACAGCCTACAACATCGCCTGTAGCTATACCCCCGTACCATTTACCACCTCTAAATCTATAGTATCTGAGTTCTTCAACGCCACCACGGATTCTAGTAATTTTTGAATAAACCATTTGGGAAATCTTAATAGGGTTTAAACCAGCCATAGTTCATCTCAACTCAAAACCTCTCTTAAAATATCAATAAATTTATCAACCCCTTTTACGAACTCGTTTAGAGGTAGTTTAGATAATAGAATTTGCTCCAACATACTTAACCTATACTTAGATTTCGAAACCCTACCGTAAACATATATGATTGATTGAATCAAACCATTGAATACCCCGAGCTTCTCCTGTATTAAACCATAAAGACATTTCCTCCTATAGCGACACGAACTACATAACAACATATTTTCAATACATTGATTCTTAACAGGTAGAGATGCATCTATACCCGTCTTCTCGAGAACACTTAAATAATGCCTATCTATTGGAGCATATTTCGTTAAGCCACCGGCGTGTAGTATGTACGCCATAGCTGATTTAACTCCAAATCCCCTAATACTCATTAATTCAACGGATTGCTTAACAAAATCTCTTTCAGAATCCATAACTACGCGAATAATATCTAGATTACTCATCAACTCCCTAAATTGATACGAATTAAACAAATTCTCACAATTCATTTTATTAAAGAAACACTCCTTCTCTATAAACGCTTTAACCCACTTAATAGTGTTCACATAGTAATCAGTATTTCTCGATAAATAAATCGTTATAGCTATGAATAAAGAATCTCCTGGTGAATATATTGGTGTAAATCTATGGAAAATCGCATCTAAATTAGTTAAATCAAAATATCTAATTAATTCGTCAACGAGAAAGGCTTTATCTAAACCAAGAATACACTTATAGTGCTCTTCGATACAAGTATTGGGAATGTAACATAACGTGCCAACATTGTTAACAAAACATTCTAAACCTCTACAAACACCATGAGCCTTAAGTATATGAATTCTACCATCGAGAACATTCACGTTAAATAAAGGTAATATGTATGAATAAGCTAGATTCAACCCGAGATCAATTTGATCTAGCTTAATTCTCTCCAATTAAGCGCCCTCAATAACATGATCGTATTAATCAAAACGCTTAATGCAGTTCTGAAATTATTCTCTATGTATGAATAATTTATTATAACAACACGTACTGTTTCGCTGGTAATCTAAATTAAATATTCATAAACATACTATTATCTCTAAAACATCTGGAAAACGTATTAATCTACACAATTACTCTTGAATAGGAGATAATAAATATGGAGGAGAAAGTTGGAGACAATGGGATAGATAGGAGAAATATATTTGCATTAGGCTTCACTAGTCTCTTAACCGACATCTCTAGCGAATCTGTTTACGCCGTCTTACCACTATATATCCTTCACTTAGGTTACGGTAGAGAAGTTGTTGGAGTAGTTGAGGGCTTAGGTGAATTAGCTTCAAGTATGTTTAAACTAATTAGTGGAGTAGTTTCGCAGAAAATAGGTAGATTCAAATTATTAACTGCAATAGGTTATTCATTATCGAATTTTATAAAACCACTATTTGCTATAGCTAGAACCCCCCTATCTATAAGTTCGATCAAATTTATAGATAGAGTAGGTAAAGGAATTAGAACATCGCCCAGAGACTTGTTGATAACTCAAAGCTCTAAATATAGCGTTAGAGGCAGAGCATTTGGTATTCATAGAACTATGGATACAATCGGGGCGTTAATAGGTCCATTAACTGCTTTCTTAATATTACCGGTTCTAGGTTATCAAGGCGTTTTCATATTAAGTTTAGTTCCGGGTTCGTTAGCTATACTTATACTAGCGTTGTTCGTAAAAGAGAGAATAGTTCAATTAGATAGGATTTCTATAAAACATAGTGTTAGACCAGAACTCTTCTATTTGTTCCTACTAACAGTAGTATTAACTGGATTATCTGGTTTTAACCAAGCCTTCCTACTAATCAGAGCAAGAGAATTGGGTTGGAGTGAACAACTAGTTTTAACACTTCTTATTCTAGCCAACATTATATATAGCGCTATAGCGTATCCAATTGGTAGATTTTTCGATATTAAGATCAGAAACCTATTATACCCAATTACTCATTTATCGATCATTATGGGTTCGATCATTGCAGTAATAATGAATACTCCAAAAGCACCATTGCTATTCTTCACAATCTACGGATTATTCCTTGCATTAAACGATGTATCCACGAGAGTAATCACTAGTAGAATAGTATCTGAGAAGAAAGCAGGAGTAGGTTTTGGATTAATGCATATGAGTCTAGGATTATCTGTTTTAACAGGGAATACGTTATTAGGCTTTATATATGAGAAATTAGGGTATAGATCTGCATTTACATACTCCGCAGTTATTGGTTTAGCAGGATTAGTTTCATCAACGATTTTCGTATTGCTTGTTACGAGAAGAGAATTTAGTGAGAATATTTAGATTCTGACTATTGTTTCTCGATATAAGCAATGTAGAAACCGCCGCTATTGGTTATAAATGGATGGATACGATATGTATTTTTTGAAACACTATATCCAGAATATGCTTCTCCAAACCACTCAAACTTCAATTTTCTGAAAATTAATTTATCTCCATGTATTGAACATATCTTTTCAATAACTTCTTCGCCTTCAGCTGGATGTATACTACAAGTTGTATAGATTAATTCATTACAAACATTTATGAGATTCTTTAGGATATTTAATTGAATATTCTGGTAGTAGAGAATCTTGTTTTGAGTAATATTCAGCTTTACCGCAGGATCCGAGTAAACAACTCCTAAACCACTACATGGTGCATCGATCAAGCACTGCTCGAATCTCCTAGTGAAAACTATGTTTGAAGAATCGGTATTGAGAAGAATAATGCCTGGATATAACGCATTTGTTTTAATAAGCAATTTCTTCTCAGCTTCTATTCTCTTAATAGAGAGATCTACTGCTAGAACCTGTAAATCTCTTTTAGATAAACCAATTATTTGACTAAGTTTTATGCCCGGCGAGCTACAAGCATCTAGGAATGGTGTTTTAAATGGTTTAATTGATTCAATAATTAATGCGCTAGATAGATCCTGAGGAATAACCATACCTTCAGAAACACATTTATTCCTACCTATAGGTTTCCAAACATCACTTTTAATTCTAACAATATATGGTAGGTAAACGTTTGTTTCATACTCAACACCAGTTTCTTCAAGACACTCTAGAGCTCTCTCCCTACTAGCTATTAATGTATTAAGTCTCAACCACCTCTTCCTCTCATTCAAGCTAGCAAGCATTTTCTCAACAATGTTTTGATCTAATCTAGACAACATGTTCCTAACGAGGAACTCGGGGTAGCTATAGATCAAGCTTATTCTCTTAACAGGAGCTAGTGAAGAAGCATAATCTCTAACTTCATCTAAAACAATTTTAATGCTCAATCCTTTCCTAACTAGGAAATCAACGATTCCTCCAACTCTAGTTCCATAACCATATCTACTGGATAACCATCTAATCGCATAGTAATTCATTACAACATTATATCCTAGTTTATAGAAGAAAGGTAGAAGCCATTTAGAGAAACTGTAGCGTTTAATAATAGATTTAAATGCTTTATCATAACTAACTCTAGTAGCTAAAATATAGTTTAGAAGTAGTTTTAAGAATAGAGATGCTTGACCAATAGGGATTGGTTTCTCCAAAACCTATACCTAGAGACTAGGATTTACCCGTATGTATTGTTTTAACAACTCTTACTTCACCAGCACTCGTTCTCCTAGTGAAGAATGGTAGTAGAACGTTCTTCATACTCAATATGTAGTTTAGATCTCTTGTAAAGAGATCTCTTATATCATCAATATCGAGAACAGCCATAGCAAGTCTATCAACACCGAAACACCATGCTGCAACATTAACACCCTTAACACCAACAATCTCTAGAACCTCTGGTCTAAACATGCCTCCGGGGAAAACCTCCATCCACCCTAAACGTGGATGTTTTACAAAACCCTCTACACTAGGTTCCGTGAATGGGAAGTAAGCTGGTTTGAACCAAATCTCTCTTATTCCAAGTGCTGATGAGAATTCTTTAAAGAACGCTAATAGGTGTTTGAAAGAAACATTCTTCCCAACTATTATTCCATCAACTTGATGGAATTCCATCGAATGCTTTGGATCCAGGTCTTCTGGTCTAAAAACCCTATCTATCGTAAAAACCCTGTAATCGCCAGCTCCTCTCTCATATAGCGCTCTAATCGTTACAGCTGTTGTTTGAGTTCTCAATATTGGTTTAAAAGCCTGTTTCTCGTCCCAAACGTATCCCCAATACTTTTCATGAATACTCTTAGCTCTCTCCAATAAATCTTTGGGAATACGTTCTCTAATCTTGTTTTTAACATAGAATGTATCGTGAATATCTCGTGCCGGATGATCCTGGGCTTGAAATAAAACATCGAAATTCCAGAACTCTACTTCAACGTGTTTACCTTTAACTTCTTCGAACCCCATATATACTAGTATTTCTCTAATCTCATCGAGAAAATCGATATATGCACTAGTCCTACCGGATCTAACTCTCGGTGTTGGTTGATTAGGATCAAATGTTTTTATAACATATTTATCTAACTCGTCGGCTAGAGAAGGTTTAACTACGGTAATAACTTTCTTCTCCTTCACCAAACCTCTATGAAAAGCCTCTCTGAGTTTCTCTTCAGGATAAACTACAATAACTTGTTCTTTCTCCTCTTCAATTAATTTCCTTCTCTTAAGAAGAACCATTATATTTTGAGATAAAGCTTCATCTAAACGTCTAAGGAAAGATTTAATCCAAGCGGCTTCTTCCAAAACATCTAGACATTTAGAATCATCATACAACTTAACGATTTTCTTATCAATAACGATACATTTACCTTTAATAAGATACTGTAACCCGATCTTGACCATATTTGAACTCAAACCAGATTCTCTCGAAACACAATCTATGAATTCATTAACACTACGATCAATGCATCTATACATTACTCTATGGATCCTTTCTTCAACTAAACCCTTCTCCAAAGCCTCCAGAGCTTCACTAGTTAATACCAGTCTGGTTTTCTCTAATTTATCAACCCTGATCAAACCTTGGGATTCTAAACTCGTTAAATCTCTCATTAAACTCTCAGGTTTAACACCTAATTTAGAAGCCAAATCATTTATTTCAATACCATTAGTTTCGACAATTAACTTAACGATACTAAACTGCCTACTATCAAGATACAGCTCTGTATTCAAAACAAAACTTCCTCTAAAGTAAAACTTGGTTTAACCATATGGTTTAATTATTGTGAAAGTTAATAAAGTGAATTCAAAGCTTTTAAAACTACTTCTTAGATCTGGATAATAGCGATTCAACGGCTTCTCCAAATCTCCTCACACCCTCTTCTACTTCTTCAATTGATGTTGCAAAACTAAATCTTACATAGAATTTACTAGTTTCAGCGGGGAAAGCCGATCCAGGTAGTAAGATTAAATAGTAGTTTTCAATAATGTAGTTTACAAATTCTTCATCCGTTAAACCCGTTTCTTCCAAAATCCTCTTAACTCTAGGTAACATATAGAAGGTTGCTTTACTCCTCCAAACCTCTATTTTAGGAATCTTAGTTAAACCATCGTATAGTACATCCCTAGCTCTCCTATACTTATCAACTAATTGTTTAACCCAAATCCATGTCTCAGGGTCTTTCAAACCCTTAGCAGCAGCTTTCTGGGCAAAACTAACGGGACAGCCCCATATGTTAACAGCTAAGTTTTTAAGAGCTTGAGAAACCCTTTGATCAACAATTAAATAACCCATTCTCCAACCAGTCATGGAGAAGACTTTGGAAAATCCATTAACGTATAGTAACCAATCTCTCCAATCACTATACGATAATAACGACTTAAATTCTCCTTCGTAAATGAAGTTATCGTATATTTCATCAGCAAGAATAAGTATCTTCTTCCTCCTAGCAATCTCGACTAATTCATCCAAGAATTTTGTATCGAAAAAAGTTCCCGTTGGGTTATGTGGATTATTAATAATAATCATTCTCGTTTTATCATCAATGAGTTTCTCGATATCCTCGATATCAATGTAGAAACCATCTCTAACGTTAAATCTAAATGAAACAAAAACGGGCTCGGCACCCATCAACTTAGCGATCTCGGAATAAGCCGGATAAGTTGGTTCTGGAACGATTACTTTATCCCCCCTCCTTAAGTAAGCTGTTAAAGCCAGAAAAATAGCTCCTTTAGCGCCGGGAGAAACAATTACTTCATCTGGATTAACATTTGAACCGTATCTCTCATTAAGGTAATCAGCAATAGCTTCCCTTAATTCAGGAATATCTTTAGTTTCCGTATATTTAGTGAATTTCTCTACTTTCAACGCTCTAATAGCTTCATCTATAACGTTATCCGGCGTGGGGGAATCCGGTTGACCAATACTTAAATTAACAACTCTATAACCTCTCCTAGCTAACTCCCTACCTTTAGATACATATGCAAAACCTCCTTCGCCAAGCATATTATCAAGATACTTATTGTAAGTTTCAATTGGTCTCAATATACAAACCCTAATCATAAACTGATTTGGAGCAATTCTAGAAAATAAGGATTTCCTAAGTTAAAAATACTTAATTAAAAAGGATGAGTGGAGGAAAAACTATTTTTTCCTAATCATATGTATTGCTAATCCAATCGATGTTATTATGAAGCCAGCACCGAATAGTAATAATGCAATAAATAATGCTCTAGACTTAGTGTATTCGGCTTCGGCGCCTAAATAATTTGCTTGAGCGTTGAGGTATGTAGCGTTAGCTAGTGTTCTATTGTTCTCTATTTCACTGATCGCTCTCAAATAGTTTGCTTGAGCATGGAGATAACTAGCATTAGCCAGAATTCTATTGCTCTCCATTTCACTGATCGCTCTCTGAACAGTTAGGTTAAGAACTATTTCAGTTCTATATTTCTTCTCGAGATCAACTGCTTTTCTGAATAATTCAGTTGCATTAATGATAGTATCTCTAGCCTCACCGAATTTTCCATAACTGTATAAGTATTTTGCTCTATTATAGTTGTACTCAGCCTCATATAATAGAAGAATTGCTTCAGGATTCGTAAAGAGATATGCGGGGTAAACAGTTCTCATTGTTTCATAAATTGAGAAATAGTCAATACAAGTTATCTGCTCCTTCGAGTATACAGCAAGGTTTTCGTAAACTCTTTTCCAAATTAACTCGTCTGAACTACTTCCATCCCAATAATACTCCTTATAAATTACTGTGACAACGTATGAGTACACACCTGGTTTTTTAGGAATTGATACGTTTACACTATATATTCTCCAATCACCAACTGATATGTTCTCTCTCCTAATGTTAAACGAGGTTTCTTCAATTAATTTTATAGAAATATATCTTACCTCTACGTGTACAACGTTCCGCCCATATGGTTCGATTCTAACTCGAAACTCGGCTATTCCAGATTCTGGATAAGCTATTACGTATCTACCGTAGTAATCATCATAACCTCTATAGATTGGATTAACCCACTCTACAGTAACGGCAATTCCAGGCGACGCATATACTTGATTAGAATTAATGTATAGCGTAAGTATTGATAAAAACAGCAGTAGTAAAAGAAAAGCTACATATCTCATAATATCCCCTGAATTGGTTAGAACAAAACGGTTCGTAAAAAATATTTTGTATTAAAAAGTAAACTTCAAGTAAAACTATACACGTCACGTTGTATATGACATAATTTGTTATATGAAATAACTTTACCATACATCCATGTTTAAAACTCCCCTAATCTATCACTACATTATTATGAATATACTTGTACATCGATGGTGCTATTAGTGGCTAACGAGATCCCCGATGAATTGAAGCTTAGAATTATAAACAAGTGGTTGAGTAGAGCGAAAACTCGTATAAATAGTGGAGATGAGAATGTTGATATAAAGAGTATTGAAAACTATGTTTGGAGTAAACTATCGGATGATAGAGCTATTGAATTCATGGAGAAAACAAAAATGTTTTATCCAGACATCTACCCCCGTGTTCTAGAAGTCTTCCATTACTTATTACAGAAAGGTTTCGTTAAAGAACTCGATGGATATACTGTTCTCAACATTCTAAGAAGAATAGGACTCGATATTAAACCAGAAATTAGAATAAAATTTGTTAAAGATGGCAAAGAAGTCGATCTCAGGGAATACTTAAAAAACAATAAATAACTGGGTTTAATCCATTAATACCCACGACCTATATTGAAAAACGATTATATAAGTAGTATCTGCTTTAATAAACTACGTTTACCGAAGCAATACCCCAGGTTCATGAACCTTGGTGAAGCAAATACTATTGAGCTCGAACCTAGTTTTAAACCAGTTCTTCAAGAACCAAACGATATAGAGGCTCGTGCAAAATAAGTTTCTATTCCTAAAACAACTTCTATATTCTGAACTAGGTTTGTATTAGAATTACATAAATGTTATTAATATTTATTTAGATAGAGATATGAATAAGTTTTTCTTCAATAAGAACTCTTTAATTAAATATAACGCTATAGTTGATACGGTAAGGTCTGCTATTGAACCGGGATTGAGCTTCTTTAATTTGAATTCTTCATCCAATTTATTCACTATTCTCAACCACTCACTAGATTTATAAATTACCTGTTCATAAACTTCTCTTGCTTTCTCTCTAACATAATATGCTTGATCCATTCCAAATTTCCTAGCAATTAAGGTATCGGTATTTTCACTTAGAAGATAGAGATATGTTTCAACAACAGCTCTATTCCAATCCCTATGCGTTTCAAACCTTATTCTTAAACGCTCCGCAGCTTCTCTAGAACGTGGATATCTATTAATTAGTTCATCATGAACAATCTCTACTCTAGAGCTTTTCTCAAACACATCTATTAATTTAAGATTAGCATCAATTATTCTCTTAGCATAATCCCTACTCCAAACATTCACTAAACCCCCCGTTTCATCACTAATTTTGAGATGAGATGGTTTAGCACATCTAACTGCTTTATAGAAATATAGAGTATCGTGAACAGTTGTTTTAGATAAAACTAAACCAGTATTCTTAACTATACACTCCATATCTAAACATTTACTTCTCAGAGATAAACCTAACGCTACACTCAACGGTGCCAATAACGTTGCTGAACCTAAACACGTATTAGTACCTGTTAGAGAAATTGTTGATGAAACAATACCATAAATTAAATCTCCAAAAACAACCCTGGCTTTATCTAAACCCTTCAACCCCCTTCTAACTCCTTTAATAAACCATTCTGTCGTCAAAGAACTTGTAATAAGAAACGCCTCGTAAGGTAAACCCTCAATACTCGATAATCTATGCGTATTACCAGGTTTAGGATAAGCGGATGCTTCTAAAGCGATACTGCTAGATAACAATATTGGTAAAGCACTCCTCAATGAAAGAGGCATTTTAAGCTACTCTCAAACCCCTTTTTAATCAAAATATTCTTAAGGAGTAGAATTAGCTTAAATGGATTCAAATCATCAATAACATTCGTTAAATAATTATCATAATCTGAAATCAACCGTTTCTTTAAATCTAAAGGTAGTTTAGATAAGAGAATCCTAGTGTTAAATATGAATTTATAGATATAGGCTTTAATTATCACATATATGTAAATATACATGTAGATTGTAATAAGAACTAGAAGAACTTCTATAAATATCGAACTAATAGAAATGAATAAATAGAAATAATTTCTCAAAACATTAACACCGTGTGGTGAAGAATATAGATTAAAGAATTATAGTGTAACGAGAATTTAATGTTTAGATTCCTCAATACATTTCCTCAACACATATTTAGGTCTATTAGTGGAACCTTTGTTAAACACAATACCCTTACTCTCCAAAATCCTTAATCTCTCTCTAACAATCCTGCGTGAAGCCCTCCCTCTCAAATCCCTCAATCTCCTAGTTGTTTCCGATACATTAAAACCTTCGCATACCGATAGTATTTTCACAATATCGATAGATATGGGATCTAATTTATAGCTTCTAGCAATCTCTAGAAACCGTTTAGCAGCATCTACAGCATACCCGATAGGTAGGGATAGGAGAGAAACAATTTCAGAAACAGAGATTAATTCACTAAAACTATATTCCAAGAGTTTCAATCTATTCTCAATAAATTCGAGTTTCTTAAGAATATCTTTAAGTAACTGCTCAACTCTGCTTAAAGCATCCTCACTATTCAAAAGCAAAGCACCATCTATACTATGGAAAAAAGTTGTAATAGATGAGTTTCTCAATAGATGACATCTATTCTTATCAAATTTTCTTATTAATTCGTATTACTCCTTCTTCTCTTCAGGCTTTGGAGCTTCTTTAATAACTTTCTCTTCAACCTTCTTTGAGGGTTTAGTTAAGAGCTTCTCAGTTATTAAAGTAATTAAGTCGCTTAAACGAGGCATTGCTTCCAATTTTTTCTTGTAGAAATCACGAATCATTTCATTAATGATAGCGTCCGGTACATTAGCTTCTCTAAGTCTTCTATACATTTCGACAACTTCTTCGCTAAGCTTCCTACCATCTATACTACTAGTTATTGTTCCAATAATCTCCTTAACAATAACACTTAATTTATCAAACCATTCGCTTATCATTTCCTTAACAATTTCTAGTTCTCTAATCTCCTCCATTACTTCACGAGTTTCTTTACGAGTTTTAACTTCTTCTTTCCCAATTTCTTTTCCCTTCTTTTCAGGAACTTCTTCACTAGCCATCACGTGATCACCGTATGGTAGTAGAATAAATTGTTCTATAATTAAAATCTTCTTAATCAGAAGTGAACAGTGACTACTGTTAGAAGCGAACAGTTTATTCTACTCTATATTAGCATGTTGTTTCCTAAGATCTTCTTCGGTCTTACCGAGTTTCTCCATTAATTCAGCTACTATTCCATCTAGGAATATCATTGCAGCATCTTCAAATAAAGTTCCGAGTGGAGCTAGTGATTCATGAATACCTATGATTTGTCTAGCAAAGAAATCCTCTTCTTCGGCAATTTTAGTTCTACCGGGGATTCTAACGATTAAATCACTAATCTTCCCCAGTGGGCTATCATAATATGATGTTAGAGCTACAACTATTGCCCCCACAGTCTTAGCCGCTTCCGCAGCGGCTACAACTAATTTTGTTCTACCACTACCGGATATCGCTATGACAACATCCCCCTTAGTAATGCTTGGAACAATAGTTTCACCCAAAACATAAACCGGGAAGCCTAAATGAAGTAGTCTCATAGCAAACGCTTTACCAACTAAACCGCTCCTACCAGCACCAGTAACTAATACTCTAGCTTTCTTATGATAAGTATTTATCAGTAGCTCTATAAACCTATCTTTCTCTTCATCACTAATTGAATCAACAACATTGCCCACGAAATTCAATATCTCGAGCATAGCTCTACGTGTTATACCAGAAACCAAATAAACCCCCGGTTAAGAAACCCAATTACTTCAGAAGTTAAAATTTCTAACTATCCATGTACCTATCTCATCAATAGATCGGTTAAAACTAATAAGATGTTTAGATTATGATTAAATAATGAGCCCCGCTCCCTCACACTCTCAGAAACCCCACTATGGGGGATGAAGATGAAGAGGGTCGGTTAGGCGGGGTACATAAATCTATACTCCTAGACTGCTATTCGGCTGGTGATGCATGAATCGTAGATATATCGATATCTTCTTCTTAAGACCAGATGCTTTCAGCGTTTGGGATTACGAAGAAGTTAGGAAAAGCTTATCATGGTATCGTAGAGTTATGACTAACGAGAAACCAGCTAAGTACAGAGTTGTTAAGAGAATCGAAGTTAGGAGAAATCCCTACGAAATAGACGATATTGAAGAATTGTGGAATCTACATAGAGATGCTGAAGAAGAATTCCGTAGTTTAATGCGAAATATCGTAAACGATCAGGTAGAGACGAATGATATTACACGTATAGAACCGCCCCCTTATAGTTTCCTAGATGTTAAAATAGCTTTAGCTTACAAACTCATGGTTGAATGTAGATTATGTGAGAGGAAATGTGGTGTTAAGAGATTTGAGGGAATGAAAGGAGTTTGTTTAATGAGTAATAAATGTATTGTTCATAGCTATTTCCACCATATGGGTGAAGAAGCGCCACTAGTGCCTAGCGGAACTATCTTTTACGGCGGATGTAATTTCAAATGTGTTTATTGCCAGAATTACGATATTAGTCAAGTATATCCTGAGAACGGCGAAATAGTTGATCCGGTTGAATTAGCGAACATTCAGAAAGAACTTAGATTGACTGGAGCTAGAAATATTAACCATGTTGGTGGAGACCCTACACCACACCTATACTTCATACTATGTAGTTTCAAATACTTAGATATTAACACCCCACAATTATGGAATAGTAATATGTACTTAACTATGGAATCGATGAAGCTACTTGTTGATGTAATAGATATTTGGTTACCCGATTTAAAATATGGGAATGACGAATGTGCATATAGATTATCTAATATTCGAAACTACTGGTCTATTGTTACTAGAAACATAAAGTATGCTTATGAGAATGGAGATATGATTATAAGACACCTCGTATTACCTAATCATATTGATTGCTGTACTAAACCTGTTCTTAAATGGATTGCTGAAAATACTCCTAAAGCATTGGTTAATGTAATGGAGCAATATAGGCCGGAGCATTTAGTTGTTAAATACCCGGATAAATTTAGAGATATTAATCGTAGGCTTAGGAGAGAAGAGATTCTTGAAGCATATAGTTATGCTGAATCGCTAGGTTTAATCTATAAACCAGTTTCATAAACATTTAATGGTGTATAATTGAGTTGAGCAATGTACTCGAGTATTGGTTTTCTAAACACTATAGAGTTACTGTTGTCAAGAATAGTGACGGGTCTTTCTTAGCATCAGTTGATGTATATAGGAGAGGATGGTTTCTAGACGATTATGAAGAGCTTTGTTTAGAAGATGGTAGAACCTGTTTAATATATAAAGTTATCGTTAATCCAGAACCATTACTCCACGAAGTTAGGATTGATAAAGTAATAGTTACTGGAGTTAAAATCAAAGATTCTGTAGAAACAGTTAATGTTAGATGGATTGGTTATGGAGATGTTAATGAAGATGTTGCGAAAAAGTTTTTCGAAGAATCTTGGAGAATAGTTAAATGTAAACCTCCTACAACCGGAGTATGGCGTTTTAATTGTATTGAGTAATGTTTATTTCCTAAAACTCTATCCTGTATTACTCATGGATCCCTAGAAACGGATGATAGAATGAGTAGTGGGATTGTTGAGAAAAGATGGGATCGTAATTTAGAGAGCGCTATATTTGAAAAATGGATTAGAGAAGGATTACATAAGTTCAACTATATTGAAGGCTTACATAGGGGGATAATTGTTTTCGATACTCCTCCTCCATATGCTAGCGGTAAACTACATATTGGTCAAGCAGCCTCGTATATCCATATGGATGCTTTAGCCAGATACTTTAGATTAAAGAATTATGCTGTTCTAATACCTTTTTACTCTGATAGAAATGGTTTGCCCGTTGAGATCCTGATAGAGAAACAATATGGTATAAATCCACACGAAGTATCTTCTACACCTGAGGGGAGAGAGAATTTTCTGAAACTGTGTTCTAAGCATTTAGACTCTGTTCTAGAGGATCAAATTAGGGTTTTCAAGAAACTCGGTTGTTTATTCGATTACTGGATGAATGGTACTGATAGTGAAGAATACCGTAAGTATACTCAAGCATCATTTATTAAACTATACAGGGCTGGTTTGATCTATGAGGATTATAGACCTGTTAACTACTGTCCAAGATGTAGAACTGCATTAGCTGAAGCTGAAATAGAGTATGTTGAAGAGGAGGGTTATCTATACTATATTAGATTCGACCTCGTTGAGAAAGAAAAAAGCGTTGTTGTTGCAACAACTAGACCAGAACTTCTACGTGCATGTAAAGCACTCGTATACCATCCTAATGATGAGAGATACCGCGGACTAGAGGGTTTACACGCTATTAACCCACTATATGGATACACTATACCTATAATGATGTACCATGGTGTAGACCCTGGTTTCGGAACCGGAATAGTAATGATCTGTAGTTATGGAGATCAGAATGACGTAAGGATCTTTAGAGAACTAGGTCTTGAACCAACAGTTATAATCGATAGAGATGGGAGATTAACAAGTGAAGCGGGCGAATTAGCTGGTCTAGATATCAAAACAGCTAGATTAAAAGCTGTTGAATTACTAGAGAAGAAGGGTTATTTAGTTAATAAAGTGAAAATTAAACACAATGTTCCAGTATGTTGGAGATGTAAAACACCAGTTGAAATAATTAATTGTAGAGAATGGTTTCTTAAACAACTTGATTTTAGACCCGAAATAATTCGTATTGCTGAAAATCTACGATTTATACCTGAATTCCATAGAGTGAGGCTCCTAGAATGGATCAATAGTTTAACAATGGATTGGCCTATTAGTAGAGACCGCTACTATGCAACGGAAATACCCGTTTGGAGATGCAGGAAATGCGGTGAAATCCATGTTCCAGAACCGGGTAGGTATTACAGAACATGGGCTGAACCAGCTCCGTGGAACCAATGTACTAAATGTGGTGCTCCTAGAGAGTATTTAGAAGGCGAGAAAAAAGTTTTCGATACATGGTTTGATAGTAGCATTACTGTTCTATACGTTACCAGGTATTTCGATAACCCAGAGCTTTTCGAGAAAGCTATTAAGATTAGGCCTCAAGGTTATGAAATTATTAGAACATGGCTGTACTACTCCCTACTTAGAGTTTACCAATTAACGGGTAAGCAAGCCTTCGATTACGTTAGAATTAATGGTATGGGTTTAGATGAGAAAGGAGAAGCTATGCATAAATCTAAGGGGAATATCATTGACCCCGAACCAGTTGTCGAGAAATATGGTGCTGATGCAGTTAGATTCTGGTCTGCTATAGCTTCTAGATTAGGCTATGACTATAGGTATTCGGAACAAGTTATTAGAACTGGTTCTCTATTCGTAACTAAATTATGGAATATAGCTAGATTCGCATCATCATTCCCAGTTATTGATAAAGATTATGTATTGAGAGAAATCGATAAACAGATCATAGCTTATACAAATAAAGTTGTTAAACAAGTAGATGAAGCGTATTCAAAACTAGATGTTTATGAACCTATAAATACGCTCTATCAATTCACATGGAATGTTTTCGCATCACACTATATCGAATTAGTTAAGTCGAGAGCGTATAATGAGAAAAACAATTATAGTGTTGATGAACAGAGAGGCGCTTGGTATACGATACATTATGTTTTGAAGAGAATACTATTAACACTACATCCTATAATGCCTTTTGTAACAGACCACCTCTACTCTAAACTCTATGGGGTGGAGATATATAGAGAAGTATTTCCAGAAGCTGAGAAGGAATGGTTGAGTATCGATACGGAATTACTAGAGGTTACTATGGATATTAATTCAGAAATATGGAGTTACAAGAAGAAGAATGGTTTGAGACTGAGCGATCCAATTAGACAAATAGTGTATTTACCATCAATTACTAAACCGGTTCTAGATGAAATCAGAGACCTACATAGAATAGAGAAGCTGGAGATTTATGATGATAAACCACCTGAAAACACTTTATTAATTGGGAAATACGTAGCGATATTGAAAACCTAATTTTAAATATAGTGAATTACACTACCTCTACGTATCTGTTTCAAAATCCACGTTGTGTTTTCTACAACGATTCGCCAGCATTGTTCTAACTGCATGTACAGTGTGTTTAACTAGTACTCGAAAATTCCATGTTCCAAAATATGGTTTTACAAGTTTCTTCTCTAAAGCTTTTCTAAACGATTCAAAATCTAAATTATCAACATATATCTCAGTATACGCTGTACCTATAGCTTCAAGTATATGTGCATCACTACATGATAATCCAGCTATATCGAGTTTTTTAGCTGCTTCCAATGCTTTCCTATTAGCTCCTTTACTAGCATGGGGGTTCCAAACCTCTATAGCATCCCATTTATAACTATATACTAGATCTCCAATTCCAAATCTAAATTTATCAAATGGGTGTGCTGGAACTACGATACAGTTGTTATCATGAGCTTTCTCCAGCAACTTATCTATCGATCTATACGTATCTATAGGTTCCATACAGTAAACTAGAACATCACCATTATCGGTTCTAACTTCATTACCAATTACTAGTAGTAGCTCACCATTCAAATTCTCAACATATTTTTTAGCATCAATAGAACCCTGGAAAGTATCGTGATCAGTTATAGATACTATTTTTAAACCCCTATAGTAGTATGCGTAATGAATAGCTTCACGAGGACTAGGTGAACCATCGCTTCGATTAGTATGTATATGTAGATCTGCTTTAACCCACAAAATCGTGAACCGGTGATTACTTGTTTAAAGTTGAGATTAATTGGGAGAAATGTATTAAATGTAAATTATGTGTAGAGCTATGCCCATCTAACGCGTTCAGTTTCGAAAACAATTCTATTGTTGCAGATAGTAGTAAGTGTTTGGGTTGTATGGGTTGCATACCATTATGTCCTACTAAAGCTATTAGAATAGTTATAGTTGAAACCGAACTATTCTAAATAGGGTTTCAACGAGTTTCTACAATATGGACATCTATAGTGTAGGTTTCGAGCATGAGCATCGCAGAAGTACGCTTCAATACCACTACTTCTACATTTCTCACAGTAATAAATATTCTTTAAATCATAAGCTTTGAAAATATCTAGTTTCTTATTACAAATTCTACAATAAACAGTACTCCACCCTCTATGACCAGCTTTATTAACGCCCTTGAATAAACCAATAGTCAAAACACAATCCCCGAAACAAACACTAGTTTAGCTAAACTCATCTACAAGATAGATTAAATATTTTAAGTTTGAGGAAAGAGTGCGGGGGGTGGGATTCGAACCCACGCAGGCCTACGCCACCGGGTCCTAAGCCCGGCCCCTTTGACCAATCTCGGGCACCCCCGCACTCTAATATTAATTTCTATTTTAATACAGTTTTTTTAAATCTAAGCAATTTTAGAAGGATTTTAGTTGAGAGTAGGTTAACCCAGTTCAGCAACTATTTCTGCTTTATCTCTAAGAATCTCTGCTTTACCTCCTCTTGGTTTAACTAATTGTGTTCCACAGACTTTACATCTAGAAGGGAATGTTGCATGACTAAAAACTATGTTATCCGCTCCACATACTTTACAAACTACTTTCAAAAATCTACTTCTTGGTTGAGGTATGAGTTCCGATGTTTTACCCACCTCACTTAGCCACCTCAACTATTTCGTACTTTTTAATCCTAATCCCCCTCCTATGGAGAATATATCCACATTCTCTACATTTAAGTTTTAGAACAAGTTTTTTCGTTACTTTAGCGAATCTCTTCTGCTCAGCTTTTCTTTTAGAACCATATCCTCTCTTCTTCCTAGCATATCTCCTCTCACCCTCAGCTAAACTCCTCCTCTTACCATGCTTATATGCTGAAACGCTATGAGGAGTATGTTTCCTACATTTAGGGCAATAAGTATTTATCACATTAGGTATCTTCAAATCAAAACCCTCAATACTGTTCTCTAAACTTATTTAGAACCCATCTATTACTCAGCAGAACTTATAAATCTAACTTAGAGCTTCGTTTTCTTTAAACCGATCATATAGGCAACTATATTTGTTGAAACATGTAGTATAGCTATGATTACTAGAGCTATGGGTATATAGACTGCTTTTTCTATAAAGGATACGTCCACGAGCATGTAGAATATGGATGATGTTATCGCGAAATCCAATTGATCAAGTACAGGTACAGGTTCACCACTCTTATAACCCAATCTCCTCTTAATGAAGGATCCCACGAGATCTCCTAATACAGCAAACACTGATCCTCCGAAACCAATAGCCGTGATCAATGGATCCTGTAGAACTATCGATATCGCTAAACTCGTTGATAAACCCATGTATAGAGCTATGATTAAACCTTCCCATGTCTTATGAGGACCTAATATTGGTTTTCCATCTATGAATCTTTTAGAGAAATCTATTGGTTTAGAACCTTTAATTAATAATGGCGATGCATTAGCAACCATTACAGGTAAGTAGTATTTGAAAAACCATATTGCAAAATCAATGATCAACTAATTCAACACCACGATTAGATATTTTAAAATATAGTCTCAAATCCATTGGAGGTTTAACTATTTTAATAAATCTATAATTGTTTTCCCAACCCAGTTGACAAATAGTGTTAAACCAGTATTTCAGAATACCCATACCACTAACAACAACTTCATCACTATCGATTTCAGCTCTAACTTGTGCTGACGCGAAAACTTTACATCCAGTTTCATAAGCTCTCCTAGCTATTAATGCTAAAATTAAGTTAAACTTCGTCAGAGAGTTTTCGCTATAAGCAACTAATCTATATGTTGAATTAACACTATCTATGAATAATGCTTTAAAAGGTAATCTAACAATGTGCTTAACAACGAAATCGAAGAAATCGCTGAAATCCCTAATATCTATGAAGAAAACATTACTATACTCATCCCACATTCTAGCTATGTTATCGTAAAACAATGGATCCTCAGTATTGACGTATATACATGGATAAACAACTCTACATAAATTCCTAGCAATAGTTGTTAAAAAAGCGGTTTTGCCGCTACCAGCAGGACCATAAAACAATGTTAATAAAGAGTTATCAAAAACACTATCTAAAACATCAACACCCAAATATCTTGTCAAAACCAAACAACCACGATACACTCACAAAACACCAATAATAAAAACCGAAATAAAAACAATACAAAAACCAAATCCTACACTCTCCCTACGATATTCGTAGGAGATGAGGAGGATAATTTAGAGATATTATGTCTTAGTTCCTAATTATTATTTAATACTCTTTATTGTAGTTTCTATGGGTTTGTATGGATTTGGAGAATACTAAATCTATTATTTGGAAACGTAGACCATTTGTGATAGCTATTTATGATCCTAATTGGTTTTTGAAAGTTCTCGGTTATCTTAGAAAGAGAGGTTTATATTTCTTAATTTATGAGAATGCTGATAAAATTCCCTATTTCAGTGTTCTATATACTGATTATTACTTCTTTGTTCAAGAAGTTTCGATTAGAAACGATGTTTTAGTTATGTATGATCCGGAACATAGCTGTATATCTCTAGAAAAAGCTATTCTAAAAACTAGATTTAAAGAACGTTATGAGCACGTAACTGTAGGTATAGATCCCGGATCTATAGCAACATATGTAGTAATTGGTGATGATGAATTAATAGATTATGGAAAAGTAGAACCCGATAAATTAAAAGATGAGATATTGGAGAAACTACAGTGCATACCATATAGAGAAACTGTAGTGAGAATTGGGGGAGGTGTTGATGGATGGAGACTTGCTTTGAATCTAAAGAATCGATTAAGAGTTAGAGTTGAAGTGGTTGATGAAGAGGAAACCTCTGGTTTAACGAAACTAGAGTCAATTTTGATAAAAAACAAGTTTTTACCCTCAAGAAACATACGTATAGATAAAGACCTATACGCAGCTATAAGAATAGCTTTAAGGAAAGGAATGATCGTTTAATGCCAATAATCAAACTTAAGCAAAACGAATTAATTAGAGTTTTTGGACCAGCATCTATAAATGTAAAATTAGGAGTTATTGATGTGTATAGGAAGAAATTCGAAACTGGAGAATCCTTCATTATACATAAACTTAGAAGTTGTGTAATACAATCAATAACCGATTCAGAACTAGAGATTAATTTGGGTAGTGAAGCCAGTTTAGCGCAACTTGATGATAGAGATTCTTATATGAATTGGTTAGAAACATTATCGAAAATACTAGATTCTAAACCAAAATCCATAATTGTGATTGGAAATGTTGATAGCGGTAAATCAACTTTCTCAATAATGATTGCTAATGAAGCTTTAAATAAAGGTTTAAAACCAGCAGTTATAGACAGCGATGTTGGTCAAGCAGATATTGGCCCACCATGTTTCATAACTATGAGTTATCCAGATTATCAAGTAATATGGATGAGGGAGTATAAAGCTGTACATTACAAATTCATTGGTGATAATAAACCACAATATAAGATTGATGAAATAATATATGCAGTTAAGGAATTAATGAATAGAGCTGTAAACGATAATAGAAATATAGTAGTAGTCGATACGGATGGATGGATCGGGGATGAAAACGCTATAGTATATAAATACAAATTAATCACAAGTATTAAACCAGATATACTAGTAGTTATTGGTAGAGAACTACAAGATATGTTCTCAAAATTAGAAAAAATAGGTGTTAAGGTATACACAATAGATCCTCCACAATACAGGAGAACAAGGAATAGAGAAGAAAGAAAATTGTTGAGAAGAGATAAGTATAGAGAATACCTGGAAAACGGCAAGTTAGTGAAAATTAGTTTTGATAACTTAATCGTACTAAATAATCCATTATTCAACACTACACCCGTCGAAACACCTGTTCAGCTAAGCGATAGGATCCTATTCATATCTAGAGGTTTAGGTAAATTATATGTAGTTAGTAAAACGAGTTTGAGTAATGAAGAAATAGAATTTCTCAAAAACACTTATGGAGTTAGCCATATAAGGATTTATAATGAGAACTATTTCGAAAACATACTTGTCGCGTTATCCAATGGTACTATTGATTATCCAGCACTACTAGTTAAGGTTGATTTTAGAAATAGAGAATTACTACTTAAAACAAAATTCAGTAATGATTTCAAACTAATTAAATTCTCATCTATAAAACTTAGAGAAGATTATGTTGAAGAAATTATTGAGAAAGAGGATTAAGTAATGAATATTCATGAAACCATAAATTTTTTGAAAAGTAAAGGTAGGAATGTTGTCTACATAACTAGTGTTGATAGAGAACTCGAGATCACTAGATTAGCGTATGAGCACCGTGAAGATATACTTGTTTTCCAACCGAATGATTCAAACTATAAATGTGTAACTAATATTCTTAGCAGTAGAAAAGATCTATATGTATTGATGAGTGTTGAAGGAGATCGAGATGCTTATAATAAGTTAATTAATAGTATGAATAACCCGGTAAAACCGGAGTTTGTGGATTTCAATGAATACTTCGTTAAAACGGATCATGGTTTGAAAAACATTCCTTTCATAAAATACTTCAAGGAAGACGGAGGTTATTTCTTAACAAGCTCTATTATTGCAGCATGTATTAACAATATATGTAATGCAAGTATACATAGGGTAATGCTTATTGATGATACAAGAGCGGTTGTAAGGATTGTTCCCAGACATCTACACTATATTCATGAACAATACCGTAGCAATGGTAGAGATACGCCGGTAGCTATAGTTCTAGGTGTTAATCCATTAATTGAATTAGCAGCTGCTTCGTCGCCGCCACTCGGTGTTTACGAAATATATGTTGCTGGGAATTTGACGAATGACCCTAGAGTAGTTAAAACACCATTATATGGAATACCCGTTCCAGCATCATCATCTATAGTTATTGAAGGGGTATTATCGAGAGACGAAGTTGCTGATGAAGGTCCATTCGTAGATATTCTTGGATTAGTAGATAAACGTAGGAAACAACCAGTATTTAAACTAAATGCTATTTATGTGAATAAACGTTTCGAACCCCTCGTACACGCTATAATACCTAGTTTTACTGAACACATCATACTAATGGGTTTTCCACGTGAAGCATCTATCTATAATGCTCTAATAGGAAACTACGATGTTGTAAAAATACGTTTAACTCAGGGTAGTGCTGGATGGCTACATGCAGTATTATCTATTAGGAAGCGTAGAGAGGGAGAGGGAATTGCTGCTGGATTATCGGTTATACATGCACATCCAAGCGTTAAACACGTTATAGTCGTTGATAACGATATAGATATAGATAACCCCATGGAGGTCGAGTGGGCTATTGCTACAAGATTCAAAGCAAGCGAAAATATGGTTGTACTGAAGAATATGCCTGGTTCTACGCTAGATCCACGTTCAGAAGACGGTTTGGGTGATAAACTAGTGATCGATGCTACTAAACCTCTTAATGAACCGTGGGATAAGTATAGGAGGGTGAATATACCATAGTTTACCTAACTAGAGAACAGGAATTAATGTTGAGCGGTGAAAAAGGATTTATTGTAGCTAAAATGATGGAACTCATTGTTAAAATGTGTGAAGCGTATAGTTGCGAAAAACTAGTTAGAGTTAATCACGTCCACGTATCTGGAGTATCCTACGTTAACATTGGTGATTATGGTTTAGAATTCATAAAGGATATACATAGTTATAGACCAAGAGCATCCGTATATACAACGACGAACCCTGTTTGCGTAGATCTAACTGGTTTATCTAGAATTCTGAGTAACGAATTTATTGATAAACAACTAGTTATAAACAAGTACTTCGAAGAAATGGGTTTTCAACCAACATATAGTTGTATACCATACTACTTTAGAAAACCATCAGTAAACGAACACCTAGCTTGGGGGGAGAGTAGCGCCGTTATCTACGCTAACAGTGTTTTTGGAGCTAGAACTAATAGAGAGGGAGCACCATTAACTATTGCTTCCAGCATAACTGGATACACGTATTTCGCGGGAATGCATATGGATGAGAATAGAGTTGTTAAAATATCGCTCAATGTAGATAGAGATGTAGAGCCAGAACTGTATGGAGCCTTAGGGTACTGGATTGGAGAAAATATTCATGAAACCCCCATTATAAAAGGTATCGTTGAAAACTACTCGTCTATAAAGATAATGTTAGCTTCAGCAGCGGCTACGGGTGATTTTGCATTAATAGTTATAGATAAAATAACTCCTAAGGGATCATACCGAGTAAGCGATTATTTAGAAAAGATAAGTGTGGGGTTTAAAGATATTGAAGAAATCGTTTTTAGAGGAAGGGAGGAGGGATATGTTCTTGGATATATTGGTTGTCCACATCTAGATCCGTTGGAATTCAGAACACTCGTCGAGAAATTTAGTAATAGGAGAGTTAAGAGGGAGTGTGGATTCCTAGTATCAATACCATATCCTTTCCTATCGATTTTTAGATCCGAAATCGATTTTCTTAGGAAAAGAGGTGTTGATGTAGTTGCTGGGACTTGTCCTATAGTTTCTAAATTAACTGTAAAACCAGATCTAGTTTTAACTAATAGTGGTAAAGCATTCTTCTACTTCAAAAATATACATGGATTAAATGTTAGGATAGCTTCTTTTGAAACAATAATTGATAATGTTACGGAAAAGTGAGGAGATTGTTAATCGAGGTAAAACCAGTTGTAGCTAAACCGTTCACAGGCTCTGTATTGGTTATTGATAGATATATAAGTTTCTATGGTGAAGTAGATGTTGAAAACAGTGTTTACAAACCACTCAATATCCATATTGCTAATAAAGTTCTTGTTTTCAAAGGTTCCAGAGGATCTACTGTTGGATCATATGTAATATATGGTCTTAGTAAGAGGGGGGGAGCACCTATAGCTATGATTGTCAAGAATCTAGACCCAGTTCTAGTATCTGGATGTGTCTTAACAGATATACCGCTACTCGTTGCTCAAAACTACGATGATCTAATTAAGAATCTTAGTCAAAGCTCAACAAGTGGTTTAAAAGCTACATATAGAGGAGGGAGTTATGTTGAAATCGAAGAACAATAGAGGCTTCTTCCTAGTTCTAGAAGGAATAGATGGTTCGGGTAAAACAACTATTGCAAATATGCTAATTAAAGATTTATCAAATATGGGATTTAAAGTACACTATACTTATGAACCGTGGATATCACTCTACGTTAAGGTTTTGAAAGAAGAATATAGTGATTTCAGAGATGCTTATCTAGATGCATTAACATATGCTTGCGATAGATTAATCCATTTAAAAAAAGATGTTTTAAAAATGCTCAGTGATGGATACATCGTTATATCAGATAGATACTACTATAGTAGCGTAGCTTACCAATCATCACAAAACGCACCTTTCGAATGGGTTCTAACGATAAATTCGGTATTTCCTGAACCCGACTTAGCTATACTTCTAGATGTAGAGCCCGAGATCGGATTACGTAGGAAAACTGGTTTTAAATCGAGATTCCCAGAGTATGAGAACATAGATTTCTTAGTAAAAGTTAGGGAAAACTACATGAAACTCGTTAGAATGGGTAAACTAGTTCTAATTAACGCTAATGCATCAATAGAGAATGTTTATAGAGAGGTTTTCGAACTCTTTATGAAGAAATATAAAGCTATGGTTGGAGAAGAATAATGGATTAATACATTGATCGAAGAAAACAATAATTCATTGATGAATAATTAATTATTCGAGCCTCCATAGTTTCACGAAAGAGAATAGTTTCTCTACTTCAGAACTTATTAACTAAAAATTATTAATTCACAGCAATAAATCTAACCTACCGTATCCACAGTTCGATCTAACTACAATATAGTTACTCAAAACTATAGGGGGTATATAAATAGAAATCAACATAAATAGTCCTGCGATAATCCATGTAAGACCCGTACGTTGAAACAAATAGTGTGCTTTAAGATGATGAGGTTTTAAGCCTCCTAACTCTCTCCAATACTTCTAAGTAATTTATTATTAGTTGACTAGAACTTCTCAAATCCTGAGATAATCTATAAAGTTCTTCTAAAACCTTCTCTTCCAGTAAATCAAGAACATTTCTAAGAATAACTCTCTTCCTAACATCAGCAGCTTCTTCATCTGTTTTAACTAAGTAAACCCTACCGTGAACAGGACATACTACTTCTCCAGATTTCAACCTGAATAAAGGGTAGCTACAACCCTCCACAGGACATTTCTCAGCTAACATAGTAGCTCCAAGTTTAAGCAACTCAGCCATTCTCCTAGTTGAATCGCTCAAACCAATCACATCTTTATGGATAAATCGTGGTTCTGTAAATGTTGAAAATAGTTTAATGGTTTAAAACAAGTTTTAATTTAGTAAATGTTAGAGTTAGGTATAACACGTAGGAGGTGGGGGATATTGACAGGTTATGATAATGAAGTTAAAATCAGGAATGCCACAATTATGCTTTTATCAATTATTAACGATACATCAATTCCGAGAAACATTAGGAGAGCTGCTACCGAAGCGCTTAATCATCTTAAAGATGAGAAGTTATCTCCAGGAGTTAAAGCTGCTAATGCTATAAGTATTTTAGATACCGTAACTCAAGATCCGAATATGCCTATTAGTGCTAGAACGAGAGTTTGGCAAATCATTGCTATTCTAGAAACTATTCGTGACTAAATTGGTGGTTTTTTGATTAGAGTTAGAGTTAGAGGTATTGTTTCGACAGCTATAGCTAAGATCCTTATCGATAAAGGATATAGAATTGTACAAGCTAGTGATATTATTCGTGAAAGATTTGGTTTAGAAAACGATAATTCTCCTGCTGATGTTACAGTTAAAGATAGTGGTGAAGCGGATTCAATACTAGTTATTGGTTTCTATAGAGAAGCTAAGGAAATTTACGAATACATATCATCAGAGCTGGAATACGTTTTCCAATGGAAAGCACCTATAGGTTTATACTCGATTATCAGAGGAATAGTTGTTGAGAAAGAAGGCTATGAATGTATTGTAGATTTAGGAGGTATTAAGGGTGTTTTAAGAGAATGTAGGAATAATGTTGGTGATAACGTAGTAGTTAGTGTAATTAAAGCACCGGTTAAACCAGGCGAAACAGCTATTCTATCATATGATTTGAAATTAGTTGGTGAATACGTTACTATAACTTACGGTTCAAAGAAACTAACTATTTCGGAAAACATTAGAAATCCATTGAAAAGAGGAGAGCTTGCATCAATAGGTTTAGCTAAAGGTTTCTCATTAGGAGTGGGGATACATTTTAGAAGTAGTAGTCAATTCGCTCCACGTGAAGCGATTGAGAAAGAAATCGATGAATTATCGTCGAAACTTAAAGAAATATATCATAAATCCAGAGACTTATCTGAATCATTCAAGACAATATATGATGGGGAATTCATAGGTTTAATTAGTTTAACCAGTATTGCTAAGGAGAAACTAGATTACTATAGGAGTTTAGTAACTCCGACTGTTAGGAACCACCATAGCTATAAATTATCTTCTCGTACATTATCGGAACTTGTAGATCAATGTGAAGATATGGTTAGAAAAGGCTCTTGTACTATTAGAGATGCTGAAGAAAATATTGTAAAAACTATTATCGATAAAACACAATCTACTGGTGTTATTGATTTAATACATGTTAAACCAAGTGGTGAAGTATGTAGATTAACGCCTGGAGAAATACATTACTTAACTAGAAACCAGGATGGTTTTGAAGTAGTTATTAAGAGAATTATGATGAGCGATGGCGTATACGATGGTTTGGGTATTGAGAAGAAAGCTGGAGATATCGATTACGTCTACTTAAAGAGTAACGAATGGTTTCTATCACATAATTATTTCCGTAACGAATCGTGGTTAGGTAGTTACATAAATATCAATACACCCGTGGAGATATCAATTGGAGCCATTAAGTACCATGATCTAATAATCGACATTATTGTTAGGAATAACGGGGAGGTTGAATTACGAGATATGAATGAATTCGAGAAGTACTGTAGAGAGGGGGTAATAAGTAGTAAGTTATGTGAAGACGCATATAGTGTAGCGATGAGAATTAAAAATGAGATATCTAGATACATATATAAACCGAGTAGTAGAGGAGATGCGGGGGTGCCCGAGATTGGTCAAAGGGGCCGGGCTCAGAACCCGGTGGCGTAGGCCTGCGTGGGTTCGAATCCCACCCCCCGCATAATAATCTGCAAACTCTCCGTTTCTAAATTAATAAAAATCTAAATCTAGATCTAGTTTAACTTCATAGCCCTATTTAATTAATCATAAGTTGAATCTAGACTCTGATCTTGACCTATCGTAAATAGTTATTCAAAGCATTTATTAAGTAGTAGTTGCTTCTTAGAATCAAAACATTTAATCTAGAATTTCTAAATTCATCAATAAATTTTAGAAACATTAAGGGCCCGTCGTCTAGCCTGGTAGGACGCCGCCCTCACACGGCGGAGGTCGGGGGTTCGAATCCCCCCGGGCCCATTGAACTGTTATTATAGGGTTTTAGTTTCTCTTCTTTTTAGATTTATAAAGGTTTTTTAATTTAGATTTGATAATCTCCATTGGAGACCGGGGGTTTGTGTATGGTTGAGAGAGTTAAGAGTGGTATCCCAGGTTTCGACGATATTGTGAATGGTGGTATTCCGAAGAGAAATGCTGTTCTACTAAGTGGTGGTCCGGGTACTGGTAAATCTATTTTTGGTATGCAGTATGTTTGGAGCGGTCTTCAAATGGGTGAACCCGGTATATACGTTGCTTTAGAAGAACATCCTGTTCAGATAAGGATTAATATGAAGCAGTTTGGATGGGATGTTAAACAGTATGAACAGCAGGGTGTTTTCGCTATTATTGATGCATTTACGGGTGGTGTTGGTGAAGCAGCTAAGAGGGAGAAATATGTTGTTAAAAATATCGACGATATAAATGAATTACTCGATGTTCTAAAACAAGCTATTAGAGAAGTGGGTGCTACTAGAGTAGTTATTGACTCAATATCAACACTATATTTAAATAAACCGTCTGTAGCTAGAAGTACAGTTATGCAATTAAAACGTGTATTAGCAGGGTTGGGAACCACATCAATTCTTGTTTCGCAAGTATCTGTTGAAGAGAGAGGATTTGGTGGACCAGGTGTTGAACACGCTGCAGACGGTATTGTAAGACTTGATCTAGATGAAATTAACGGCGAACTAGTTAGAAGCATTATTATTTGGAAAATGAGAGGTACAAGTCACTCGATGAAAAGACATTCATTCGAAATAACGGATAAAGGTATTGTAGTATATCCCGATAAAACGGTTAAGATATGATGTAAGAATACATTAATACATCACACTCTGTTTTACATAAAAACGCGTAAATATTGTTTTAATATAGGTGTTAAACCTCTTTTAAAACATTGAAGGTAATTATCGTTAGAAAAATTATTGGTAAAGTTTAATTATGGTGGAAACGAGAGAACTAGGGATCTATAGGTACGGTTGTGTAAATTGTGGTGGGGAAATAGATGATTATAGATTGATCTATAAAGCACCATGTTCTAACTGTCTACCTCAACAAACCTTCTCCGAACTATTGAGAAAAGTTAAGGAGAATATTGGGAACTATAACGAGATCGTTAAAATATATCGAGAAGCTGTTGTAGATAAGAAGGGTATTGAAGATATTTATAACGAGATCGTTGAAGTGGAAAATTTCGAGAAGTTCTTCGAAAAAGCAACTCGTGGTTTCAAACCATGGAGTAGTCAACTCACATGGGCTAAGAGATTGTTCAGAAAGAAGTCTTTCAGTATAGTTGCACCGACTGGAACGGGGAAAACTGTTTTCGCATTAATATATTCCCTATACATAGTTTCTAAAAACCCATCTATCCGAGTAATAATTGTTTTTCCAACTCGTATATTGCTTCAACAAGCTTATTCTAAAATAAGGATTTTCGCTGAAAACGCTGATTTAAAGATATGTGAAGAATCGAGTAATACGGATTGTATCGTAATAATACCAACATTATTGATGAATGCTAAGAATAGAAGAGTCGAATTAATGAAAAGCGTTGAAGAAGGTAGATTCAACATATTGTTAACAACGAGTAAATTCATGCATAAACATAAAGATAAATTAATTGGTAAAACATATGAATTAATCGTTCTAGACGATGTAGACGCTATTCTTAAAAGTAGTAAAGCAATAACAACTCTATTCCAAATACTCGGTTTAACAGAAGAAGAAATTAATGAGGCCGTTAAATACATCGTTGAATTCAGGAAATCGAGATTTGAGAAAACCCCTGAAATTAAAGAATATGAAGAAGCTATAAGTAAGATGAAAGAGAAAATTAAAACAACGGTTTTAGTATCGAGCGCTACCGGTAGACCCAGAGGTATTTATCCAAAACTATTCAAATTACTACTTGGATTCGAAGTAGGTACTAAATCTGAAGCTATAAGAAACATTATAGATTGCTATATTCAACCGAAGAAGAGTTTAGAGAATACGTTAATCGAGCTAATTAAGCTACTGGGAGGCGGTGGTTTAATTTATGTACCAGTAGATATGGGTATCGATTACGCTGATAAAATCAAAGATCTTCTGAAACAATCAGGAGTTAAGGCGGAATCGTTCTATTCGGGTAAATCGCTTAAAATAGTTGAGCAATTTGCTAGAGGAGAACTGGATATACTGGTTGGGGTAGCTACATATTATGGTGTAATGGTTCGTGGACTGGATTTACCAGAGAGAGTGAAATATACTGTTTTCATAGGTGTTCCACGCCACAAGTTCAGCGCTAAACTAGAATCGCCGAGTTCTCTAGATGTAGTTAGAGTAATGAGTATTCTAGTTAATGTTTTAGAAGGTGATGAGAAGAGAAGTGTTGAGACCCTATATGGTAAATTAATATCGAGATTTAGAAGAATGAGTGTTGGTGCTATTAGATTAATCGATGAGAAGTTTAGGAAGAAACTAAGTTCTGAAGCTATTGAAGAAGATTATATGGTTCAACTACTTGAAGAAGCTTTGAAAACAGCTAGGGAACTGCTAGCTAGGAGTGATATTTGGAATAGACTTAGCACATCGGGTGAAATCGGTATTGTTAGAGAGGGCGATAAGGAATACTTATTAGTCCCAGATGTAGCGACATATATTCAAGCCAGTGGTAGATGTTCAAGACTGTATCCTGGTGGGGTTACGAAGGGGTTATCTATAGTTATTGTTGATGATATTAGGTTATTGAATGGTCTTAAGAGGAAAATACGTTATATCTATGAAGATGTTGATTTTAAAGAAATAGATTTGGATAAGGAAAGCGATGTAGAGAATATTCAAGAAATTATGAAAGAGATCTCTAGCGAAAGAGATCATGTTAAGAAAATAATTAGTGGAGAGATCAGTGTTGAAAAGAAATTAGAGTTAACAACGAGTGCTTTACTAATCGTTGAATCACCAAATAAAGCAAAAACTATAGCTAGTTTCTTCGGTAAACCAAGTGTGAGAGTTCTCAGAAATGGTTTATTAGTTTACGATACATCAACAGGCAAGTACACACTATCTATAGTAGCAACTATGGGTCACATATACGATTTAACAGTAGATGCTGGTTGGGATGATCAAGGCGTTAAAGTTGAGGCTGGGAGTTTCATACCCATATATACGGATATTAAGATATGCAATAATTGTGGATACCAATTTAAACAAGAAACTACTAAATGCCCGAGATGCGACTCGCCATTTATAAGTAGGAGGAAAGATGTTGTTGATGCATTAAGAGATCTTGCTAAAGAAGTTGATCTTGTATTGATAGGTACGGACCCGGATACTGAAGGCGAGAAGATCGGTTGGGATATTAAAGTTCTATTAGAGCCCTACGCTAAAGAAATTAAGAGAATAGAATTCCATGAAGTAACACGTAGAGCTATACTGGATTCGCTGAATAATCCAAGAGATTTCAAATTACCTCTCGTTAAAGCACAGATCGTTAGAAGAGTAGAAGACCGATGGTTAGGCTTCACCTTATCAAGAATACTACAGGAGGTTCTATGGAGTAAGTATTGCTACAAACTCCACCAATCAGTAATGACTAAGCTTTTCAAGGAAATGATCAGGAGCCTTAGACAACAAGGAACTAGATATATAAATTGGGAATTGAAGAAACCGGAAACGGAGAAAAAACTCGCCGACTGTTGCGCACCAATGAGAAATCTTAGTGCTGGGAGAGTCCAAACACCCGTTCTAGGCTTCATAATCGATAAATTTAATGAATCGCGTAATAAATATAATTGGAAAGCTATTGTTGAGTTTAGAGTAGAGAATGAGAATGAGAGAATAGTTATTCCACTCAATAAACTACTGGATAAATTCGGTTCTAATGCTTTGAGTGAAGTTAGGAATAGGAAAGTTAATGTTAGGAGGAAGGAAGTTTTTGAAATAGAGATAAATCCTCCGCCACCATACACTACCGATACCCTCCTCGAAGATGCTTCACAAAAACTTAATTTATCAGTTATGAGAACCATGGAGATTGCTCAAGACCTATTCGAAGCCGGTTTAATAACTTATCATAGAACAGATAGTACTAGAGTTAGTGATTACGGTATAGGTATAGCTAGGATCTATTTAGAACAGGCTTTCGGCGAGAAATATGAAGAGTTATTTAAGCCTAGAAGCTATGGAGAAGGAGGTGCTCATGAATGTATTAGAATAACTAGACCCGTGGATCCCGATAGATTACGGGAACTCGTTAGAGAAGGGTTAATATATGTTCCTAAACCGTTGAGTAAACAGCATTTCGATGTTTATGAATTAATATTTAAGAGATTTATAGCGAGTCAAATGAAACCTGCTCGTGTAGTTGTAGAAAAATATGTTGCTACAATAGAAGATATTGAATTCGAATTCTCTAGATACACGAAAATCGTTGATCCCGGTTTCTTACTCGTATATAGAGACTATATTCAGATTAAAGACTCTATTAGTGAAGGGGAATACGATGTTGTTAACGTACACGTTACTAAACCACCACTAGCTAGGTATCATGATGTAATAAATTGGATGAAAACACAGAAAATCGGTAGACCGAGTACTTATGCAAAAATAGTTCAAACATTAATAGATAGAAGATACGTTAAAGTTGTTGGGAAAGGAGCTGAGAAAGCCCTCGTTCCAACACTAAGAGGATTAGTGATTTACGGAGAATTGAAGAAACTCTATCCAAGAGTTATAGATGTTGATAAAACTAGGGAATTAGAAAATAAAATGGAACGTGTTGAGAGGGGTGAATCCGATCATCAGGAAGTTCTGAATGAAATTTATAGAGAAGTGCTGGAAGAATTGAAGTATGAGAGAGTTATGAAGTATGAAGAAGAGTATGCGAAAGAAATTAGAGAATTATTGTGTGGTGAAGAAAGGGGTTTCTAAACGACATAGCGGTATACTAGTTAATTTAATTACCCTAACACGAATTAGGTTTTAACGAGTTAAATATAATTATTTATAACCCGGTGTTGTTTTTGAGTGGAAACGATGGTTTTGAAAAAGTAATGGTTTTGAAACTTAATAGTTTAAACGATCTCGTGAGACTATCGGTTGTACTATCGTCTCCTCAAATGCCAATGTATGTTATCAAATTTAAACATAATGGTAAGCTATACTTAGGGCTACTTGGTGTTTTTAGAGATTACTACAAATACTATGGAATACCGATTTTCTACTACTATAGTCTCGAACCAGAGCCTAGAATTGAAGAAGCAAACTACATTATAGTATCAAGCGATTCAGAGAAATTCGAGTTTTCAAAAACTCTTAAACCAGGTTTATCAATACCATTGATAAATCTAGCTGAAAAACCCTTTTTCATACCCGACAATATTTAACGAGTTCTCATAACAAATATTTGACCCATAACTAACCAGTACTCAACTTCGGATCCTGTAGATATCTTATCCCTTACTTTCTCATCAACGAAGTCCTTCTTTACCTCGAATACCTCGTAAGTCTCCATATCCATTATCTGAACGGTATCCTCCCTAATATTTATGATCTGACCAACTTTTTTCTCAATTACAGGTACCTCAACCTGCTGATCAGTTGGTGCAATTATTGTTTTCTTCGACCCAGTAATTAAACTAACAGCAACAACATGAGCTTTAGCACTACCATGTTTCCCCGTTTTAGCTTTAGTGATCTCAACGATCCTGCACGGCTCATTATCTATAACTATGAAATTACCCGGTTTTAAATCCCCTAAAGTTGCGTAGACTTTACTCATATGAAGATAACACCTTTAAACTAAACTATTGATTCCACTATATTATCGTTAATTTAAAAAGTATTTACTCTAAAACAAAAAACTTATCGAGTAGATACTTATGTGTGCAAACGAAATCCTATATTATCTACAAGAACATCCACCGAGATATGGACCGGAATGGGGTAGTGGAGGAATTTTTGGTTTAAAATATTACAGGGGTGTCCTCTACTACACGTTAGCTTTCGAAGCAGAATCCTTCTTTATAGATAAGAATGGCGTTAGACTAAAGTATTGTTTCGAACAGGTCGGCGAACCCCCCGTATCTGGTGGAGATACTTATAACGCTGTAGACGCTGTAGATGATAAGATCTATTTTGGAGGATGGGTTCACGCGCCTGCTCATTACCGTGGAAAAGAACATGGTAGGGCTACAATTGATTTTAGAAACAAGTATAGTCATGTCCACTACTATAGTATAGATGAAAATAGAGTTAAACTAGTTTGGAAAGAAAGCATGCGTGATCCCGAGAAATGGGTTGGTGAAGTTTCTGAGATAATATATAATCCTGTAAGAAACGAACTCTTAATAGCTCGTGGAGATGGATACGAGAATTTAGGTATTTATACTCTAGATCCCGAGGGGAAATGGATTAAGAAGATTAGCGATAAACCCGTTCTCAAAGGTTCTATCGTTCTAGACTATGCTTGTTTCGCAACCCATCGCTACCCCTACGGCATTGATGGTTTCGAATGTATCGATCTAGTCGATAATAGAGTTCATAGTATTGGTATTGCCAATAAAGTTAGATCTATCGATAATGGAAGTATAGATAAACCATATACTGGACCTACTGCTTCAATATATGGAAGACTATTTGCATTCGCTAGAGGAGGAGTTTTCATCCTAGAACCGGAAGAAGGAACAATATATTTCGTTAGATTAATGGATATACCCGATTCACAATATTGTTCATTAAGAGTTAATGCTAAGGTCATTGGTGGAGGTGTTTTAACAGCATTCAATTCATTTACACACGGTACTGTTAAGGTTTTCAACGAGGAGAGTCGTAGAGCTAAGAAATACTTAAATACAATTTTTGCACCAACAACGTTAATCTACCTTAAGCCACCAGTTGTTAAGATTATTGCAACTCTCGGAGCTAGAGTTACCAGTGTAGAGACCATATGTGATAAAATAATTGTTGCAACGAATACCATGGCTAATACTGGTAGGTTTGATGCAACCCCAATGGATCAGGGTGTTAGGAGTTTCGTGATAATGGATCAAAGCATTCTATATGGGGAAAACGAGTTGTTCACAGCAGTAATCCCCGGCTGGTATATACGAGATAGAGTTTTTGGAGGGATTCCTCTGAATGGTTATAGTGAAGCTCAGATAATAGTAAACGCTAAGAAAAACAATACGTTATATATAAACGAGTATTTCCTAACACTACCACCAACTAGTATGGGTAGCGATAAAGTAGATGTAACTGAAGGGAGATTCGTCCTAAATCTAGACTCTTATAAGGGAATAGTATCTTTCAGATTCGAAAAACCACTACTAGATGATGAAACAGTAGTTATTAGTTTGAACTAAGCACCAATATCAAATTTATTTTTTAATAACAACATGTATTGATTCGCCCAATACGAATTCAGCTATTTCCCTAACGGTTTCAGATACAGTTAAGTGGGGGTAGGGGGTAGTAGCTGCTTCAGATAATGCTATTCTACCCATCAATATTGGTATGAAACTAGATATTACTTCAGAAGCGTTTGGAGATACTATTTGAACCCCATGGATCATATTAGGATCATGTTCATTAACAAGGATTTTTACAAACGAGTACTTACTATCTTTGATTCTAACAGCAGATAAATAGTATATTGGTAACTTATACTTCTTAAACCCAATCTTCTTCTCAATAAGCTCCTTCTCAGTATAACCTACGAAAGCTACTTCTAAACCAGAGAATATGGTTTGAGGAATAAGGTGGGAATCCAGTTTCCCAACTTTAATTCCAACTATTGATTTAGAAGCTAGAATTCCTTCAATAATGGCCTTATGAGCTAGTAGTGGAGGACCGGTTACATCCCCCACAGCATATATATCCTTAGCACTTGTTTCATAACCATCACCGACTTTGATGAAACCCGCATTATCTAGTTCAACACCAGTATTTTCTAAACCAATACCTCTAGTTTTAGGTTCTCTACCAACAGCTACGAACACATGATCAACTTTGAGAGACTCTCCATTGGATAGCTTAACGGACAATTCATCTCCAATTTTAGATACGTTCTCCACATATGTTTTCTCATAAATCTCTACTCCTTTCTCAACCATGTATTTCTTAATCGATAATGCAACATCTTGATCTATGAATGGGAGAATATGGTCTAATGCTTCAACAATCTTGATATTAATACCTAGATTAGAAAAAATATTAGCAAATTCAATACCGATAACGCCTCCGCCAACGATAAGTATTGAAGAAGGCTTCTCCTCTAATTTCAAAACATCTCTATTACTGAGAACGTGTTTATTATCGAAAACCAGGTTTTTCAAACTCTTAGGGTCGGTACCTGTAGCTAAAACAACTGCATTTGTTGAAACCTCGAAATCCCCTATTCTAACGTGCTTATGATCCTTTAATAAAGCTCTACCATGTATGATTTCAACACCCTTCTTCTCCAATAAATGAATTAAATTAGATCTAGTATCACTAACTAATTCGTTAACCCATTTAACCAGGTCTTTCCAATTCCAATAAGCTTCGCTATTAATCTTCTTGAGAATCCTCAATGCTTCCGAGAAATGATAAAATGCTTTTGTTGGAACACAACCGTAGTTTACACATTCTCCTCCAACTAAATGTTCTTCAATAATAGCAACACTACGTTCTCTATTCGATAAGGATATAGCTGTAGAGTATCCACCTACACCTGAACCTATAACTACAGCATCGTAATTCACACGTTAACACCCTCCTTCCTCTTAACATATATTCTCCAAGTTGGAGCTAGAGTTTTCGGGTGATTAGCTTTAACGTTATCAACTCTCTTAACACTAGTATTTTGAGGATACTTCTTCAGCTCCATAGGATTCCTATATGCTACTTCACTCATTTCTCTGAGCGCATCAATGTATTTATCGATATTCTCGATAGTCTCGCTCTCCGTGAATTCGATCATGAGGCTCTCCTTAACTATTAATGGGAAATATATTGTTGGAGCGTGAAGACCCCTATCTAGAAGCCCCTTCGCCAAATCCTCAGCTGTAACTCCTGTTTCATCATTTAATACTCTAGCACTAATCGTTACCTCGTGCTTTCTAGGTAAATTCTCACCATACTCAAGAGTATATCCCCTAACACTTCTAATTGATTCTAAGAAGTAATTCGTATTGAGAACAGCGTGTTCAGCAACTTCTCTCAAACCGATTGAACCAAGCATTAACATGTATGTAAATCCCCATACTAGTGGAATAGTATTCGCAAAGAAAGACCTCAACATACCAATACTATGTTTTGGTTTAACCAACCTATACTTGCCGTTCTCATACTCTACTATTAATCCAGGCAATAGATCTTTTAAACTAATACCTTTCTCACGATCAATAATTCTATCCTTAACACATACTGGTCCAGCTCCAGGACCCCCGCCACCATGAGGAGAACCAAATGTTTTATGAATATTTATGTGAGCAATATCGAAACCCATATCGCCAGGCCTTGAATAACCCATTATACCGTTTAGATTAGCTCCATCGTAGTATAGTAGAGCGTCAACACTGTGAAGTATATTAGCGATCTCTCTAATATTCTTCTCAAATATACCTAGCGTATTCGGATTAGTAATCATGAAACCAGCTGTGGATTCACTAACTACGCTTTTCAAAGCATCTAGATCAACACAACCATCCTCTCCCGAAGGAACCTCCACTACTCTAAAACCAGCCATAGCCGCACTAGCTGGGTTCGTTCCATGAGCGGAATCGGGAAGTATAATCTCCTTCTTAACATCAAGCTGATTCTTCAACTCGTGGTACTTCCTCATGATTAAAACACCCGCTAACTCGCCGTGAGCTCCTGCAGCGGGATGTAGACTACAGTAATCCATTCCAGTAACGTATGCTAACCATTTCTGAAGCATATACATTATCTCTAAAAGACCCTGAACAGTTGATTCATCCTGTAGAGGGTGTAGACTAGTAATTCTACGGTCCTGAACAACGTCTAGAATAAATCTCGGATTATACTTCATTGTACAGGAACCTAGAGGAACGGGTCCACAATCAACTCCATAACTCATTTGAGTTAATCTAGTGTAGTGACGTATAACTTCAACCTCACTCAATGACGGTAAATTAGGCTCCTTTTTCCTAATGATCTTCTCGGGTAACTTAATATCACCAACTTTTTCTAAAATCCTATCTTCAATTTCCGGCAAGAGATAACCTACTCTACCCTCACAACCCATTTCGAAAACTAATGGTTCATCCCATTTAGCTTGTCTAAACAACTCTTTACACCCTTTTCTCAACGATTTCTTTAATAGAAAACACTAGTTTCTCGATATCGTCAGCACTATGTATTTCTGTAAAAGCGAAGAGAGCTGTTTCACCAAGTTCTACGAACCAGGGTTTAATGTAGAGTCCTCCATGAATACCCATTTCGAGAAGCTTCTCATGTATATCAATATACTTAATTCCCACATTATCGAAATTTACTGGAAATTCCTTGAAGAAATCCGATTTAAATAAATCTACGTTAAAACCATTCTCTTTAAACAATTTGTAAGCGTAATGAGACCTATAGTAAATGTTCCTACTAAGTTCAATAATGCCTCTCTTTCCTAATAGAGATAGGTATATAGCAACAGCTATTGCTGAAAGCGCTTCGTTAGTACATATATTTGAGGTCGCCTTCTCTCTCTTAATGTGTTGTTCTCTAGCTTGAAGTATCATAGCGAAAGCGCGATTACCCTCATTATCGGTTGTTAAACCAATTAATCTACCAGGCATTTGCCTAACTAGTTCCATATCGAATTTTGTAGCAAAAACACCTAGATAGGGTCCTCCATAGGATAAATCCAAACCGAGATGCTGTCCTTCACCTACAGCTATGTCAGCGCCGAGCTCTCCAGGCGGTGCTAGTAAACCGAGAGAAGATAGATCAGAACCTACTATGAATAGAGCACCGCTATCGTGTGCAATATCACCAATCTCCTTAGCATTCTCTTCAATTAAACCGAAGAAATTAGGGTTTTGAACATAGACTGCCGCTGTTTCTCTATCAACTTTCTTCTTGAGGTCTTCAATATCGATAAGACCGGTCTCCGGATCGTAATTAACAGTAGTTATTTCAATACTGTGGGGTTTAACATATGTTTCAACGACTTCCCTATGGAACGGATTAATAGTTTTCGGCAATACGATTTTTCTTCTACCCTTCTTAACTCTAAGACTCATGAGAAAAGCTTCGGCTAATGCAGAACCCCAATCGTACATAGATGCATTAACAACATCCATATCCAGTAATTCAGCAATTAATGACTGGTACTCGAATAACGCCTGCATTAAACCCTGTGATATCTCGGCTTGATATGGGGTGTAAGCTGTTAAGAACTCTCCTCTCGTAACAATATATTTAACTACAGATGGTGTAGCGTGAGGATAAACTCCACCCCCCAGGAATATTAGAGGTTGGTAAACCCTATTCCTAGATAGTTTCTCATTAATAATCCTCCACGCTACTATTTCCGAAATAGGTTTACGTAAACCAATATCTAGATTATCCCAATCTCTCCCATCGATCCTGACTTCAATTGGAATATCTCTAAATAACTCTGATACATCATTAACACCGATTTTCTCCAACATCTTCCTCCTAACCGATTCAGACGAATTGGGTATCCATGGGTGAGGCATAGTTGAACTTCCATAATTCGTTTAATCGAATGATTATTAAAATATTACAATAATGATAATTAGTTTTACAGAACAATTACTGGTTAAACGGGTTTGAATAGTTTCAAAATTCCTCTACTCGATCTCTATGTTGAAAAACTTAATGCGGATATTGGAGAATTCAGCGGATATCTGGTACCGATGAAATATACGAATTCTATTGAAGAAGCATTAAATGTTAGAAATAACGTTGGTTTCTTCGACGTCAGTCATATGGGGAGACTTGTTGTAAAGGGAGGTAATGCGATCGAATTCCTAGAGAACCTGTATACGAAGAGAATTAGTGATACTAAAGAAGGTTTCATGAGCGGACCCACACTCATATTGACTGAAAAAGCTAGAGTTAGAGATGATGAAATGCTATATAGAGTTAGAGATGATGAATGGTTAATTGTTGTTAACGCACCCGCTAGATTTAAAATAATTGATTTCTTGAGAAATGCTTCTCTATCTATGAACTATAGGGTTGAAATTGAAGATTATACAGATAAGTATACAATGATAGCTATTCAAGGACCTGGATCTCTAAATATCATGGAAAAACTGGGTTTCCCAGAAGCCGCTTCACTCAAACCTCTAGAATTTAGATTGAATCAAGTAATTGGCGACACAAATGTTTTCCTAATAAGTAGAAGTGGATGGACTGGTGAAGACGGGTTTGAATTATGGTTAGAACATAGCGAAGCCGCTGATTTAGTCGAAAAACTAGTTAGAAATGGTGTTAAACCAGCTGGTTTAATAGCTAGAGATATGCTTAGAATGGAAATGGGTTATGTATTGCATGGCGCTGAATATGGTGAGGATCCGAGTAAATATCCATGTGCTATTGCTCTGCGATACGGATTTAAAGCTATTGATTGGAGTAAGAAAGGTTTTCTGGGCGAAGAAACTCTAAGGGAATGTAGGAGAAGTGGCGTTGATTACATCAGAGTTGGTTTAAAACTTTCCAAGAAAGCTGGTCATGTTATTCCACGAAGCAGCTCATATGTATATGTGGATGATGTTGAAATCGGTTGGGTAACTAGCGGTGCCTACTCCCCCGTTTTGGAAAGAGGTATTGCACAAGCATATGTTAAGAGTCGGAACGCTCTATTTGGTGAAGAAGTTGAAGTTGAAATTAGAGGTAGGAGGGTTGAAGCCAAGATCGTTGATTTCCCATTCATAGAGAAACACAGGAGTTAATCACAAACTATTTTTCTAGTAATGAATTCGTTGTAATCAACGAGAACCTTAACGTATCTGCAAATTTCTCTATCTAGATCCGAGTCCCCCGTATCAACCCTTAATGTTTTCAAATCCCTTATTTTAGACCTTGTAGCTACGATAAGTATATTGTTTAAACCAACAATACGGATTATTCTCGGAGATAATTGTTGATTACCTCTACCCAATATAAAGCCCTGTCCTCCAATAGGGGATAATACAATCAATACTTTACGATTATAACGATTAATCAGATCAAATAGTTCTTTTTCAGAAAGGTCTAGGCCAACGGCTTTACCATCATAGTAGGCGTCAAAACCCATTAATGTATATGGTTGAGACAGTAACTCAGCTATTTTCTTAACAGTAGAGCCGGGTCCGAGGATCAATAGAGTATCTCTACTTAAATTCTCAATAACGAATTTAGCTATACCAATCTTATTCTCCTCTTCGTTATAAGATGAAAACACTGTTTTACTAGATTGAACCATTTCACCAAATACCGGTATTTTGAGAAAACCATATAGTTTAACGTTTAAAACACCTCTCCTATAAGCATCCTCATCTATATCTAAAACCTCTCTCTCAACAATAACACAACCTCCTCTAATGAATTCCTCGAAAACCCTAGCTGCACTCCTAGGTGTTGTTGCAAAAACAGCACTAAACATTTTAACACCACTTGGAACCCCGAGAACCGGGATTTTCGTATCGACAGCTTCATAGATATCTCGAGCCGTCCCATCACCACCAACAAAAACAAGGAGATCGATTTTCCCAACCATTTCTCTAGCAATCCTGATAGTATCGTTTCTAGAAGTCCTATCGGGTACGGGACCTATTGTTTCAACAACTCTATCTCTATGTCTAGATTCAACAACAACGTTTAAACCCATGCATCCATCGGCAACGATAATTGCGAAATCAACTGCAGATATGCTATTTAGAAACTCTAGAGCTCTACGTGGAGCAACCGGTTCGGCCCCTCTCTTTAAAGCTTCATTATAGGCTTCACCATCAGTCCCCTTTAACCCTACTGCACCGCCCATTCCTGCAATAGGGTTTACTATAAATCCTAGCCTGACCCTACTCATAACCCGACCTTTACAAAAATCCTCATTTGTTAGCGATTTATAATTACATCTTAGATATCTTTATTTTCATTGGTGAGTATTTTGATAGATGTCTCGAAGCTCCCTGAAGATGGACGTATTGTTCTAGACCTTGTTACTAAACATCATGTTTGGAGAAAAAGAGAGTGTTTGAATCTAATAGCTAGCGAGAACGTAATGAGTCCTTTAGCTATGCTCCTATACATTAACGACTCGATGCATAGATATGCTGAGGGGAAACCATTTAAGCGTTATTATCAAGGATTGAAATACTTCGATCAACTGGAAGTAACTGCTCAGAAAATTATTGGTGAATTACTGGAGACGAACTATATTGAATTAAGAGCTATAAGCGGAACAATAGCTAACGCGACTGTGTATAGAGCCTTCGCTAATATTGGTGATAAAGCATGTGTCGTTCCAGTTCAAACCGGTGCACACGTGTCCCACACTAGATACGGAACACTAGGTGCTCTAGGTATTGAACAAATCGATATGCCCTTCGACCTTGAAACGTGGAATCTAGATATAGATAAAGCTAAGAAACTAATTGAGGAGGTTAAGCCTAAACTCGTGATTCTGGGCGGAAGTCTATACATTTTTCCACATCCAACTAAAGAGATATCTGAATCGACTAAAGCAGTTAATGCTAAATTAATGTATGATGCAGCTCACGTTCTAGGATTAATTATTGGTAAGGTATGGGAAAACCCATTGAAGAATGGAGCAGACATATTAACATCATCAACACACAAGACTTTTCCAGGACCCCAGGGTGGTTTAATAGCTACTGTTACCGAAGATGATTATAAAGCTGTTGGTAAAGTAGTTTTCCCCATGTTCGTTTCAAATCACCATCTACATAGAATTGCAGCTACAGCTATAACGGGGGTTGAAATGAAGGTTTTTGGCGAAGCATATGCTAAACAAATTGTTAGGAATGCTAAAAGACTTGCTCAAAAACTATTCGAGTATGGAGTTAAGGTAATTGGTGAAAATAGAGGTTTTACCGAGAGTCATCAGGTTATAATCGATGTTAAACAATATGGTGGTGGAGCTAAACTCGCCGAAGCACTTGAAGAAGCTAATATTATTGTGAATAAGAATCTATTACCATGGGATAAACCCGAGGATATTAAGAACCCCAGCGGCATAAGGATCGGTGTTCAAGAAGTTACGAGATGGGGTATGGTTGAGAACGATATAGATACAATTGCTGAATTAATGAAGATGATTATAGTGGATAAGAGAGACCCTAGAGAAGTTAGAGAAAAAGTTATTGATTTTAGGAAAAACTTCCTTGAAGTAAAATATTGTTTTAGAATAACTAGAGACGAGGAGATTAAATTATTAAAATTAATGCTTCATGCTGAAACCAATTGGTGATAATTTATGAACGATATAGTTGTTGAAATAGGTAAAGTAAAGTATATTGTTAAAGAAGATCGTAGATATACGGATACACATGAATGGGCTAAACTCGAAAACAGTTACATTAGAGTTGGTATAACCGATTATGCACAGAAAGAATTGAAGGATATTATTGGTATAGAACTTCCAAGTATAGGGAGAGTTTTGAATAAAGGAGAAGAGGTTGGAGCTATAGATTCAGTTAAAGCAAGTAGCCCATACTACGCTCCAGTATCCGGAACGGTTACTGAAATCAACAATGCTCTAAATGAGAAACCAGAACTTCTAAATACGGATCCGTATGGTGAAGGTTGGATAATGATCGTTAAACCAAACAATCTTTCTGAATATCATCAACTTCTATCGCCACAGGATTATGTAGAATTATTGAAGAGAACTAAACACTAGTTTCACTAGTGCTCTAAAATACTATACACACACTATTTTGTTCTATGATAGTTTTGTAATCTTATTTTTGAAACTCAATTTATACACTCCAGGTTTCAATTGCTTCACATTATCGACGTATCTCTTATCCTCTTGAACCATGTAGTAATGGATCGTTGACGAAAATACAGCTATATTTGTTTCACCAACATATTGATACAGCGCGTAATACACGTTATTCGCAGCCTCAGCTCTAGGTATATATGATACATATAGATGATGCTCCCCATTCTGTAGAATAAGTAGTCCAGTATTGAGAGAACTGTTTTTAGATATGTACTCAGCTAGATCACTATAAATCGACACTACGCATTCATCTACACTACTACTGCAATCGTTCATTTTAAAACTAATATATGCAGCTGTAAACCAGGAATCAGTATGTAGTAATGGGTTCTCACCAACGAATTCGCTTAATCTGAATTTATCTACACCACCATTATGAATAAACCATAACAAATGGTTCTTACCTTTGAAGAAATATGGATGAACATGTTCTTCTCCATAAGGCTCCGTTAACCCCCCTAATCTGGAATGAATCATCAAGTATACTTCATCATAAACACTTACTTTCTCGACGAATCTATTTAGAATACTCTTAGAGTAAATAGAATCTATAGGACTCAGTGTTTTGAAACTTAATACTACTGGTTTACCCGTGGATTCAGAGTATGCTAAACAAACAAACCCCCATCCATCTCTATGACCTCTACCTTTTATGTAAACATCATTTACACTAGCTTTAACGAAATAATCAATAATTTTCTCAAGAAACTGGTTTTCATTGCGTGGTTTGGATAGGAGAACTAGTAATCTACACATAACCATACACCCAATGTCGAATACCTATAATGCATCATGTTAGAACAAACATATTAATAACTAATTTTTCAAATAAGAATAGTAATCCAGAAATAACACGTATCTCGAATCAAGTATACAACATACATAGGTGTTTATTTTTGAATAAGAAAAGCAATACCGTATCTTTAAGAGTTGATGTTGCTAAAGGTAGGGATGTTAATAGAAAAATTGCTAGAATAAGTCCTGAAGCTATGGAGCAATTAAATGTTACTAGTGGTGATTACGTAGAAGTATCTAGCCAGAAGAATAGTATTATACTTCAAGTCCTAAGAGGTTATCCTGAAGATGCTGGTAAAGGCATTATTAGACTAGATGGTATTACGAGGAAGATTCTAGGAGTTAGTGTTGGTGATTTCGTAGAAGTATCTAGAGCTGAAGTTGAACCAGCTAAGAAAATTACGTTAGCAGTACCTCCTATGGAAACTATGCTGGGATTTCAATTCAATCCTCTTACACACGGTTACTTAGATCCAGAATACGTTAAACAAGAACTTCTACATAAACCACTTAGTCGTGGAGAAACAGTTGCTGTGAACATAGGTATAGGTAATATAATTGAATTACTAGTGTATAATACGGAACCATCCGGTAGAGTATATGTTGATGAAAACACCATAATTGAGTTAATACCAGCAGATCATAAGATGATCGAGAGAATAGCTAGACTTAGAGAAATTGGTAGAGTTACTTGGGAAGACATAGGTGATCTTGAAGAAGTTAAAATGAAACTTAGGGAAATGATAGAATTACCTATTAAACATCCAGAAATATTCAGTCACCTCGGCATCGAGCCTCCTAAAGGTGTTCTATTATATGGCCCTCCAGGATGTGGTAAAACACTATTAGCTAGAGCTTTAGCTAACGAGATCGGTGCAACTTTCTTAACAATTAATGGACCCGAAATTATGAGTAAGTTTTATGGTGAATCCGAAGCTAGATTACGTGAGATTTTTAAAGAAGCTGAGAAGAACGCTCCAGCAGTAATATTTATCGACGAGATCGATAGTATAGCGCCCAAGAGAGAGGAAGTTGTTGGTGAAGTTGAGAAGAGAGTTGTATCGCAATTATTAACTTTAATGGATGGTTTAAGCAGTAGAGGTAGAGTAATCGTTATTGGAGCGACTAATAGGCCGGATGCTTTAGATCCCGCTCTCAGAAGACCCGGTAGATTCGATCGAGAAATATATATACCTCCACCGGACAGGAAAGCTAGACGTGAAATCCTAGCTGTACATACGAGAAACACACCGTTGAGTAGTGATGTCGATCTCGATAAATTAGCCGATATTACACATGGCTATACTGGAGCCGACCTAGCTGCTTTAGTTAAAGAAGCAGCTATGCATGCACTTAGAAGATTCATTAATGAGAAGAAGATCGATTTATCTAAACCAATACCGTCTAGTGAATTGAGAAACTTAGTAATAACTATGAATGATTTCTTAGAGGCTATGAAATCTATCCAACCATCTCTAATTAGAGAGATCTACGTAGAAGTTCCTGAAGTCAGGTGGAGCGATATTGGTGGTTTAGAAGATGTTAAACAGCTTTTAAGAGAATCTATAGAGTGGCCTATGAAGTACCCTGATGTTTATGAGAAAATGGGTATTGAACCCCCTAAAGGATTCCTATTCTATGGACCTCCAGGTACCGGTAAGACTCTATTAGCTAAAGCTTTAGCCAATGAGAGCGGAGCTAATTTCATAGCTATACGCGGCCCCGAGATACTGAGTAAATGGGTTGGTGAATCCGAGAAAGCTATTAGACAGATTTTCCATAGAGCTAGACAAGTAGCTCCAGTAATTGTATTTTTCGACGAGATCGATAGTATAGCTCCAGCTAGGGGAGGGCGTTTCGATTCGGGTGTTACCGATAGAATCGTTAATCAGTTATTAACTGAACTGGATGGTTTAGAGCCTTTGAAGAGAGTAATCGTTATTGGAGCGACTAATAGGCCGGAACTACTAGATCCTGCTTTACTAAGACCCGGTAGATTCGACCGCTTAATTTACATACCTCCACCTGATCTGAAAGCTAGAAAGGAAATATTCAAAATACATACTAGAAGAATGCCTTTGAGCGACGATGTCGATTTCGACGAATTAGCTAGAAGAACGGAGCTGTATACGGGAGCAGACATAGCTGCTGTATGTCGTGAAGCGGCATTAATGGTTTTGAGAGAAGAATTTAAGCCAAGACCAGTAACAATGAGGCATTTCTTAGAAGCTTTAAAGAACGTACCGCCAAGTTTAACGCGCGAGTTAATTGAGTATTATGAGAAACTATCTAATGAATTGAAGAAAACAGTTCCTAGAAGAAGAGAAGAGTTTAGACCTATAGTATGAATTGTACTTCAAAAATCCTTTTTCAGAATATCGAATTCAATGAGTATTATCCTTTTAATTTCGAATAGTATATGTTGTTCTAACCATTGATCTGGAGATTCAAAATAGATTCTTTAATTCCGTATAATTAGAGTAATTAATGATAATACGAAGAAATTAAGCTCGAATTTAAAATCGTGATGAGGTATAACATATATGTCATCTTCGAAAAACAAAGATATTCCAAGAAGTTTCCGTGTATTTACACAACATGTTATTAAAAAAATTGATGATCTCATTAACTATAGATATAGGGCACTCGTAGTTATTTCATCTAAAGACCCTGTGAAGCTTGGAAAACTCGCATCCTATATTATCAATAGGTTTTCAACGGCTAGGTTTAGGAGAAGTAAGGTTAAGCTTAGAGGACTCTATATTTATCATGATGAATTTAGAGAAGCTAATCTACTTAGAGAAGTTTTCGAGAAATATGTGGAGAGTAGACGTATAGATATGGAGTTCGGCGTTTACGAAAAGAGCGAGAAATATCTTGGCACAACTTTTCAATTACTTGTTATGGATTTAACGAAAGACTTGAAACCAAATGATGTAGGTAGATTAATCGGGGTTGTTGAGGGAGGCGGATTAATCGCTTTACTAACTCCTCCTTGGACGGATTGGGATCGTTTCTTAACTATTTTTAAAACAGAATTACTAGTTCCACAAATGCCTGAACCTAGACATGTTTTCATAACTTGGTTCAAGAATAAACTAATGGAACACGAAGGGATCGGTATATACGATGCTGATGAAGAACGTATTCTTAAGAAGTACGAATTGAAGCGTAAACCATTAATTGAGAAAAAGGAAATAGTGATTCCTAGTGAAACGCTCTTTCCACGTAGAGTTTATGAATTTTCCTTAACAATGGATCAGGTTAATGTCGTTAAACTTATGGAAACACTGTTTGAAAAACCCCGTAAAGGTATGAAGAAAGTTATTGTTATTACAGCAGATAGGGGTAGAGGTAAATCGTGTGCAATAGGTATTGGTGTATCCGGTTTAATACATTTACTAAAGAAAGTTAAACCTAGACCTAGAGTATTAGTTACAGCTCCCGAACCCAGTAATGTTCAATCCTTCATGACGTTAGTTATGAAGGTTCTAGATGATCTGGGCTATAAATATGAAATTATTAAGAAGGAGGGCAGTATCGTTGAACTCCGAGGAGAGAAGTTTAGCGTAGAGTACTGGAAACCTATAGATATTCCTAGATTGAAAGGGGATATCATCGTTGTAGATGAAGCCTCAGGTATTCATGTACCTATGTTACACAAGATCTGGAAATCCCACAATAGATTAGTTTTCTCAACAACAATTCATGGATATGAAGGTGCTGGTAGAGGTTTTTCAGTTAGGTTTCTCCAGAAAATCAAGAGTGATGAGAAAACGGTGGTTTATGAATACGAAATGAGTGAACCTATCAGGTACTCTTATAACGACCCGATTGAGGAGTGGCAATTTAAAACACTATTATTGGATGCTGAACCAGTAGAACTTGATGATAAGGATTTGAAAGATATTGAAACTGGTAATTTAGTATATGTTAAGTATAAGCCGGAGGAGCTTTTCAGAAAAGAAAATGAAGATGAGTTGAGACAGCTTTTCGGAATATACGTTTTAGCACATTATAGGAATGAACCAGACGATCTCGGTATGTTGGCAGACGCGCCCCACCATTCTATTAGAGCCGTTAAAACATCTAGTGGTAGAGTTGTTTGTGCAATACAGATCGCTTTTGAAGGAGGAATAGGTGAAGATATGGTGTACGAATTGTTACGTGGAGGTAAAATCCCAGGTAATATTATACCTGATCGTTTCCTCAAACACCTAAGATACGTTGGTTTCGCTAAACTTAAAGGATGGAGAATTGTAAGGATCGCTACACACCCATCAGTACAGGGTAAGGGGATTGGTAGCTGGGCTCTCTCCAAACTATATGAAGAAGCTGTTGATGAGAAACTAGATTGGGTCGCCGCTGGTTTCGGCGTAAACGCTGAACTTCTGAGGTTCTGGTTGAAAAATGGTTTTATCCCCGTCCATATTAGTCCGGATAGGAATCAGGTTAGTGGTGAGTATACTTTACTGGTTATAAAACCCATTACTGAGGAATGTATGCGTTACGTGAATTTAGCTAATATAGAGTTCAGAATTAAACTATTAGAATCACTACATATAAATTATCGTGATTTAGAAGTCGATGTTGCTAAACAACTACTTGAAACCGGCGAACCCCTTTTAAAAGAATTACCAAGAGATCTTTTCACACCAGTACAAATAGATCGGTTGTGGACCTATTGTAGTGGACCAATGACTTTCGAATCAGCATCAGATATAATGGGTAGAATCGCTAGAATCTACTGGTCTCTACCAATAGATAGAAAACCCAAATTGAACACTGTAGAGGAGTATGTATTGATAGGTAAATCCATGGAGGGGATTAGTTGGGAGGAGCTTGAGGAAATCCTTAATATTCCCGTTAAAGATTTACATAAGATTATGAGAAGAATTGCATGCGTATTCTTCGAGTACCTAACAGGTAAGAAGATCGATGAACACACTCCCGGTGTTGAAAACACCGATTATAACTACACGTTATGCTTATTCACTTAAGGAGAAAAACATTTAGTATAAAACTGTTTCCGGTTCCAGGTTTTTGGAGGTTTTCTCGGATTGGGTTATTATGGTCCCCCTGAGCCTCATCCCACGATATGCCATAGGTCTCGGAAACCCGAGCTCACTGCAATACCTATGTAGATTCAGAAGTTTATAAAACTCCACTCGACTTAAACACACAAAGAGCCCTAAACACGTAAAGAAACCTGCAAAACCCGAAGGAGAAACAAGAACTGAACTCTTTCATACATTACTAGATATTATCTCATCTAAAAATCCATAAATTACCTCCATTAATCTACGCATCTCGTTTTCACTATGAAGTAGAGATGGTAGAAAATGAGGCATTTTCTCGGTTAAGTATAGGACACCATTCACTCTACTATAGATGTTTAAAGCATCCTCAATGCCTGAACACCATCTTCTCGCATATGCTTCTCTAGCACTTCTAGGTTTCTTATCCGTAAAGTGTAAACCCACCATGGTTCCAACACCTGTAGTCCAACATATGTTACCGTAATCGCTACATAGTTTATCGATTTCTCTCCGAAACCCGTTCCAAATTCGATTCGATTTAACATATAGCTCTCTATGTTCACTGAGAAACCTTAATGTAGCGTAACCAGCCGATATAGTGACGACGTTGCCTACAAAAGTTCCGCCATGAAAGCTTCTTTTACCTGGATCCACGTGTTTAACATGGTCAATTAAATCCATAATATCTGACCTACCTCCAAAAGCGCCCGCGCCTGGAAATCCTCCACCAATAATTTTTCCTAAAATAACTAGATCTGCTTTAACACCGTAATACTCCTGTGCACCTCCAAATGCAATTCTAAAACCTGTAAATACTTCATCAAAAACCAGGAGTGAACCATACCTATCACATAATTCTCTCAAACTTCTCAAATAATTAGGTTCAGCTTCAATACACCCTCCCGCACCCTGAACGGGTTCAACGATAACACATGCAACATCGTGTTTCCTCAAAATATGTTCTAAAGCTTCCGCGTCGTTGAATGGAGCTACTAACGTATACTTGACCGCTTCTTGAGGTAAACCAGCCGATTCCACATTATTGAAAGGAGGGTGTACGCCAATATGGACTGTATCGTAACCTCCATGCCACCCACCCTCCATTTTAACTACAAATCTACGACCGGTATATGATCTAGCTAATCTAATAGCATACATTACAGCCTCTGTTCCACTATTAGTAAACCTAACCATTTCTAAACCAGGAACAGTTTTTGTTAAAAACTCGGCATATTCAACAATAAGAGGGTGTTCAAACCCAAGATGGGTTGACCCAAACTCTCTTATTTTATCGAAAACTTCTTCAATAATGAAACCCGGGTTATGACCGAGTATTTCGGAACCATGACCCATCCAGAAATCAATATAGGTATTTCCATCAACATCCACAAGCTCCAAACCACGAGCTTTCATTATGAAAATTGGATATGGTTTAGTAAATCTAATAGCATAAGATACTCCACCAGGCGATACTTTTCGATAACGTATCCATAATTCGAAACTACCACGTGTCCTCTCTCTAAACCTATCTTCATATACTTTCAAAACTTTAGCTACATTCCCCTCTCTAATACAAAAACCCATCGGTAAAACCCCTTACTAATAAAAATTCTGTTAAAGACCTTGCTAATGTGAAGAACTATAGATTGAGAAAACTCGTAAATAACCTATTCCTATTACCAAGATGATCATGAAAAATATTTTATAACCCTAATAATTGAAATTCAATAATTAGATGATTAGAGACTGAATAGCCGGGTCGTCTAGCGGCCAAGGATGCGGGGCTTTGGCCCCCGTGACCGGGGTTCGAATCCCCGCCCGGCTACTAAACTATTCTACAAATTTGTTTTATCTTGATGATGGGAATTGTTTATACGGAAATCCGGAATAGCTGTTCCTTTCATATTATTATCAACAATGTTTTCATGGTTTGTTTCATTCCTATTACACGATCCCCTAACGCCTTCTTTTATGAATAACTATGGTTTTAAATATAGCGATATTATCTATGGTGTTCTAAATCCACGTTTCAATCCCGCGAATATAGAGGCTAAAACATACTGGTATAGATTCGATAAGCTTCAAATAATGTGGAGAGGAGGCTCTACAACAATATATCCATATGTTGATTTCAAACTCGAATATCCACCATTAATTGGTTTAATGTATTTCGTCTCAATTAATCTGGCTTATAAAGCAGTTGCTCATTGCGGTGGTTTAACTAACTATACTTGTTATAGAGAATTCCTCTACATAAACTACTTGGTGCATTCTCTCATCATTCTAGTTTTCCACGTATCTACAGCTTCACTATTGATCAGAGTTTTTAAAGAGGAGAGAAAGAGTTTTTCAAGAATACCAATATACATATTCACTCCTTCAATGTTGATCTACATGATATATAATTGGGACCTAATATGTAGTTTCTTCACAATACTATCAGTATATTTATATATTAGGAATAAAATCAGATCATCAGCATTAACGTTAAGTTTAGCTATATTAACGAAGCTAGTGCCAATACTCATTACGATAACACTCGTAGCGATACATATATTGAAGTTCATAACGAGGAGAATAGAGTGGAATGAATTAAAACAATTTATTTATAAATACTTGATTACCAACATCATCATTGTTACAATCCCCTTGATAATACTATATATAGCTAATCCAAACGCCTTGATCGATTTCTATAAACACCATAGATATTGGTATTGCGAAAACTGTATATACCAGGTTTTCGAAAGAAATCTTTTCAGCGAAAAACACGTAATCTATGCATTAACGACGTTAGCATTAACGTTAACGTGCATTACAATTATTTTCAGCTACAATAAGACACTGGTAAAAGATGATATTTGGAAACTATTCTTCATAATTACAGTATCGTTCATATCCCTAAGCTATATTTCATCCCCACAAATGATACTCCTAGCAACACCATTCCTACCACTAATTATGGATAATATCGTTACAAAGATTTATTTGAAAGCCGATCTATTGAATGCGCTCGGTATACTATTCTTCTTCAAAGACGCTGAATTAAGAGAATGTTTAGTAAAACTAGGGTTTAATGTGAAAATAGAGTATAATCCATGGAGTATCCCCTCACCTACTCAACTACTATTCCTAACCAGGAGCTTCTTACTACTCGCCATAGTAGTGTATGTAACAATAAGTATGATTCGTGAAAACACGTTGTTAGAGAACAATAGTAGTGATCATAAAGAATAAGTTATCTATGCATAAAGTTCGAGAATAAACTTGTCTAAATTAAGTAATTATTCCTCAATAAGTATATTTCCTAACTTTTTGTTTAGAAAAACTATTTCAAATATAAAACTTATTAATCTTATTTATCGAATAATAAAACTATAGTGGTGGAAAATATGAGTTTGAAAAACTTAATATACGACCCAAAAACTGCTAGTGGAGAAGCAATATCTAAAGTAGAATCTCACACACCCAAAATCGAAGCTCCAGATGAAGTTAAGAAAAACGAAGTTTTCAAAGTTAAGGTATCTGTTGGTCCACATCCGAACACTATTGAACACTCTATTAGATGGATTGAACTCTACTTCGAAGAAGAAGGTAGATCTTTTAATCCAATACTAATTGCTAGATTCGACTTCACACCCATATATAGCGAACCCACAGTGGAGGTGTATATTAAGCTAAATAAATCGGGGAGACTGATAGCTCTAGAATACTGTAATCTACATGGATTATGGGAAGCCTATAAAGAAGTCAAAGTGGTATCAACGTAGAATTGGTGACCAATAATCACTTCTTTGGAAAACACTTCTTTTTTAAAACGTATAATTGAAGATGCTATTGAAACATACAATAAATTCCATAAACCTGAAGCTGAAGCTAAGCTTATCGAAATAAGGAATTCTAATGTATTCATCGTTGAATTCAACGGAGTCTTTTGCTTCACATGTGGAGTTAGAGATTGGATTGAGGACCTAGTGTATATTTTTAAATCTATGGGTTATGATGTCGAGTTAATCGATATGATCGAATCTGGAGATAGATCTAGAACAGGGATTTTCAAATACATCGGTGAAAGTAGTGGTAGATGAGATTGATTTAAAAATAATTGATGAGCTTCTCAAAAATGCACGTGTTAAATACAATGAATTAGCTAAAAAGATCCGTTTAAGCGATGTAGCTATTATGAAAAGAGTTAAGAATCTCGAGAAGAACGGTGTAGTGCTGAAATATACATCTATAATTAACCCGGCTAAAATAGGATACAACATGGTTAGCTACACTGGTATTAACGTTAAGCCTGAAAAAATGATTGAAATCGTTGATGAATTGAAGAACTGGGAATGCATTAAATACGTAGCGGTTACATCGGGAGACCACGATATCATAGCTGTTATATGGGCTAGGGATTACGACGAGTTAGTTAATATACATGAAAAGATAAAGGGATTAGAAGGAGTAGTTAATGTATACCCATCAATTATAACGAAGATCGTTAAAAACGAAGCATACTATTAGGAGGAAAGAGGCTTCTACTGATTAATTATTTTACTCAATATAAGATTGTATATTTCACTATCTTCACCGATACTGCTAGATATATCAACACCATCTCTAACTGCTTCAACTATTTCCCATGGGAAAACAATCCATTTGTCAACCATCATGTAGTAATAGTCAGGAATTAGACTACTCCATTTCTTAACGTAGAGAGCCATTGTTTTAATCCGTTTAGCACCATACCTACTCAACTCCTCTACAACGAGTTGTATAGTTCTACTCGTTTCAACTACATCATCAACAACCAATACGTCTTTATCTCTAACGCTACATGTAAGGGGGAAGGTTAATCGAGGTTTCGTATCCTGCTGGATAGCTATCTTGTAGAACTTAACCCCTATAAAACACATTTCATCTACTTCCAATAAATCAGCTATGATCCTAGCTGGTATTAATCCTCCCTTAACGATCGATAATATGATATTCGGCTTAAACCCATCTCTCTTCACTCTAGAAGCTAGCTCTATACATCCCTCAACTACTTCTCTCCACGTAACATATTGAAACTCAACTGGTTTCATAGTTTTAAGGATATGTGTGTTTAAGGTATTTATATAGATTCTTCAACAAATGCTCTTAACGGATTGTGAAATTATGGTTAAGTATATTTTCATAACGGGAGGTGTTTTATCAGGATTAGGTAAAGGTGTTGTAACAGCATCAACAGGTTTAATACTCAGATCAATGGGTTTCACAGTCACAGCGATTAAAATAGACCCATATGTAAACGTTGATGCTGGAACAATGAATCCCTATATGCATGGAGAAATATTCGTTACAGAAGATGGTGGTGAAACGGATCTAGATATTGGTCATTACGAGAGATTCTTAAACACTAACTTAACTAAGAAGCATAACATAACTACTGGTAAGATCTTCTATGAAGTTATTTCTAAAGAGAGGAAAGGCGAGTATTTAGGTAAATGCGTCCAGATCGTTCCCCACATTACCGATGAGATAAAGAAATCTATAAGGAGTGTTGCTAAAGAAACTGATGTAGAGATCGTTTTAGTAGAGATCGGCGGTACCGTTGGAGATATCGAATCACTCCCATTCCTAGAAGCTATTAGACAAATGAGAATTGAAGAAGGATTTTGGAATACCGCTTATATCCATGTAGCTCTAGCTCCAGAACTACATACTGGAGAACAAAAAACTAAACCTGTCCAGCACAGCGTTAACGAACTTAGAAGAATAGGTATTCAACCCGATGCTATTATTGTTAGGTCAAGGAGATTGCTTGAAGACGAGAATAAAGCCAAGATCGCTATGCACTCTACATTACCTAACGAAGCTATATTTAGTGTTCCATATGTCGAATCAATATATGAAATCCCGCTCAAACTCGTCGATGAAGGTTACGATAAATATATTGCTAACAAATTGAGAATTGAGTATAGGAAACCGGATCTAATTTCATGGATAGATTTTGTAAATAGAGTTAAGAATCCTGGTAGAGCGGTTAAATTAGGTATGATCGGTAAATACACTAAAGTAAAGGATAGTTACTTGAGTATCATAGAAGCTTTCATACATGCTGGAGCATCTCTAAATGTTAAGCCTGAATTCGTATGGTTTGAATCAACGGATATAGAAGATGGTAAGGTTTCGTTAGAAGAGCTGGATGGGCTTAATGGCTTAGTTATACTTCCCGGTTTCGGTAAGAGAGGTTCTGAAGGGAAGATTAAAGCAATACAGTATGGTAGAGAGAAGGGTCTCCCCATACTTGGTATTTGTTTCGGTATGCAACTAATGGTTATTGAATATGCTAGAAACGTTATTGGTTTAGATAAAGCTAATAGTTTAGAATTAGACCCCAGTACTCCACATCCGGTAATTAAGTTAGCTGAAGGAGTTAATTTAGAGCAATTAGGTGGAACAATGAGACTCGGCTCATTACCAATAAAAATTGTTAAGGGAACTATTGCTTGGGAAATCTATGGTAGAGAAATTGTTTATGAGAGACATAGGCATCGTTACGTTGTAAATAATGAATACGTGGATCTACTTGTAGATAATGGACTAGTTGTTAGTGGTTGGAGTATGGATAACTACGTTGAATTCATTGAATTAAAAAACTACAAGACAATATTCTTCGGAACACAAGCTCATCCAGAGTATAAGAGTAGACCTCTAGATCCCTCTCCAGTCTATCTATACTACCTTAGTAAAATAACTGGTTTTAAATAGCTCTAACAACTCTATAGTTAACAGCTACTTTATATATGATTTCACTCTCTTTTTCACTAAATTTAATTTTAGGATCTTTCGAAACCTCTTCTGGACCACAATGTGGGCATCTAATTCTCCTACCGAAAATTCTTAACTCACTAGCTTTAATTTCTCTTCTACACCTACCACATCTATATACAGCATCCGCTTGATCAAAACTCAAAGGTAAAACACCTCTTTATTCTAAACTCTAAAAAATACCTATTCATTAGCAAACTATAATTCAATGTTTATAAAGGTATCGTTGACATATAGAATAATAGGATAACTCTATTTTTGAAACATTGGTTGGGCAGAGTATGGGTAAGAATATAGAGATATGTGGTGGTTTACCTCCGGAATTATGTGAACAATTAGTTGCTGAAGAAAAGATCATTAAGATAAGGATCGATCCACGGAAATTCGGTAAAGAAGTCACCGTTATCGAGGGGTTAGGTGAAGATAAGGAACAGCTTAAAGCTATAGCTAAAGTTCTTAAAACAAAACTGGCTACTGGAGGTACTTTTAAGGATGGTAGGATAGAGCTTCAAGGAGATCATAGACATAGAGTTAAAGAAATATTAGTTAAGGAATTTGGGATTCCTGAAGAAAATATTCTAATATTAGATTAGAGAATACCTTAATTATACAATATTTTTACACAACCTCCTCTTCTCTAAAACCAAGAACAGTTGCTAATTCCCTATACCTATTACGAACAGTTACTTCAGTAACACCAGCTACTTGAGCTATTTCTTTTTGAGTTCTCCTCTCACCATGTTTTAAAGCAGCTATATAGACTGCCGCAGCTGCTAAACCAGCAGGGTCTTTACCAGATGTAATGCCTAAACTCCTCACAGTATTTATGATATCAATCGCTTCCTTCATAACAGCACCTCCTAAACCGAGAGCATGTGCTATTCTTGGTACGAAATCAGCTGGATCGACTGAACTAACCTTTAGATTTAGTTCTCTCAATAGAAGTCTATAACATCTAGCTATATCTTTCCTACTACAATTGGTATGTTTAGCTATTTCATCAAGCATTCTTGGAACACCCAGTTCCCTACTGGCTAAATATATTGCTGCAGCAACAACGTTCTCCGTACTCCTACCTCTAACCATCCCCTTCTCAATAGCCCTCCTATAAATCTCCGTAGCTCTCTGTTTAACAGCTTTACTGAGATTCAAAGCTTCCGAAAGTTTCTCTAACTCATCGATAGCTAAAGCTAAGTTCCTCTCAATACTAATCTGCATCCTAGCTTTAGCTTGATATTTACGTAGCTTACGAGCCTCGTATCTCCTCCTAGGAGAGAGCTTCTTACCAGAAGCATCTCTATCTACATAATCAATAGAGGTCATAAAACCCTGGTCATGCATAACTGGTGTTAATGGACCCCCCGTTCTACTCCTCTTCTCCCTCTCCTCTGGAGTAAAAGCTCTCCACTCCTGCCTATAATCAATAATTCTACTAACAACTTCTCCTGTCGATGAACATATCATTTCTCCAGTTACATTATCATAAATTATGCTTCCATCAGGACAAATTTTCTCTTCTAAACTCTCTATTTTCTTCTCACTTTCACCTAAATTCTCCTTTTCAGGATTATCTTCATTGAAATACATAATTTCACTTAAATAAACTTATTTAAACAAAAGTTAAAGGAACCTATGTTATATACTTTTAAAATGGTTTATAAATCTTTCTATGAGTTTATCGAGTATTGTTACATAGTTATTACAAGAGTGGATAAAGTATTGATAATTAGGTTTAAAGAAGCATCTATAGCTATGAATATGGATCATAAGGAACTCGAGGAAAGCTTCAAAATATTTTTACAGAAAAGCTTTCCCAAAAGATACCTTCCAGACTATTATTTAAGTAATGGTGGTGAATATGATGCTAGAATACAATGGTTGAAATCAAACTCATTCAGAGTTTTAAAAACAATTTTTACAAACAACATAGATGAATACGTTGTTGAAACTCCTCAACCAGAAGTATATGTTAATGAATCACCCGTTTTCTTCCTCTTACAGGTTTTATCCAGAATTCTCGTTAAGAAAAAGATCTATTTATTCTCGGATTCAGTAACAGTATTTTCTAGAGATAGAACAATTCTATTTCTGGGGTATCCCCATTCAGGAAAAAGTACTTTAACAGCGTTATCTCTACACTATGGAGATATCCCGTTATCAACCGAGAACACTATGTTAGAAATTAGTAGTGATTGCATTAGAGTTATCGGTGGTTCATCAATACTGGTGTACGACCCCCGAATCGAGGAGCTCTATGACGTTAAAATTCCTTATACTGAAGTAACGAAACATGGTTATAGAGTAATCGATTTGAATGAGATCGCTAAAGATAGGGTGAAGATTCTTGAAAATAAACCCTGTATAGATGAAGTATACTTAATACACTGTATGTTTAACGCTATTGATGTATCCGTAGAGGAGATTAAAGGTAGGAAAATCGGTAAAACAATATGGTTTTTCGCTACAATGATACTGAATGGAATAGATTACTATGAACCCTACTCATTAACTCTATTGGATAACCAAGCTAGAAGCTCAATATATGAAATGATGAACTTCTTCATACGTAAATACAATGGTAGATTCTACGAAATATATGGGAAACACGATAAGGTATACGAGTATGTTAGAAGTAAAAGGTAGCGCCGGGGGCGGGATTCGAACCCGCGCGCCCCATTAAGGGGCAGTAGGTTACCTGCTATTATAAGCCTCGAGCCTACCCCCTTAGTCCGCTCGGGCACCCCGGCATTTTGATAACACTAAACATATTCTACTTAGATTTCTTTTGTAAAATGGTTTATAGTGCTTACCCTACAGCCAGACTCGATATTTCAAATACTAGTTTTGAAGCTAATAAACTAGTTGTATCGTTAACGTCTACTAGAGGATTTACTTCAACAATATCGAAACCAACTATTTTCTCAGAATATTTTACCACTTCTCTAACATGTTTCAATAACTTTATCGGAGTTAAACCAAAAGGTTCTGGATTAGAAACTCCTGGAGCATAACCGGGGTCTAACACATCGATATCTATAGATATGTAGGTTCTACCGAGACTTCTTAATTCCAAATCGTTTTCCAAAGCTTTAAATAGATCTATTACTTCAATACTATTGGTTTCTTTCAAGAAACTTAATTCATCACTACTGATAGCTCTTGCACCTATAAAAATTATGGGAACATCCACCTCCTCTAATAATCTTCTAAAAACGGTTGCGTGGTTCCATTTTGAACCCAAATACTCGTTTCTCAAATCTAAATGAGCATCAAAAACAACGAGGGTATCTATCTCTCCTTTCAAAGCTCTAACTATTGGATACGTAATTAGATGTTCACCGCCAATGTATGATACGACCCTCCCACGATATTCACGATAAACATTCTCAACAACATACTTGATCATTTCGAGAGAACCAAATAGATCGCCGGGCGGTATAACAATATCTCCCACGTCATTGAAACAAATATTCTCCAAACATTTCCCAGTAATTGTAGAGTATAATTCTAGATTACAAGCAGCTATCCTTATTCTCTCAGGAGCAAGCTTTGTGCCCGGTTTATATGTTGCTGATAAATCCAATGGTACACCTATAACGACCATATTCGAGGACTCATTGAAACAACATCCAAAACTCAATGTTTTCTGTAAAGCAAACCTCCAGTTATCAGGGATCAATCCTTATCAACCTATAACTAAGTTTATAACAATAGAGTTAGAATCTAGATGCTTTAATAACAAGTTTTGTGGTTTTGAAAAATGGTTGAACAGAGTGTTAAGGATATTTACGATTTAATAGTTGATCTCGGTAAGAGAAGAGGTTTATTCTGGTCTTCATACGAGATCTATGGTGGATTAGCTGGTTTCTACGATTTCGGACCAGTTGGTGTCTTAATTAAACGGAACATTATGAATTACTGGATAAGTTTCTTCGTTAGAGAAACAGACTTAGTGGTTGAAATCGAAACACCAATTATTACGCCACGCGCTGTTCTACAAGCTAGTGGTCATGAAGATCATTTTACAGACCCGGTTGTTGAATGCTTATCTTGTGGTAGGATTTTCAGAGCAGATCACTTGATTGAAGAACAAACAAACGTTAAGGCCGAAGGATTAAGTTTAGACGAACTCTATAGAGTAATAGTTGAGAAGAACGTTAAATGCCCAGAATGTGGAGGAAATCTAAGTAAACCATCTAATGCATTATTACTGTTCAGAACAGAGATCGGTCCATACAAGGGATCGATTGGCTACATTAGACCAGAAGCGGCACAAGGAATGTTTACCTCGTTCAAAAATATTCTAAACGTTGTGAGATACAGGCTCCCGATAGGGGTCGCGCAAGTTGGTAAAGTTTGTAGAAACGAAATCTCTCCTAGACAGGGTTTGATCAGATTGAGAGAATTCACAATTATGGAGTTCGAATTCTTCTTTGACCCAACTAAAGCTTATGATGATGTAAGTAGCGTTATTGATGAAAATGTTTTGAATGAGAAGCTGAATATATTGAGTTGGGAGGATAAAGAAAGAGGCTTAACAGAAGCTAAACCATACACAGTCAAGGAACTGATCGAAACCGGCTTAATTAAAACCCCGTGGCTTGCGTACTGGATGGGTAAAGGAAACATTTTCGTTAAAAGCCTCGGTATTCCAGATAAGGATATTAGATTTGAAGAGAAAGGTCCTTTCGAGAGAGCACACTATAGTGAGCAAACATTTGATCAAGAAGTTTATACACAGAGATTCGGGTGGATTGAAGTTGCGGGATATAGTTATAGAACAAACTATGATCTCGAAAGACACTCTAAATTCTCGAATGCTGATCTAACTTATTTCAGGAAATACGATAAACCTATTGATAAAGTTGTGAAAAAACTAATACCAAACCCCTCAAGGATCAGGGAAGTTACTGGCGAATCTTTCCCTCAAATTATGAAATTGATTAGCGAAGCAGATGGAGAACTACTGATGCAGCAATTAATTGAGAAAAACTATGTTGAAATAGGTGGGTTCAAGTTAACTAGAGATTGTTTCGTAATTAAGGAGGACGTCGTTAAGATCTATGGTGAGAAAATCTTTCCACACGTTGTCGAACCATCATTTGGTTTAGAAAGATTATTCTATGTTGTAATCGAGAAATCCCTAACAATAGATGAGAATAGGATTGTGCTTAGAATAAAACCATTCCTAGCACCATATCAAGTAGCTGTCTTCCCACTACTAACAAGCGGGGATGAAAAAGCTACTAGAATGGTTGAGATCGCTCGAAAAATACACAAAACGCTTTTAAAGAGTGGTTTCTGGTCTTTCTACGATGAAGAGGGGAGTATTGGTAGAAGATATGCTAGAGCTGATGAAATCGGTATTCCATATTGTGTAACAATCGATCACCAAACTCTCGAAGATAAAACAGTTACTATTAGAGATAGAGATACCCGTAGCCAAATAAGAGTTCATATTAATGAGCTTTACGATAAATTAATGAATCTAATTAATTATAAGAATAGATTTGAATCATACCTAGATGGGGGTTTGAATGAGTAGTGATGAAGTTAAGAAAGAAACCATTACTGGGAAAACGGATATTTCAAAACTAGTATCTATAGTGCCTCCGGCTTCAGAACTATTCAAGGAAGAAAAAGTAATTACTGAGAAGAGAATTAGAGTTAAATACGATTCTTCTCTATCAGAAGATCAAATTAAGATCCATAGAGATATAGCGAATACGTTGAGCATAAAACAGGGAGATAACGTAGAACTCGTTGTTGCAGGTAAGAAGAAACTTTTATTCAAAGCAGTTATTGCTGATAACATTGAACAGAACGTCGTATTCTGTAATCCAAATATTCTAGTTAAGAACGGCGTTGCCGATAACAGCATAGTTACTGTTAGGAAACAAATAATTGATTAAAACGTGTCTAGAATGGTTATTGAAATAAATGAATTAGTTGAAGAATACGAGAAGCTTATCGATAAATTGAAAATAGCTAGAACTAGATCAACTGTGAATATACGGAATATTGATGAAGCGTTAAAAACTGCTGAAAAAACCTGTTTAAAAACCAATGAGTTAATATTGGAGCTTAGAGGAGATAAGAGTAGAATCCTAGTTGAAAAACCTACTAGAGTACTAGTAGATTATGTATTCATTATACAAATACCATATGTTTTGAGATTATTGAATGAATTGAAAAACATAGCTATAGAGTTGGGGGACTCAGATACTATTTCAAAACTAGATACTTTGATCAATAAGTTTAGAGCACTACAAGAGTCTTAACAAAATATTTAATAAATCTCTCTTAAAACCTCTCCATAAACAACTCTATCCGAAACCCCCGTAATCTTAACTATCGCTTTATAACCTTCATCAGAATCTCTACAAGTATTTTTAACAACTACTACAGGACCGTGTTTAACTGGGTATCCATAACAACCTCTACTATTTTTAACGATATATACTTCTAGAGTTCTATTGAGATACGCTTTCTTCCCCACTCTATTAACCCTAGAAACGATCTTTTTCAATCTATTAACTTCTCTTGGAAAACAAGTCTCTACCTTTAATTTCTCGAAAGCTGAACCGGGTATTGGTTTAAACTTATATAACGTGATTTTCTCAACGCCAATTTTAGCCAATTGTTTAACTAGTTTTACAGTATTATCATACACACGTATATTTTCGAAAGGTAAGCTATGCATTAAGTATATGTATGGTCTTAAACCAGCTTCTCTCAATAACTTAACAGCATTAACTACTTGTTTAGAACTTATTGGTTTACCTAATACATAGTCGTTAAACCAGTCATCACCAGTTTCTACACCGATATGGATAGATGTATCTTTAAAAAACCTACCGAGAAGTTTAGCGACATCTTCATTAACTAAACAAGATTTAACGTTCTCAACCATAACTGTAACTCTACCACTCGCTACATCTTCAATACTGAAAATAGCGTTTAGAAGATCTTCTAGAGCATCAATATTAGCATTAGGATAACAGGGGTCTGTAAGAGGATTTGGTTCAACCAGTTTCTCCCTACCATAATCTAGTAAATCGGGTGCACTAAGTACAATTCTCTCAGCACCATGTGAAATCAACCCTTCTATTTCATCCACAATGCTATCAACACTTCTAGATCTAGGTGATCCAAAAACATATGGAACACTGCAGAACCCGCAGCCTGGAGGTATATTGCTAGGACATTTCAGACGAATTTTGAAATCATTACTTAAACAAAAACCACAATCAATACATTTTAACTCTCCACTTTTAATACGTGGTCTTCGGAAATTACTGCATCCTCTCACGACCTCGACGTAGAACCTAATTGCACGATAATAAGGGTAAGATTCATTCACTCTAACCCATGGTTTTAGTTTAGATAACTTATCTATAGGTGTGTGTATTGGTGGTGTTGTTAATACAACGTCTCCACTGGAGTTTCTATAAGCTAAAGCAGGTATTTTTCTCAATACATTCTCGTCTCTACTGATTAATGCATCGATATGAACAAGTATTTTCTCAACAGGGATCTCTCCTTCACCAACGACAACATAATCTATTTCTTCAAATCTCGATAGAACATCTCTATAACCAATACTGACTGGACCGCCTAAAACAACTATTCCTCTAAAACCACGTTTAACAGCATTATAAATGAATTTACGTACAGCTAGGATATCGCTACTCATAGCTGAAATAAAGAGTAAATGAATATTATCAAACCTCTTCTTAATAGCTAATTCGTAAGCTTCTAGTTTAACATTAAAACCATGCTCCTCAATTAATCCAGCTACTATTCTAGGTCCAGCTCCAGCTACATCGAAAGTCGAGTACCTAGAACCTCCAGCTCTAGCTAAACAATCTACAACGAGAATATTCAACATTTCAACCCGTATTATTAACCAGCTGTAAGGGAACAATTAATATCAGGTTAATATACATCATAAACTCTTCTCAAAATATCTGAAACGTGTTAAGTATAAATTATTTTTAATTATTAACAGCATCTTAGTTGAGACGTTAAACAAGTATCTGAGGGGATATATGTGTATTCGGATAGGTCACTAGCAGATCTATTTATACATGAAAACCTCTTGAATCTATTGGAGAAGGGTAGAGATGTTGTTAAAGCTTTCATAGAAGTAGTCGACGAATTTGTTAAAGAAGGTGATGTTAGTAAAGTGTACAACAAGTTTCTAGCACCTAAACTAAACGTTGAGGAAGCTAGATTAATGTTTATGGAATATATCGTTAGAGTCGGAGATGTTGTGAATAAAGAACATTACATTAAAATTGCTCTAGGTATTGAGAGGCTTGCTCAAATACTTGAAGGTGCACTATATAGGTTGCTTCTAGTTAGGAAACATAACATTAGTATTGAACAGGATTCGAAAAATATACTTGTAGAATTTAGAGTAATTATTGAAGAACAATACTCAACGCTATGGAACTGCGTTAGGAAATTAAGAGAAAACTCTAAAGAATCCCTATTAGGTGTTAACGATATCGTTAAACTAGAGAATAGAGCTGATGAACTCTACCGAGAAGCTACTGTATCAATATATAGCAAGTATGCTCATAACATATTTGCTTTAATGCTGTTCAGAGATATTATTGATTTCTTCGAAGAAGCTGTTGATACTCTAAAAAATGTTGGTGAAGAAATACGGTATTTAGCTCTATACAGAACGATGATCGCTTAATATGTAACAGCATATTGGTTAACAATAGAGTTTTAGTTACAGACTACGATTGCGCTTCAAAACTATATTGGGATAACTTCTTCGGGAGTTTCCTAGGAGTATATAAACCTCAAGATAAGAATATTAAATCTGTTCTCGAACTCTCCCTGATCGAAGCACTATATCTACTCGAGAAGGAAATTCTAAAAATATATAGGAATGGTGTTGAGATCCGTAGAGAAGAGCTTATAGAGAACGCTGAGAAACTCATTAAAGATTTCCATAGTCTATATATCGTCTATAGAGACCTTAGAGAAAGGGGATTTGTAGTTAGAAGAGGATTGAAATTTGGATGCCACTTTCTAGTATATAGGTTTGGACCAGGCATAGACCACGCTCCATTCGGTGTTGAAGTAATTAGTAGAGAAGATAGTTATGACCCAATAATGATCGTTAGATTGGGTAGATTGTTGCATTCCGTTAGAAAGAAACTTATATTAGCTATTACAAATAAGGACAGTATAGAATACGTTCTATTCTCATGGTGGAAACCATAGTTTTCCACATGTTTTCTAAACTTTTTAAACTTAGTATTAAAATAATAGTATTGAAGGTATATGCGGTGTAATAATTGGTTAAAACATGCTCTTCTAGTTACGCGTTATTATAGAGGTGTATTTTATTGAGTGATCGGTTCTCAAAAACCAGACCTTCTCAACAACCATATAAGGATAGTTCTTCTAGATTCGAGAAAGGTTTCGAGAAGAGACAGTTTCCAACACCTATTGGTGATAACTGTTCACCATCATGTCCACTCTTCAAATGTACTAATAACTCTTTAGTTATGGTTAACAAGACTTATCGTGGTAAGGTTGTTAAAGAACCATATTGTAGAATGACTGGTTCTAAATGTATTGGTTACGAATGTAGATTTGCAGGATGTAGAATTAACGCGTTATTACCTAATGGTAAATGCGCTAAAGCTGTTGAGAAGAAAGTTAGAGTTGTTAGTGAAGAAGAGCTTTATAGAGAGATCAGTCAAGTTGAAGAATATGATCTAGAGGATTTCATGTAGACCATCTTTTATAGAGCGAATGCTCTATACCAAGAGTATCCATGATCTTACCGACTACGAAATCGATTAATTCATCAATACTAGTGGGTTTAATGTAGAAGGCTGGTGAAGCAGGTAATATTACTGCACCGTTTATCGACAATTTATATAGATTTTCTAGATCGATGCTCGATAGTGGAGTTTCTCTTAGAACAATCACTAATTTACCTTTTAAACGATTAATTGATGATGCGACTCTAAGCAATAGATTATCCTGAATACCGTTTGCTAATTTAGCAATAGTATTTAGACTGGCTGGAACTATAACGCAATCTGTGTCTATAAGATTACTACTACTAGCTAGAGGGGAAGACCAGTCTCCAGCATGATACGTTGTAGATACACATTTAATACTTGAGAAAACACTTGCAGGTTCAGAACCAATTTCTTGTTTAAAAACTTCAATAGAGTTCTCAGTATAGATAACGTACACATCACTATATTTTCTACGAATTTCAGAACATCTAGTTAAGAATCTATACGCATATACAACACCACTAGCCCCCGTAATGCCGACGACGAGTTTCCTGAAGGATCCGACCTGCGCGGGGACATCACCCCTCAGCCCTTCCAAGCATCTTCACCACTGTTTTGGAAAATATACTATAAGGTTAATAATGGTTTTACGAAACACACTATTCATAAGTCCTGTTAAACATAGGTAGTTGTTGTTGAAACCCCCATTCGCTTCCACACACTTAATTCTTAATCATTTAGTTAATGAACTCAGATCGAGAGGTTTATGGGTTGAGAGACATAGTTATAGTTTTAGAGTTATGTATCGTGGAAAAATAGTTGCTTCATTCCATATTTACCCATACCATAAGGAGATTCATGTTAGACTATATAGTGGTGTAGACGAAATCGATACCTACCTTAAAAATACTCTGGAAGAAACATTTATAAAAATAATGGGTGATTACAAAATCATTTTCAACAGAATATTGTAAGGTTTTAGAATTGATTAATTACGTGTTCTTCATACTGATAATATTTGTTTCAAGAACATTACCAATAACTATTTATGAACAGAACGTTATTCAACCAATATCAGCTAATGTTGAGGTCCATATAGACGCTATTGCTAAACTCGTTAGAGTAATAGATGGTGATACGGTTAATGCTGTTGTATTGAATATTAGCGCTAAATTCGTGAACCACGTGCGTGTCGGGGAACAAATTAGTATTAGATTCGCGGATATTGATGCTCCAGAACTCTACATTAATGGTGAGAGAAACGAGCCTGGATGGAGGTCTAGAAGTATGCTGATCGAACTGTTAAAAAACAGGGATACGCTGTATTTGGATATCGATGATGAAGAAATATTTGATCATTATGGTAGATTAATAGCTGTAGTATATATAAAGGTTAATGAAACACACTTACTGAATGTTAATAAATGGATGGTAGATAACGGCTACGCCCGTATATGGGATTTTCCAAACTCAACGTATCCAAATAGATGGGTTCTATACGTTAATATCAGCAATGTTCAGTTATTAACAAGTATTGAGAATAATCCTACGAGTAAAGGATTATTGAGGAACCAGTACTTAACTCCATTGGTTTTGTACTCAGTAATACTGATATCGATAATTGCTGGGTACATAACTTACTCAAAATACTTATCTAAAACACACAGCAACCCCACATTCTAAACTTCTTTAAACAGTATCGCCGAGCTACATATTATATTAGGTTTCATAATTAATATTGTGTATTTAGAATACGGTTTGATGATAGATTTTGTCCGTTGAAAATAGAGTTCCTACGGGTATTCAAGGTTTAGATAATATTTTACAAGGCGGTATACCAAGAGGCTTCTTCGTTGCAGCTACCGGTGAACCAGGTACTGGTAAAACAGTGTTTTGTATAAATTTCATTGGAAACGGGTTGAAGATCGGTGATAGCGGTATATATGTTACTACGGAGGAGAGTCGTGAAAGCATAATTAAGCAAGCCGAAATGTTTGGATACGATTTCCGAAGAGCTATACGTGAAGGTTCTCTAATAATGATCGATGCTTTAATGGAGGAGAGAGGTGATCCGTGGAGTTTAAGAGAACTAGATATTGAAGAATTGATTAATAGAGTTATTGAAGCTAAGAAAACTCTAGGGTCAGGACACGCTAGACTCGTTATAGATTCAATGAGTGCTTTTTGGCTCGATAAACCAGCTATGGCTCGTAAATATAGCTATATGGTTAAAAGAATACTCTCTAAATGGAACATGACAGTTATATTAACTAGTCAGTACGCGGTAACTACATCCTTAGGCTTTGGATTCGGTATTGAACACGTTGCTGATGGTATAATTAGATTCAAGAAAACAACTTTCTCGGGGTATTTGAGGAGATTTCTAGTTGTTGAGAAAATGAGGCAAACAGATCATGATAAAAGAGTTTTCGAAATAGATATTGTTGATGGAAAAGGATTAGTTATTCTTAAACCAGTATCGATAACTCGTGGTGAACTGGGATTACCATTAAGCGTCCTGTATAGAATGCTTGAAAGCGAGATTCGTAAAGAAACAGAATTAACTGAACATGAAGATACCGAGGACTGACCTCCCCCGCCTCACTTACTCGCGCCTCCCGGCTCCCCCTTTCTCCAATCAAGCACCTTTACACACACCATTACTTCCTTCTCAACACCCTAGTAAGTCGTAATCTAAATAATTATGAGCGCAATTAGAATATGTTTTAACATGGATTAATGCGGGGGGTGGGATTTGAACCCACGCAGGCCTACGCCACCGGGTCCTCAACCCGGCCCCTTTGACCTGGCTCGGGCACCCCCGCATCCAATTATTTTATCATAGTTATTCATTGTTGTTATTAATAGTTTTACGTATTATACATCAATATTTTTACTTAATCCCTAATAGTTTGTTTTATAGGGTGTGATTCGTGTATATTGAGATCGATTCTAGTGATTATAGAGTTCTACATCCAAGACCTGTCTACCTAGTTGTTTCTAGAGATACACACAATGTTTTGAACGTTATGTCTGCTTCATGGATTACACCGGTATGTGATGAACCTTTTCTCATCGTTTTCTCGTTGTGGAGAGGGAGTAAAACCTATAGTAATATTTTGGAGACTAGAGAATTTACTGTAAATGTAGTTGATGATAAATTTATTGATAAAGTATGGGTTGCAGGTACAAAATCTGGTCGGGAATTGAATAAATGGAATTTACTTGATTTAAAACCAATAGAACCTTTGAGGATTAAAACACCGGGTATTGATGGTTCACTAGGTTTTCTAGAGTGTGTTTTGAAGAACGAAGTTGTTTTAAACGATACTAGTCTCTTAATAGCTAGTGTTGAAGCAGTACGTGTTAATAAAGAGCTATATGAGAAGTATGGTTGGAACCTATATAGAACGAAAATACTCATGCATAGTGGAGGGAAAGGATTTACAACAACAAGTAAACCACTCTATCCATCTACATAACAATTCCTGGATCACGCACCACCTATTCAGTATGGATCAGTATGGATTGGGAATACTATAAGAGGGGAATAGTGTATTACTTGTATAGAAATAGAGGTTGGAAAACGACTTGTTCAACTGCTTGGTAACGTTTCGGTACTGATATAAATCCTTAATACCCGTTTAAACATAGTTTATGTTTCTGTTCTAAACCTGGGGTGTGTTGTTTGCCCCGTGTTAAAGTTAAACTCGTTTCTTGGAATGATATTGTTGAGTGGAGTTGGGGGTTAGCTGAGATTATTAAAAAGGATGGTTATAAACCAGATGTTATTATAGCTCTAGCTCGAGGCGGATACGTCCCCGCTAGATTGCTCTGTGATTTCCTCGATGTAGAGAACTTATTGAGTATTCAGAGCCAGCATTGGACTGAAGCCGCTAAAGTTGAGGAGAAAGCTATTATAAAGTTTAAATACCTGATCGATTTATCGGGATTGAAAGCCTTAATTGTTGACGATATTGTCGACACTGGCGATTCACTTAAACTAGCTAGAGATTATGTTAGAGACTATTGGAAACCGGTTGAAATAAGAACCGCTGCACTACAATGGATTAGTCCCGTAGCCGGGTTTAAACCAGATTATTACTACATGGATGTTAAAGAATGGACCTGGTTCCAATACCCGTGGACGAGGCTTGAAGATACATATCAGTTCATTAAGAGAATGATGAATGAAACCTACCGTGAAACAGGTAAGATTGAATGGAGTTATAAAGAAATAATCGATGGCTTCATAGATTGGTATGGTATCGATGTTGGGCAGGAATATATTACTAAAGCATTGGAAATCCTAATCGATAAGAATATTATTAAGAGAGATAGCGTTAGCGGTAAGTACATATTAATAACTAAGCAGTAGAGAGGTGTAATCCATGCTTATAACACCCAAAACCACTGCTGAAATAGGTGTTATTGGAGGTAGTGGTTTATACAAAATAGAGGGTTTAACGGATATCGTTGAACTCAAAATATATACTCCATACGGAGCGCCCAGCGATAACATTGTAATCGGGGTTCTCAAAGGGAAAAAAGTTGCTTTCATACCCCGTCATGGTAGAAACCACCAGTACCCCCCACATAGGGTTAACTATAGAGCAAATATATGGGCTTTGAAAACGCTAGGTGTTAAATGGGTATTATCATTCTCAGCTGTTGGTAGTTTAAGAGAAGATTATAAACCAGGGGATTTCGTAGTACCAGATCAATTCATAGATATGACTAAGGGTTTAAGACCATATAGTTTCTTCGACCACGGCGTTGTAGCGCACGTGAGTATGGCTGACCCATTCTGCGATTGCTTGAGAAAAATTATTATTAGTTCAGCTAGGAAAATCCCCGAAATAACTATGCACGAGAAAGGTACTTACATATGTATAGAGGGTCCAAGATTCTCTACGAGAGCCGAGAGTAGAGTTTGGAAAGAAGTTTTTAAAGCAGATATTATTGGTATGACTCTCGTTCCAGAAGTTAATCTTGCATGTGAAGCACAGCTTTGTTACGCAACGGTAGCTATGGTTACAGATTACGATGTCTGGGCTGAAAAACCGGTTACTGCTGAAGAAGTTGTTAGAAGAATGAAGGAGAATGTTGAGAAAGCTAAGAAGCTCCTTGTAGAAATTATAAGTGATCTCCCAGACGAGCCCTCGGAGGATTGCTGCAGTTGCTGCAGAAGCTTAGAGACAGCGTTAATGTGAAGAAATATGCTGTATACGTTGCTGAGCTCGAAGAGAGAGCTAAGAGTCTTGCTGAAGCTATAGTTTTTTTCATAAACACTAGAGTTAGGGATAAACTAGTTATTTCATACAGCGATCTTGGTTACATACCTGCACATATTCTATATGGATTCACATTAGTAATGGATCCTGATAAACACGTAGTATTCGAAGACACCGATACTGTTCAACACTATGTAGTGCCTTACAGAGAAAATTTTGTTTCAATACTTTTCTCAACAGACCCCTATAATCCATCAATAATCAATTACATGCAGACAAGTAGAGTTATGGGTAATGAAACCCTATTATTAACCGTTAAACCCGGTGATGAGAGGTTTAAACAAATCTATTCTAGTTTCAATACGTTACAAGTAGATGTTAATGAAGAGATCGAAGCATCAATAATTATGAGTATAGCCGCATACTACGCGTGTATAAAGCTCTATAGCGGTAAACTAGGTTCTAGAGGAACTAGATTGTTTAAACATGGTGAGGAGGGTTTAAGCATAATAGTTGAGGAATTAATAAGTAAATATATGGATGCATTAGAGAAGATCGTTTGTGATAAACCAGTTATTGTATCATCACCAGCTTTTCTAAAACCAGCATCTATATTCGCTACAAGTATTCTAGATAAACTAGGTTTAAACGCTCACTTCGAAGATATCAGTAGAGTAGGAGGTAGATTGGAATCAATACTCCTTCTAGCTACAACTGTAGATGAACATTTGGTTAAGAGATTGAAATTTAGATTAACTCCAGCAGGAGTTAAGATTAACGAAATAATTATGAATACCGATCCTTTAGAAGCACATATTTATTTAATACTACTACTCTATTATCTCATTTTCATACATAAGCAATAATGAGATGTGAATACTTTTGATGAAGCTTTACCTATCTAGAAAAACACATGTATTAATGTTAACGATACTATATGTTTCACAAGTAATTACCACATACTCCTACTACCTCTACACTAGTATAGCGGGTATTATTGTTTCAACAATAATACTGCTACTGTACCTCAATTACGCTAAACTACATGTTAGTTCAGCGGAGATATATGCACTCTTCCACCTACTATCTTTAATAATAGTGTCGGCGGTAGCTACAAGTCTAGTAATCCAAATCCTACTAAACCAATTAACTCTATACACAACCCTATATTCAGCTACATTAATCCTTAGTATTACATTAGTTAATCTCATTATAATGGGTTTACATAGGAGAAGATAAATCCTAAATCATTATAAAGCCTCATAAAATACTCAGTAATGAGTATGTGGTGTATTGTCTACGAAGATCGCCGTTATTCACTATAGAACAAACCCTACTGAATCCTCTAGAGAATTGTTAAATGCTATTGAAGAATCCGGACATATACCTGTATATGTTAAGATCCACGAAATTGACGCTCTACTGGGGAAGGATGGGGTTGCGTTAATGAAGCTTAACGATAAACTAGATATAGATGGAGGTGTAGTTAGAAGTCTTGGTTTCGGTTTAACTCTAGAACAGTTTTTTAAAAGAATCGGTGTTCTAGAAGCTTTAGAGACAAATGCTTTCATTATTAATAAAGCTCAAGCTATAAGTATTACGAGAGATAAGTGGAGAACACTATTAGCTTTATTTAAGAATGGTATTAGGGTTCCAGATACGGTTGTAACCGAGAATCCATTCACAGCTATGCGTTTCTGCGAAAAATGGGGTAGAGTCGTTATTAAACCAATAGTTGGTAGTTTAGGTTTAGGTTCAGTAATGACTGATAATTCAGATGTAGCGTACCACATAGCTAGATCTCTCCATAACAATAAAATACCGATTTATGAACAGGTTTTCCTGGAAAAACCAGGATATGATTTCAGAGTATTCGTTGTTGGAGATAAAGTTATTGGTGCTATGAAGAGAGTTATAAGTAGTGGTTGGAAAACAAATATTGCTCAAGGAGCTGAAGGTATTAAGATCTCTGAAAGAGAATATCCCGAAGTATATGATATTGCTATTAAATCAATTAAAGCTCTAAATCTCGATTACGCTGGAGTAGATGTAGCTTTCGACAAAGCAACCCAGAACTACTATGTTTTAGAACTAAACGCTTTCCCACAGTGGAGAGGTCTTAGACAAGCAACTGGTGTTAATGTAGCTAAACATATAATTGATTATGTTATTGAAAACATTAAGAGATGATGATTAGTAAACCAACGGATTAGTGAAGAAGAGCTCTCATTCTGAAACAATAATGTTTTAGCTATATTGATATTTATGAAATATAACTTTACCCTATGGTGTTTTAATTGGTTTTCCGCATCATTAGGTCAATGGTTGAAGGAACACATTTAGCGGTATATGCCAGTATAAAACCAGGATGTTACCATAGATTTAGTTTTGATGCTCAAGCTAGAACGCTTGTTTCAAACACTATCTCCATTATTGAACATTTATATAAGTTATCCGAATACGGAGAGAAAGTAAGAAAAGGGGAAACGGCTTTAAGCCATAACTATGTTTCTCAAACTATAGCTAGAGCTTTAAGAGATGCTTATAGAACATGTGGTTATGTACATCCATCTCTCCTAATACCACAATTAATGCTTAGCTTCGCGTTAAGCCATAGTAATGTAGATAGTGTTCTACAGAAACCAGTAGTATTTAAGAAATCATTAGATCTCGTTTTAGAAACCGATAAGTGGAGCGATATTAGATTAATTATTGATGCTTTAAAAAGTGTCTATAGGAACGATATGTATGACCATCTTGTCTCAACAGGTTTTACACAACTGGGTGGGGTAATGGGAAACTATAGATTAAGGGATTTATTCAGAACACTAGGTAGTAGATGGGTTGGTTTCAACATATTAGACACTATTGAATTCAGACTCGTTGAAAACGTTGCTAAATTTGTTAAGTACGTTAAAGAATATAGGAATATTGAGAACGCTATTATTGCCATATACCTGGATTTAATTAGGAATAGAGTTCCCAAAGAACTGGAAACCTTGGTTGAGAAAGCATATATTCACGGATTAATGAGTACAAGAGAAGGTGCTCGAACACTATACGAGCTCGACCAATCATTGAAGAAAAATAACGTTAGTTTCAATGAATATATCGAGTATCTCTCAAATATAGTATCTATAGCTATATATGAGGGTACATCAATAACATAGTTATTTCCATTAAAACTCTTCTTCTACATATAGAGATAATGGTTCTCTAAAGAATTTTTCGATCATTCTCAAATACTTAATTCTCATTTTCATAACTCTACTCATGAATAGTGGGGATAGAGCTACACCAGTTAAGAAACCACCTATATGAGCCCAATACGCTATACTTGAAACTACGTAACCGACGAGAACGAGCATACCAAGGAATAACTGTATTGTAAACCAGATTAACACGTAGACCCAAGCAGGAATTGTTATTATTAATGGTATGAGTATAATGGGGTATACAACTGTCATTTTCGACCTTGGATAATATATTAGGTATGCTCCTAAAACACCACTTATAGCTCCAGAAGCTCCAATAACTGGAGTTACCCATGGGTTAATGGAGTAGTATGGTAGTATGAATTCTTGAGGAATAATGGATATGCTAAGTATATGGAATAACGATGCCGATAAACCACATAGGATGTAGAATATAATGAATCTTCTATGACCCATAACCCCCTCAACAGCTGATCCGAAAACTAGTAGGAAGATCATATTGCTTATAAGGTGAAATATATCTCCATGAACAAACATACATGTAATTAATGTCCACAACCTATCTCCACGTAGTAGCGCAACTGGTATGAAAGCTAATTTACGCTGCACCTCGTCGACCGATGATGAATTCAGTATTAATGATGGTTTAAGATACATAAGTATGAAAACAACTACGTTTACCAGGAGTAGAAGTATTGTTACAAAAGGTTTTCTCCTAGGAGCAGCTGAAGATACTGGAATAAACACTTCCTACTCAACCTTTACAAACCATTTTTCTAAACCATAAGCCTTCTTCTTTTCAAGAATAATTTCTACTAATCTACATCTAGCCGGTAGGGAAACGTTATATACCGGTGTTCCACCTATATAGATGCATTCCTTAATACCTTTATGAGCGTGAGCGTGAATAACTAGATCGATTTGTTTAGAAACAATAATTTCTTCGAATTTCCTACATGCTAAGTATGGCCATATACTCTTATCCTCTCCATCGAGATTCTCATACGTTACTCCATAATGCGATATTAAAACCAGATAATCAATCCTTTGTAATCTAGCTTCATCCACATATCTCGATATTATATATGGGAGTTCCCTATAGTAATTACTAATACCTGGTATGTTCCTAATCTGCCACGTTGTTGGTTTATCGAGTGAGCCCCGAGTACCAATTATTGCTACTCTAAATCCTTTAATATCAAGTACTACGTACTCATCGTTAAGCCACTTGAATTCAGAATATAGAGTTCTATACTTATCTTCAAAACCCCTAAACTCTTCATTACCAAATACAGATACTATTGGAATACCCCTAAACCTATCTATAATAGCATTATATACTGGTTGTAGAGCATAAATATTGTTTTTCTCAACCATATCTCCAGCTAAAACAACGAGATCTGGTTGAACAACAACTTGGTCCAAGCTCTTCATGAAAAGCTCTATAAATCTAGGGGAATGAACATCAGCAGTAGCAATAATTCTTATCAAAACAGTAACCCACGTATAAATTGGGACTCATATGAAATACTTGAAACAACAATTATCCTTATAAAAGTTAAGTTATCGCATAACTTGACCTTCGAAAAGTTTATAAAGAAATTTGAATTAATATATTGTTCGAGACGACGGCTCCGGCCCCGCGAAGCTCATAAGACAGCCCGGTCCCCGCTCCACTTCTCCAACACAAATGTTTAATTCTTGAACCTGTCTCCAATATGGGAACCATGATTAACATCTACTCCTATAGATAAAGTTTTTAAACCAGTATAAAGATTGAATTCGTTGTTGACGGGGACCGGGCTGCCCCTCGGGGATACATGGAACAGTCCATCCCGAGGTCGGTGGTTCAAATCCACCCCCCGCTACTCCTTCTAAGCATTCCATAATATATTCAAGGGTTTTCCTCAATAAAACTACCATATTTCTACTTCCTTCCACGACATTGAAGGATCCGAATACACATGTATTAAACGCGATGAACTCCTGTTCAGAAGATGAGTGTTTATGAATAACATATGAGTTAAATAAGGGAGGAGTGGAGACGACGGCTCCGGTTCCTCCCGCGGGCTACCAGGCTGCCCTACCCCGCTGTTATGCCCCCGCTGATTTACCTAATTATTCTTTATTGTGGTTTATAAGTTTTTAACAAAGTTTGTCTAATTTTATGTAGTTTTTAGCTGGAATGAAAGGCAGTATGTGTCTCGTTGTTTTTGGTGCATATACGTCGCCATGCATAACTGTTTCTATAACTTCCATTTTAGATATTGTTTTTCTAAGGAAAACATACGTTACTTCTCTATTCATTAAATCGTTGATAGCGTCTTCCAATTCACCGTAGTATATGAGGTTGAATTCACCCCTTAAATTCAAATCCGATAATATTTTAGAAACAATTTTTTGATCATTAATGGTCTTACCAATAGCTATACAATCCCCTCCATAACCTCTAACTAGAAAAGCAGTATTGGCTAGAATCTCGTCGAGAGAGTAAATCAAACTACATTCATACCTATAGTACTCTACACCGGAATTTCTGAGTGCATCGAGTATGGGTTTTAAAGAACCATCTATAGCTGGATACCATGTTTTAAGAACAACTCTCTCATCAAAATAATCAATGACTACACAGGGTGCGTAGCGGCATTTAAGCTCAATTAATGCAGCCCACCTATGGTGACCATCAACAATTAAGAATTTGTCTGTTGATGGAATAGGAGCGACTACTAGTGGCATATCTACAGCTTGAACCTTAGTAATGCTGTTAACGAGATCCTTCAACCTCCCCTCAACGATCTCTTCATGCGGAATAAGACGACTTAACTCTATCAATTGCGTATTAACTTCCACTACAGGTATATCCATTTTAGGTATTTTAACAACAACTCTACTACTCAACACTTACCCAACCATTCAAGGAAATAATAGTTTGGCTAATCAGAGAATATGGTTGAGAAACTAATTAAAAACTAATTTCTATTTTTGGAAAAAATCAATAACTTTAATAGCTATATCTAAACCAGCTCTTTCCTGCGCTTCATACGTTGATGCGCCAATATGTGGTGTTAAAACAACATTATCCATTCTTGTTAATGGATGATTCGGAGGTAGAGGTTCTTCTTCGAAAACATCTAAAGCTGCACCAGCAATCCATTTCTCTTGCAAAGCTTGTATAAGAGCTTCCGTATCTACCACTCCTCCTCTAGCTGTATTGATCAATAAGGCTGTTCTCTTCATCAATCTGAGTTTATCCCTATTAATTAAATGTTTAGTTTCTGGAGTCAATGGTACATGAATAGATACTATGTCCGACTCTTTAAGTAGAGTATCGAGATCAACATATTTAGCGCCGAGCTCGATCTCCTCTTTCTCCGGTATTCTCATAACATCGTAGTAAAGAATCCTCATGTTAAAACCATACTTAGCTATTTTAGCAACAGCTCTACCGATCCTGCCAAAACCAATTATACCTAGTGTTTTACCGAACAATTCGTAACCAACAGCTTCTTTTTTAACCCATAAGCCGTTTCTAATCATTCTATCTGAATAGGCTATTTTCCTAGCTAATGATAGCATAAGACCTATTGTTAATTCAGCAACACTCAAAGTTACTGATTCGGGAGAATTTATTACAACAATACCCTTCTCCCTAGCTGCTTCGAGATCGATGTTATCTAGACCGACTCCCGCTCTAGCAATTAGTTTTAAATTCCTAGCATTCTCGATAACTCTACGGCTCACTATAGGTTTACTTCTAACGATTATAGCGTCGACATCCCTAATAAGTTTCACTAACTCCTCTTCGCCGGGTTCCTCACTAACTATGACTTCAAACCCCGCCTCTCTCAATTTATTAATAGCTATTTCTGAAATCCTCGAAGCCACTAGAACCTTAACCATATGTTAAGCCCATGATTCATTTAGATCTAAGCTTATCAATAACGATCTTCAAATTTATGAATAACTCTTCAATATCATCATCGGTTATGTAACCCATATGTCCAATCCTAAACGTAGTATCCTTAACAGCGCCATAACCTCTCGCTATTTCGAATCCCCTCTCCCTCATAGCTCTATATATCTCCCCGCTCTTGACACCTGCAGGACAATTAACAACCGTAATCGTTGGGCTATAATATCCTGGTTCAGCGAATAATTTAAGATCAAGCTCAACAACTTTCCTCCTAATTTTCTCAGCTCTATCGCTATACATTTTCAACCAAGCTTCCTTACCACCCATTCTCTCAACAATTCTCAACACTACGTTTAAACCAATAATCTGTGGTATCGGAGGCGTTGTAGGTGTAGACCATTCTTTCTCGAGGAAATTCCTTAGAAGAATAAGGTCGAAGTAGTAGCCTCTATTAGGTATATTCTTAGCTACTTCGAAAACCCTTTCACTAATAGCAGCCATAGCTAAACCAGGAGGTAATCCAAATGCTTTCTGGCTACTAGCGAAGTAGATATCTATACCCCAATCATCAAACCTAACGTCTGCTGCACCCATAGCTGAAACGCCATCTACGAATAAGAGTTTATCGTGTTCTTTAACTACTTTAGCGAGTTCTCTTAAGGGATTTAAAACACCCGTACTTGTTTCGTTATGCGTAATCGTTACTGCTTCAACATCAGGGTTCTTCTTCAAAGCATCATCCAGTTCTTCGGGCAAAACTGGTTTACCAAGTTCTTTTCTCAAAACAACGCCTTTCCTACCATTAGATTCAACAACTTCAAGATATCTCTCGCCAAAAGCACCAATAATCGTTACTAAAACTTTACCACCATGCGAAACAGCGTTCCTAACACTAGCTTCCATAAAACCAGTTCCACTAGATGGTATCAACATAACGACTGATTTATCTGCTCCGAGAAACTTCTGTAATCTATATGTAGTATCCTTATGTAACTCCTCATACTCAGGAGACCTATGACTAAACATTTGAAGCTTCATAGCTTCGAGAACTTCCGGGAAACAAGCTACTGGACCCGCTGTGAACAACTTTAGTTTACGGGGCCAAATCATTGATTCAACTTCGCGAACAACTTCTGGGTATGATAAACCGTGTTTCATACAGATACACCCACGCGTATCAAGGGTCCCAGTCGCTCCACCTACATCATATATCAGAACGTTCCTGCTCGGTCATCCCTTTAAACTTTAATTATTTAAAATCAATATATGTTCTACTAAAATAACACGTTTATTTAAATACTACCAATACCTAAAACATTGTAGGATAACAACTATGGTTAAAATATATGTGAAGATACCTAGCAATCAATGGATATTCGTTAAGGGAACAACAAGCGTCTCCCTAGGCTATAAACAATCAGGTAAAGTTAGACATGTTTTAGTAGCTGAAACCGTTAATGAACCCGAAGTTAACGGTAAACCTATTAAATCCATTAAAATACCTTCAACGAAAGTTATGCAGATCATAAATGGATTGATACAGAGCAGTGAACTAAAAAATGCCGTCATAGTAGTAGATAGAATAGATGATGAGACATATAAATTACAAGTCTATGAAGGAGATGCAGATACTGTTTCGGAAATTATTAGGAAAACGTTGATTAGGGAAAAAACCGGTTCTACAACTGGTTAGGGAATTTAGCTACTCTCCTAATAACTAATCCATCGGAATTTCTAGATACTAGTATTTGTTCAACCTCCACCTTATAGTTACACAATACACATTTATATGAATATGTTATTTTACTAGTACCATCTCCTACTTTCTCAACTTCTTTCATAAAGAATAATGGCTTACTATCTCTCTTACAAACCATGTTTTCACGAGACATATTGTACCCCGGAATGGAGGCATCTACAGCTATAAACGCTTCTCTCAGCAATTTTGAACTCAAGAAAATATGAAGTCTTTTGAGATATTTAACCGTATCCACCAATAGATAAGTTATTGAAAATCATTATCCATACATCCTAATCTCCATAGAGGTGTACAGTATTGATACAAATCAATAAATTAGAGAGAATTGCTGAAGAGAAAGGAGTTGATGCAGTAGTGATTGGTTCTACAGATAACATAGCTTACTTTCTAGACGTAAAAGTTGTGGGGGATGCAGTACTCCTACTATACTTCAGTAGGGATAGAGTTGAGCTCTATACCCCACTACTAGAATACTATAGATTTAGAGATACGTTACCCAGCGATGTTGAAGTATATGCTTTATCCAAAACTATAAAACCAATTGATGCTAAAGTTCTGGATGATGATTTCAAAACTATAGTGAAGAAAATTATTGAAAACCACAAAAAGGTTGGAATAGATTTATCTCATAATTCTCCACATACTAGAGTTTTTACAACTCTACCTCAGGATAAAGTAGTTGATATTTCAGATAATATCGATAGAACTAGAATGATCAAGGAGGATTGGGAACTTGATAGAATATCTAGAGCCATAGATACAACCGGTTACTGTATATATAGGTTAATCAATAACTTAAACGAAGATACTAGCGAAACAGCACTAGCTGGATTATTCGAATATGAAGCTAGACAACAGGGCGTTGAAGAACTAGCTTTCACACCATTAACTCTATTCAAACCTGGAAATAGCTATCCACATAATTTGCCGAGTAGTAGGAAAATAGGTTCTAATAATCTCATTCTAATAGATGTTGGCGTTAAGATTGAAAATAGATGTAGCGATATAACGAGAATGGTTATCTACGGTAAACTTAGTGATGAAGAGTTGAGAATAATCGAGGTAGTTGAAGAAGCTTTAAATACAGCTATTCATGCTATAGAACCTGGTGTTAAAGCAAAAGATATTGATAAAGCTGCACGTGATGTTCTAGAAAAACACGGTTTGAGCACGAGGTTCATACATGGGTTAGGACACGGATTAGGTGTGAATGTTCATGAACCACCATACATTAGGATCGGTTCGGAAACAGTAATAGAGCCTGGAATGGTTTTCACAATTGAACCTGGTATTTACTTCAACGGTAAGTTTGGAGTAAGGTTGGAGGAAGACATCTACGTATCTAAAACTAAAGCAGTTGTTTTAAGCAAGGATATTGAGAGAGTATTCACAATATAATTAAAACACACTATAACAACATATTCCTAACAATACCACTTAATTTACCTAAAACAATAGATTCTATTTCCTCCACTCTATCGGTTCTAAACCTAACTTCTCTACCAGCTAAATTAATCGATTTTAAACCAAGTTTCTCAGAAATAGCTAGTGCGAAAGCTATATCTAAATTCCTTAATCTACCAGTATTACTGATAAACATATCGATCAACCCCAATACACTATAAGTTGATTCCAGTGAAGCCGAACCTAACGTTCTAATTTTGAATCGGGTATTAGTGGTTTTCTCGAGAATATTCTTGATTCTAGATATGAGATTCGAATCGTCAGTATAGATTGAGAAAACACCTTTGACATCTCTATCAATGTTCTCCAATGGTTTTCCATTAACATATATGTTTTCTTCATCGAAAGAATATGTTTCGTGAAGAAAAACGTTCGATAAAGCTCCAGCTATTGCTCTATCAGTATATGGTTGTGAATAGTCATAGAAAACGACGGATACAGCTATGAATGGAATTCTAGTATAGAAATTTAAACTGCCATCTAATGGATCCACTAAAGCTACATAATCTGGATTATCAATACTTAACAAACCCTCTTCTTCGGTTACAATCATTGTTTTAAAACCAGACGAGAGTATTCTCTTAACAATATGTTTCTCGACAACGAGGTCTGCTTCAAAACTAATATCCCCCGAATACCCTATACCGGCGATCCTTCTAGAAGAATCTTGATAAAACAATTCCCTAAGAATACTCGATGCTTCATTAACAACTTTGATTGCAAGCTCCATTAGACAAGTCGAAGAACTCAAATTAACATCAACTCCTACGTTACAGCTATGGATGAGTTAATGATTTAAAGCATTATGGTTATTATGTTTATAAAACAATAAAGTAGATAAACACGAAATCATTACTTTATTTTGACGTGGTTAGAAATGAGTGAATCTATTGAAGTTTCTTTTAGATTGGCTAAGAATACCGTTGTAGAGGAGCGTAGCGAAACCATTCCATTCATATTAACTGTTAGAGGAATTAAAAGTAAAGCTCCCTCAGCTTGTTTCATGTTCATAATTGATACCAGCTACTCTATGGATGGAGAAAAAATATTTAGAGCTAAATTAGCGGCAATAAAATCCGTTGAACTTCTCAGAGAAACGGATTATGTTGGAGTGTATTCCTTCGCAGATGATTTTAAGAAAGTTTTAGAACCAGTTAAACTCACAGATAGAGATAAAGTTGTTAAAGCTATCGTATCGTTAAAGCTAGGTAGTGGAACTAATTTTTACAACATGTTTAGACAAATATATAATGAGATAAAATTCGTTCGTGAAAATCTAGGTGTTCACCTCATACGTTTAATTCTAGTAACAGATGGTCAACCAACTACCGGTGTTAAAAAGATCGATAAGATAATGGAACTAGTCGATAAAATAGCTGATCTTAGGGTTTCAGCACTCATAATAGGTGTCGGATACGATTACAACGAGAAAATGCTTATGGGTATCGCTAATAAATTAACGGGAATATTCGAACACATTGATAACGCAGATAAATTAGAGAGAGTTATACAGGAATATACATTAGTAGCGAGAGAGGTTAGTGCTAGAGACGTAACTGTAAGATTTAGATTCAAACATCCATTCAGAGTAACAATTTATAACAGAGCATTTAAAACAACAGATAGTGGAGTTGAAATACACGTAGGAGACGTTAATTTCAGAGAAGAAGTTAATGTAATCGGAGATATCGAGGTTCCTCCATTAACTACTGGAGTAATATCTCCAGGTAACATACAGGTAACATATATAAATCCCTCAACAAACGAAACCGAAATAATAACGATGCCTGAATTCAGAATCGAATCAATACCAATAACTCAATTAAATAATTTAAAAATAGATCAGGAGGCTCTCCAGAAGATCGAATTGATCAGAACTGCTACAGAAATAGAGAAGGCGTTGGAAGAGAGTGATAGCAGGAGAATAGTTGAGAAATTAACGGATTTAGCTGATATAACGCTTAGAGTTGGAAGTGAAGAGTTATCAACCAGAACCCTCAATATTAAGGAAAAAATAGAGAAATCTGGTTTGTCTCCAGAGTTCTCGAAGGAATTGGCGGCTCTGATTTCAAGAATAGTTTCGGGTAGAGTGAGAATTGAGGAGGGTGTGAAGAAGTGATTGGAGAGAACATAGTTGAGGAGAATGTTAAAAACAATGGTTCTCAAGAAAAGAGTGGAGCTCCCAAACTGATCTTAAGAGTTGTTAAAAGTAGTTTCTTTATACCACAGACAGAGTGGGTTCTCGAACCTAACGAACACATTCTTGGAAGATATCCTTCTAACGATATCGTTATTCCAGATCCGTATGTATCTAGGAGACACGCTAAACTTTTCTTTAAGGATGGTAATTGGTTTATAGAAGATCTTGATAGTACTAATGGAACGATAGTTAATAATGAAGATATTAGAGATAAGGGTCCAGTTGTTCTCGTTGAGAATGCTGAAATAATTATTGGTTTAACCGTATTGACCGTTAAGTTCCAGAAATCCTGATCCGTGTCTAGTGGTGTATTTTGAGAGAATTGAAGAAATGGAGTAGGATTGATGAAATTAGCGGTATTTTCAGAGACCCATTAATTCTATCTCAAATACTACTTAAACAAGAAACAATTATTGCTAGTAAGAAGAGTAGTTTTCATGAATTCTCTAAGAACCTCTTAGAAAACTCTATTATGAACGCGAAAGATAAGAAATTAACATACTTCACATCTAAAAGTATTGATGAAAAACTACTCATTAGAGGATTAACGTTTGGAAACACTATTGTAGCACTGGTACTTGAAGATACTAGAAGTGGAAGTGAGTATCTAGGTTCCGCCGCGTACGACAATTTAGTTAGAGAAATATATGTTCAAAACCCCGTTTTCAGATTTAGTTTAGGAAGAGTTGATTTTAGCATCCTCCCCTCTGATTTGAAGAATTTAGTTATGAAGGAGGTTGTGGAGACTAAGTTAAACGAAATCCCTGAGGTTTGGATTGGGAAATATATTTATGATATACACATCGATCAAATGATTAGCGATAAGGGTGCGTACATGTATGTGTTTCTTGGAAGAGATAAGTTTAACAAAGTATATGCTGTTAAAGTTATTCGAGATAAGACTGTTGATAACAAACCACTTGCTGTTAATGGAGACGAGACTTCTATTTATGAAGTAATGAGGAGTTTCTTAAATAGTTTGGAAGCATCACTCATTACTAAGAATGTTTTGAGAAAAAGCCTTGTTAGATTCGGTTATGACGATACATATGCTGATAAACTCCTCTTCTATAGGAAATATATTTCGAGACCCAGAGCTATGATTTTATTGAAGAATACATATACAGTTGAAGAATACGTTGAAACGCCCCCGGTTATATTAGAGGATTATGCTGATCTAGGGGATTTAGCAGGTAGAGTTAGTAGAGGATGTCTAAATTATCGAGAATCCCTCTTCCTAATCGTTAGGCTTAGCGGTGCTCTAGCTATTATTCATCTTCTCAGACTACTACATATGGATATCAAACCTCAAAACATTTTGTTAGTAAAGGATGATAGTGAAAACTACGGTTACGCACCACTACTAGGAGATTTTGTTGGTTTAGCTCATCTACATGATTCTAAAACAGAGTTGAAAAAAGTTACACCAGAATACGCAGATCCGGTTTCACTACTTAAAGGAGAAGCAGGTTTTGATTATGATGTCTACTCACTAGGAGCTACAATGTACTATGCTTTAACTGGGAGGAAAATTAGAGGTAGAGTTTTAATGAATATGGTTATTCTCAAGAATCTCTATGGTATGAGTGTTCCCATAAAATACTATTTACTTGAAAATACAGATATGGTTCCATATCTTAATAGAATAGAAGCAATAGTCAATAGATATAGGAATAAGGAGATTAGATTAAACGAAGCTGTAGAGGATTTATCTAGATTTACAGATGAAATAGATGAAGCTGAAATTAGAGAAAGTTTGAAGAATGTTCCCGAAGAGTATGTTAGTGTTCTCAGGAAAACAATTGATATAAATGAGAAGAACCGATATAGCGATTCATTTCCGCTTTGGTTAAATATTGTGGACGTTATCGACAAGCTAGGTTTATCTAATCTCCTCCCCACGCAAAACACTTTCTAACGCGTTGCTGAAGAAAAGTTAATATTTTATACCTTACCTTATTTATAATATTAGGTTAGAACATAGTTTCGGGCGAGGTTTATCTCTATGAAAGCTATAAGCCCCATTATAGCTACCCTAATTCTAATTGCAATAGCTGTAATCGCTGGAGTATTCGTTCTAAGACAATTCATCACACTCGGAGGAACAGCCGGTAGAACCGATGTTATTCAGATTCAAGATGGTGCTCTATACTTAGCTAAGAAAACTCAAGTAATTAATGAAACTTATTCAGTTATATGGATGGAGGTTAACTTACAGATTACACTCAAAAACACTGGTGGTAGAATAGTTACTATTAGAGATATAACTGTTGATGGATACAAATTACAAGGTTTCACACCATTCAACATAAACCCAGGTGAAACCATAACTAAATCCTACCCAATCATACTGAACCCAGCAACTGGTGAAACAAGAATACTCTTCGATCCAGACTGGGAGAGAGGTACATCACACATAGTAACTGTAACGTACGTAGTCTTCGGAACAACAATTGAACAAAAAGTATCTCAAACAGTAGTTGTTGTGTAAAGTATAAATCTTTTTTACCTCTTCTTCTCCTACTCTTCACGTTTCTTCACATTTATAAAGGATATATGGTTATCCTATTACCGCTAATGTATTAATGTTTGTCGAGGTTGGAGGGTGTGAGTTTTTAGCTTTACAGAGAAAGATCTAGAGGCTTATCGTATCGACAAAAACACCTTGCATGAATTAATAAAGGAATTGAAGAAATGGAAAGCTCCTGCAACAGTTCTACTAAGCTTGTACATACCTCCAGGTAGACCGGTTAGCGATGTTTTAAGTCTCCTAAGACAGGAGTACGCAATTACAGATAACATTAAACTTAAGAGAACGAAACTTGCTGTTCAGAGAGCGTTATCTGTAGCTATAGATAAGCTTAGTAAGATCCCTAAAATACCTGAGAACGGTTTAGCGCTGTTCTGTGGAGAAAACGTTGAAACAGGGGATTTCATAGATTTAATGCTAATACCGCCGGAGAAAGTCCCCGTATTCTTCTATAGAACAGATAAGTTCTTCCACACCGAGTTTCTAGAAGAAATGATTAGTGAGTCGGATGTTATAGGTCTATTAATAATTGAACGCGACCAAGCGACAATCGGTGTTCTTAAGGGGAATAGATTAGTTGTTTTGGAGGAGATGGAGGGTTATGTTCCCGGTAAGCACCATAAGGGAGGGCAGAGTCAGAGGAGGTTTGATAGAATTATTGAACAAATGGTTGAGGAATTCTATAAGAGAGTTGGTGAACACGTTAATAAACATTTCCTACCCCTTTATGAACAGGGTAAATTGAAAACTATTATTATAGGTGGACCTGCTTTCAGTAAAATCGATTTCTTCAATGGAGATTATCTTGATTATCGTTTAAAGAAGATCGTTGTACAACAACTTTACGATGTAGCTTACCAAGGCGAACCAGGTTTAAAAGAGTTAATTATGAAAGCTTCAGATGCGATTAAGGGACATTCGTATCTCGATATTCTAGAGAGTATTGAGGAATTTAAACTACATTTAGCTAAAGATGATGGTTTTATAGTTTACGGTGAAGAAGAGATTAAACAATCAATTGATATGGGTTCTTTAAAAACACTAATTGTCTGTGAAGATAGAGAGGATATTAATGATTGGCTTGAGAGAGCTAAGAAGAGTAACGCTAAAGTCGTAGTAATTCATCGTGATATTCCAGAACACGATTGGTTTATAAAAACATTCAATGGCTTAGCTGGGATATTGAGGTATAAAACAACGTGAAATAATTAAGGAACGTGAAGCCGGAGGCGACCCGCTCTATGCTCATCCCAACCCCGGTACACGGGGGTGTTGCATAGGCACCGGGGTTCAAAAATAATTAACTACTGTGAGTAGGGTTTATAAATATCTCAATAATTCATTATTATGTAAACCTATTGTAAACTAATCTAACATAACATATTTCCTTACCGATTTCTCAATGTTTACAAAATACTCAATTCTCTCATATAGATAAAACGCACTAATTGTAAAACGCCGTGGAAAAATAGGTATAACAATATTCTATTAGTAACGCTTCCTACGCTAGCAGTATGTAATACAAAACTATTTTTAATTCGGAATAATAGATATCATAGCGTCAACATTATCGTTAATAATATGTGTTAGTAATTTAAGCAATCGTAAAGTTATTTTCTAGAAAAACTTATAAATCAACGCCTCCCTATATTAATACATTAGGGTTTGTGTCTAGCTCTGGTGAATGTAATGAAAGCTATAGATCCAGTTATAGCTACCCTAATTCTAATTGCAATAGCTGTAATCGCTGGAGTATTCGTTCTAAGACAATTCATCACACTCGGAGGAACAGCCGGTAGAGGCGAAACCATACAGGTTCAAGACTTAGCGTTTATTCAGAGACTTGATTCGCAGTTCAACGTTTATGTACAGTTATCATTCACTATTAAGAACACCGGTGGCAAACCCATTACAGTCACCGTAGTTGAGATCCCCGATCTTAAGCCTTTAGTAACAATATATCCAGACAAAGTTATTCCCAATATTACTCTAAATGTATATTTAGAGCCTGGTCAGACCTACCAGTTTGCTCATGACGTTATTAGAGGTATACCACACACTCCATATGGTGAGTACTGGGAGAAGGGTACTGAACACGCCATTGTTGTTAAATTCCTAGTTGCTGGAAACCCTGTTGAACAGGAAGTAAGAATGACAGCTAGAGTTTCGTAATGAGATTTAATCTATTTTATTCTTTTTTCCTTACTTAGCCTTCCACTTCATTTACATATCCTTAAATTACCATATATGTGTATTAGTATTTATGTGAAAGGTCGCTATGTAAGATTTTAAAACATTATATACACATACGAACAATATATACGAGAATTAAAATACTAAATACAGTGTAGGGGATTGTTGTGGAACGTAGGAAAGTACAGAAAACAGGGTCAGCATCATACATGATCACTATACCGAAAACATGGGTTGAATTATTAGGGTTGAAGAGTGGTGATTACGTATATATACATAGATATGAGGATAAACTCATAATTACGCCTATTAAAGAAGAGTATCCGGCGATAACCGGTGAAATTAGAGTATCCGGCGATGTTGATAATAAACAGATTTTCAGAGCTCTGGTTGCAATGTACTTAGCTGGTTATGATAATATCAAAATAACGTATAACCCGTCTCTATCGGGTTTAGGTAAGAGAATTAGTGAGTTGAAGAACTACGCTAGAATAAAATTAGCTGGAGTAGAGGTCATAGATGAAACACACAATTCTCTTACAATAAAGATACTTATAGATTATAGAGAATTAACATTAGCTAGCGCTATTCGTAGACTACACTTAATTGTTAACAGTATGTTACAAGACGCTATTCAAGCATTCGGTAATAGAGATCTTGACCTAGCTGAAGCAGTTATTCAGAGAGATGATGAAGCTGATCGATTCCACTTCCTCATAATTAGACAATTAGCTAGAATATTACAGGATATAAAATTAATGAAGGAACTGGGAATATCCAGTCCCGTTGAAACCCTAAATTATAGAATTGTTGCTAGAAATCTCGAAAGAATAGCTGATCATGCTGTAAATATAGCTAAGAGAACTTACCGACTAAGTGAAAAATGCGTTTTCTGTAAGGAAACGTGTAGTTTAGCGATGGAGATAAACGATGTTTTCAATAAATCAATGGAGAGCTTCTACAAGTTGAGTAGAGTTGAAGCTGAAGAAGCATTATCTAAATCTGAGAAACTATTATCCGAGATCGAATCACTACTATTCAATAAAATCATACCCGGCGACGTCGGTGTTGAAGAAAAAATTGTTTTAACAATGATTATGGATAGTTTAAGGAGAATTTCGAGGTATAGCAGTGGTATAGCAGAGGTTTCTCTAAACATTAAAGGTATTAAATCTAGAGAGTATGAGTTAAAATAAAGTTAGGTTTAGTTAATTCTTGGGATTATAGATATGAAAACAAAATTATTCCGTAGAGTTAATGGTATAAATAGGGTTTTCATCGAATACCCAATATTTGTTTTCAATATACTTCTTCTCTCTTTCCTACTAAAAGATGTTTTTAAAGTATGGATTAACTATGCATCTTTAGAAATGTATAGTTATCTAATGGTTACTCCATTCGTCATACTTATACTCTATATTGTTGTTTTAAAAGGAATTGAATTGAATCAAACTCTATTCAAATACATATATAGTGTTGTATTGTTTAGTTTAGGTTTACTACTAATTTATGCTTCTATAGGTAGAGGTTTATTTAAGAGTTTTCCGGAGATTATTAATGATCAGATTCTAATACTTGGAGCATTACTACTACTACATTCCATAGCAATATATTTTGGAAAAGAAAATAACGTATTTAAAATACTATTGCTAACTACAGCTATATTAATAATGATTCCACCACCATCAACATTGATGTTTAGAATTTCATTGTTCTTAACGGATCTACTCCTCTCACTATCTATTCCTACCTCAAGACTTCTAGGTTTAGATATTCATATTAAAGAATCAAGTATTTACAAAACCGTGAGTATAGGTAGAGATGGTCAAACAATTGATTTCAATATAGCTCCTATTTGTAGCGGAATAATTGGTTTAACAAGTGTTTTAGCACTATCACCAATACTAATCCTCATCGGTTTGAAAGGCAGTAGGGGGTTAAGAAGAAGATTATTTGCAGGTGTTGTTGGAGTATTATTATTTGCAGTACTAATGTTTTTCACAAATGTTTTAAGACTAGTTCTGGTTTTCTACTTCTCCAGTAAATACGGTGTAGAAATCGGGTACAGAATATTTCATCAAACACCAGAAATAGTTCTCGCAATACCCATTACTTTTCTCGTAGTAAAAATTATAGATGTGATTAATGGAGGATTCAAAATAAATCTTGTTCTAAATAAAGTTTCCATCATTAGAAGCAGGTTCGTAAACGATATTGATATAAAAGAAATTATTGCTTTAACAACACCGCTAATACTGTTAACACTAGCGGCAATACCATTAGGTAGTTTAGCTTTCGCATCTACAAACCCCTCTCACTACATATATACTGGAACCTACGATGGACCTGTTTATTTATTCAATACGAAGAGCGGGGAGTTGGAAGAATATGTTCCAACTAATCATAATGGTATTAACATAAGGTATTTCGGTAGATTAAGGGAATTCGAAGAAGCTGCTGGTGAAACCAATAGAATACATTATTACCGTGGTTATTACGGTATTTATAAAACACTTGATGTATACGTAGAGTTTGCGGATAAACCAAGCGATATACATGTTTGGGAACTATGCTTACCAGTTAATGAAATCAACATCACATACTGGACTACACTTGATATCACAAATCCAGATGAAGACATCGTATTCAACGTTAGGGAAATACACTATGTTTGGGGTAGAGTTAATGGATTATTGATATACTGGAGGGATAAGGTTTATAGCGATAATGGTTTACAGTACTATAGAGTTACCGTTATGGTCAATTCGTATTCAAACCCAATTGAACCATATGATAGAGAACTCGTCTATAAATTAGCTGAACAACTAGTTTTAAAGAATATACAGGCAAGTTTCGTTAAACACGCTAGGTCAATTATAAATTTCGACTACTACGTTAAAATCTATATTCCAATAATTTCATGTTTAGTTTTAACGTATACCATATTATCTCTTAGAAAAAATAGAGATTTTAATTCGAATTGAAAATAGCTGAATAGCTTTAACAGTATATTTAGGTTTAATACATTGAATCCGGAGAAAGCCGTGGATATGGAATCAATATATCTAAACTACGGTGGATTCGATATACTTATTACACAGGATTGCCCAGTAGAGTATAGTGTGAATTACGTGAAGAAGAAGAGCGTAATGGATTGGAAATACTTCCTATTGATTCGTAGAGGAGTTAGGTTTCAAAGTATTTTAAAAACAATTGTTGATGAATGCGGTAGAGGCATTTATTATGTGAAAATTTCATTCTACGAAACAAGAGATAAACCGGTTGAATTAACACTAGCTGTTTTAAATCCCCAAACTATTGTTCTTCTAGACTCCAATACTGGTTTCTCAAGTCTAGTTAGGAGAATGCTTTCAAACCCGCTTTATGGTGAAACATCATTATTCGTTGCCAGAATAGATGATTCGTTAAGAGAAGCTGAACATATTTATAAACAGGCGAGGTTCGCGCACAAAATTTTCCTCGAATTAACACCAATGATCCATAGTAGGAATTTAGGTAGAATTATGCTTATGAAAATACGTGAAATCGGTTCAACTGTGGAATTAACAATTTGTGTATCGAGAGAAGCTGTATCTATAGAATCCGTTGAAAAAAACATTAAGATGAAAATAAGTAGTTTAAATTACTGTATATAGTATCTGTAATACTAAACGTTTAATTCATACTGGATGTAAAACAACGTATGACCACTATATTTAATAATAACCATTAATGTTTATTGAGAACAATTTATAAATAGATTTTAACATAATTAAAATTTATATTGGAATTCACCAATATACTCATTACAGGAGTTTAAGACCCTTAATAACCTTTTTGTGTGGTTGTTGAATTTGAATAGAACAATAATGGTTATATCGGTTACTGTAGTATTAATAATCATTATAGTAACGGTTTTCGTATTAATTGGTGGTTCGAAAGAAAACACTAGTAGTGGTTTAATACATGTAGAAACCCGTACGGAGAATCTATCGATTAGACAAACACGAGCTACTAATACTACTATTACATCCACTCCAATCGAAACTGAGACAGAGACATCGCCAAGGACAGTAACAATAATGTGTCAACCGCTATTCTATGTAAATCAAATAATTTTTAAAGATGGAGATTTTAGTGTAGAATTAGATTTAAGAGCTAATGTTGAACTGGGATGTAATATCTTTGTGAATAAAGTATATCTTGTAAGACTTAGTGGAGAGTTTAATAAAACACTATTAGATGAACCAACTCTTGTGGGTGGAGGACAAGCGTTACTTGTGCCTCTAAATGAGATTTACCTAGAGGAGAACGAATATATTGATTTTAAAGAAAAATATGAGCGAGATTATGCCCTAATTATTATCTACTATAATGTTCAACAAGGTGTTGAAGAAACAGTTAGTTTACCTTTAAAAACAATCCAATTATCACAAGTACTCTAAATTATAGTGTTTCGAAGTCTCAAATAAGAGACACACCAAATTTTTTAAAGTAGTTTTATTCTATAATGAATGTTGAAGAATTAGCTGTAATAGGTGGTTTGTTTTGCCTATTAATATGAAGATCGTTGTACCCATAGTTGTAGTTGTAGTAGTAGTTGTAGCTTTAGCTGCATTACTTGTACTGAGACCTGGAGGTTTAGGAGGAGATGTGGGGGCGCCGGAAAGCGGTGATGCTACTGGAATAGCAACTGAAACTACAGAAACAGAAGCTACTGATGGGAGGACCGGGGGAACTGTTAGAGCGGGTTTGAGAATAGATCACGCTACTATACCTAACGTTAAATGGAGAAACGAGACCGGAATCCTCATTGTAGAGATCAGGAATATTAAGGTTACTGGATATGGCAAACTATGCGGCAACGCTACTGTAAGGATAACGGCTGGAGGAATATCCAGATCTTTCCATACTAATTATTCACAAACACCTATTACTGTTGGAGGAGTTTACTATATTAGTAGTATAACTGTAAGAATTGAAGACGAAGAATTTGCGAGGAAAGTAATATCCGAATTTAAAGGAATACGTATAACTCTATATTACGAGGACCCAGAGACTGGTAGTTTTATATCTATTGAACACGAATGGACGGCTAGGGATTTAGGCTTGGAAGAAGAGACTACAACTATTATTAGAGTACCACCAGGCGGTGGAGGAGGTCGTGAACGCTGGTAACTTTAATCTTTAATCTATTAATATTTAGCTGTAGATGGGTTAAGTAGTTCTAATTAATAAAATGTTTTGGAAAACTC
>JAWBBY010000005.1:0-25384 GCA_038823915.1 Desulfurococcaceae archaeon
ACCTATCTCGAAATAACAAAGAACTAAAAGCTGTTGATATATTCCTTGATCATTTCCTCTAGCTTACCTCGAAATAACAAAGAACTAAAAGCTCTATCAAAATTTTGATCATATCTAAGCTCTATCCCTCGAAATAACAAAGAACTAAAAGAATTAATGAATAAAGGAACAATATACTACGTGAGAACTCGAAATAACAAAGAACTAAAAGTTTTTCACTAGTTCTCCGAAAACTATATCTATTCTACTCGAAATAACAAAGAACTAAAAGAGAAGAATATGATTGGGATACTTTTAAGTGGAATACTCGAAATAACAAAGAACTAAAAGGAATAACGCTCCGAAAAGTAATTCCAAAGACGATCACTCGAAATAACAAAGAACTAAAAGGCTGGGTAGTCAAGATAAAACCTTTGCCTCTTTCTTCTCGAAATAACAAAGAACTAAAAGCTTACGATGTATCTAACGTTCTTCATGATTTCTGTTCTCGAAATAACAAAGAACTAAAAGATAATGAACGCAGGCTATCTCCTCCCCTTTACCTTCTCGAAATAACAAAGAACTAAAAGTCCGGATCCCATTGAACCAATGATGGTGATGACTAGCCTCGAAATAACAAAGAACTAAAAGGTAACACCTGTTTTACAAAAGGGCTTGTTGTTATATCTCGAAATAACAAAGAACTAAAAGGGGACATTTAACTTTCACGGGTTAACACCTAGAACTCGAAATAACAAAGAACTAAAAGAGCAGATACTTGTAAAATATTGTTGAGGATTCCACGCCTCGAAATAACAAAGAACTAAAAGAGGAGTTCTATAACGCTGTCGTTGTAGAAATCGCATTTCTCGAAATAACAAAGAACTAAAAGACTGGGGCCAACGGGTATTGTAAATAAAATATATACTCGAAATAACAAAGAACTAAAAGCCACCTCCGGAAACCGCTCCGCCACCAGAAACGCCCTCGAAATAACAAAGAACTAAAAGACATTACCCCGTGTTTAATCACTCTTTCTCACCTCTACTCGAAATAACAAAGAACTAAAAGTACATATACTTAACACTAGAGCGGTTAGCGAATTTTACTCGAAATAACAAAGAACTAAAAGATTTATCTGGATGTTCTACGCAGTGGTCTAACATCTCGAAATAACAAAGAACTAAAAGTGGTTGAAAAAGAGGTTAGGTTTTAACCCGCCGCATATCTCGAGATAACAAAGAACTAAAAGTTCTATCTCTTTTCCAGGGAATAGTGTGGGGAGTAAATATTAATAGCTGGTGTTGTTCATAACTTCGATTTGATACATAATTACATATATAGGTTGTATAGAGAAATTCTTAGGTCCGGGTGGAAATAAGAATTTATCTTTCATCCACTACTATTAATAAATTATTGGGGGTGGAGTGTGGTGTTTAAGTTATGGTAGTGACTGGTTATAGAGATCTCGCACTTCTCAAAATCAACGTGTTACTCCACGACCCTCTAAATAAATCGTTTCTAATAGAACAACTTGGTTCACAATTTAAGGATAGACATGAGGAAATAGCTAAGAATTTTCGACTTCATATACTTAGAGATACGTCTTTAGATGTTAGTTTAAGAGGAGAGCTTGAAAATATCGTTAATGAAGCAGATAGTATTGCTTCGTCTTTTGATAGATGGGTTTTAAAGACTACTGGATGGCTCAGTGGTTCATACATATACTACGAGTATTTCCACAACATATTTGAACCACATCTTCGTGTAAAACTTGGAAAAACACCCAGTGATAACGATATAAATAATGTTTCGGAAGAATTAAACAAGATATTAGTCAATGTTCATAATCTTATTGGAAGGGGGAATTTTCCGGAGAAAGAGCTACTCATATATAATACACTATATACATTACTAGAACCGGTATGGTATTCGAAAGGACTTTCACCATCACTAGCTGATACGAGAACGCCAACACACACAGTATTCGACCACCTATACGCATCAGTATCAGTATCGAATATGTTGTTGAACGGAGGAGATTCGGGGATTGATGGATTCTACGTTATAATAGATTTTCCAGGTATACAGAGATTCGTAAATGCTGGTAGAAAAGCTGGAGATATATGGGCTTCAAGTTGGCTACTCTCCAACCTAATATGGAGCATAAACGAGTATTTCATGAACATATACGGCTACGATGTAGTTATATCACCAACACCGAGGCTAAACCCCTACACTCTAAAAACACTTCTATCAAGACTACTCAATCTAGATGACCAAGGATACTATTTGATCACAGACTTTGATAGTAAAATTGAGGAGAGTAAGGAGCTGAAGGGTACTATATGGAAGATCATAGAGTTCTTTGAAAAAATCTATGGTATTGAGAAAGACGGTAGAGCAGGTATAAGAAAAATGTGGCTTCAACCACTAATACCAGCTACAACAACTCTCCTAATACCGAGGATTAAGCTCAATGGAGTTCAATCTCTAGAGACGGAGGATGATGTGGCTAATATGATAAATGAACGCTTTGTAGAAGCATGGAGGAAGATAGTGGAATTCATTGAATCTAGGCTAACCAGTAGAAGCGGTGTTCTATATCAAATTATGGATGGATTATTAAAATCCGTGAAGAATATACTCAATACACCACCTCAAGGTATAAACATAGCTATTGTAAGAATAGCGAATGTGTATCAAGCAATTAATGAATGTATCAAGAATGGTAGAAACGACGTTTGCGAAGAGCTCGGCTTAAAGATCAATCTACAAAATTTACAACAACTAAAAATAGAACCCGAAGAGTTAGCAAAATCCATGATATGGCATGTTCTAGTAACGCGATCCACGTCTCTAGCTAAAATTAATAAATACGGTAAGTTCTACAACTATATGCTTAGGCCTTTCTGGACATATAGTGGAGGACAATTAAATCCTATAGATAAGAGGTTAACTGAATTTAGCGAAGGATGGGTATCGTGTTCACTCTGTGGGCAAGAACCTGCATATATAGTTCTTAGAAAAGAAACTAAAATGCCGAATCAGGTGATATTTAGAAAAGAAGATGTTGAGAAACTTCTCGACATAGCTGGTGTTAGGGATAAAGTAAGTGCACAGAACTTTATATCCTACATATTCAAGCCAGGCGAAGCTCTAGGTCCCTACTGCTTACTGAAGAGATCCCTCTACATAAGTCTCAGAGACCATCTAGAGATATTGTCAACGGACGATGTAGCTTTATCAGCGATATCGGAATTTCTAAAGAAATTGAATTTGTTGAGAAACCTAAAGGAAAAGGCGGGTACAAAGGGTTTGAGTAGTGAAGATATAGAGTATTTGTTCACACCTCCATCTGATGTTTCGAGAATTATTTTAAAGCCCTTTAAGGACATATACACTTTAGCTATAACCAATAATATGAACTACGAGGATTTCGTGAAGAAGGTTACGGAATATCTCAGGGAGACGTGTAGAGAGAGTGGAGTGAAGCCTGAACACCTTTTGAACTACATAGCTAGCGTCACCGGCTTCCCCGTTAATAGCAGTATCTATAGTCTTCTAAAGAGTCTTGTGATAAACGAAGAGATAGACTTGAAAAGTCTATGTCAGTTCCTAAGTCTTAGAACCCAGTATGCTGTAGTTAAAGGAGATGCCGACAATATAGGTGAGATAATGAGGGGAGAAATGTTTAGTAAAATTACTAAGTATAAGGAAATTATAGTTGAATCAATTAAGAGTAATGGTAAACCTATAGGTTCTGAGGAAGTCTACAAGGATCTAGATGAGGGGTATGGAAACGCTGCAAAAATTCTAGAGGCATTAGGGTTAGAGAGATTACCTCTTTCGCCAGCTATGTATCAAGCATTATCTCTATCATTAATGCTCACAGCTATATCTGACTATAGAATCGTTAGAGAAGGTTATGGTTTTCTAATCTATAGCGGTGGAGATGACGTACTAGCTTTTCTACCGATTGAAACAGCTATAAACACGGTTATTAAGCTTAGAGAAGAGTTCTACAGTAATGGGTTTAAAAAAGTTAATGATATACCAGTAGCTTCATCTATACCTACGGGGAGGAGCTTCAGCCTTCGATTCGCAAATATATTAGATGTTATGAGTACGGAAATATTTAATGCTATAGAGTATCTGAAAGAGAGAGCTAAGAAGGCTCGATGGAGTATTAGTGGAGAGTGTTCGCAGACTGGGAAGTTTGTGTGTGAGAAGGATACGCTAGTTGTAACAAGTAGTAGAAGCGGTGTAGGAGCGCTTTTCCCGCTGAAGATAGGTATTGACCATAAACAGGACGATAACGTGAAGGAAATTCTTGACCTCATTCGAGAAATTCTTCAAGAAACACCGCTCCATCTACTAACGGTTCTCTCCAGTAATATACCTGAAGATTACTATAAACTACTGAGGGGCTCCGAGAACTACATGGATTCCGATACCCTATACAGGCTCTTCGAGTATGTGCTGGAGAGAAACGTTAAATTGAAATCTACAGATTTGAGTAAAAGCGTTTTAGAGAAGCTTTATGGAATTTTCAGTAGCATTAAGGATTTGAGTGTATGTGTAGGGGAAGATAAATCAACAATTATACAAGAATACGTAAAGTTCATATCCGTTTTGAGGGGAGTATTATGAAGTTATTGGAGATTAAGCCTCTAGAACCCCTATCTCTAACGCTATCCCCTATAAGTGGTATCGATATTTTCACAACTACACACTCAACTCCAATACCATTACCGACAAGCGTAGCTGGCGCAATCGGTTCGTCTATGAATATTGAATTATTTTCAAACGATCCCGTGGAATCTCTAATCGAGTTGATCAATAGGTTGAAGGAATTATGTGGAAATATGGATGAACCTATTATTCAAGGTCCATTAACTTGTTTCGAAGAACAAATTATGGATCCTAGTAAATGCTACGCGTATATATACGGTAATAAACTTATATCGCTCTCATTCTCCGGCTTTGAAGTGAGGAATAAAATGGTTTATCTTCGAGAGAAATGTAAAGATCATGTTGATTGCTTCGTAAATTTCACTCCAATAACAATGATTGGTGTATCGCTTCAGAGAACTAAACCTGGAGAAGATAAAATCGTTAGATACGGATACATGTATAGATACCCGCTAATCACTTTTAGAACATCTAGTGGAAGGGTTGTGAACCCAATATATCTCTACAGATTTAATTGTAGAAAGGATCTCAATGTAATTAATAGATTTGGAGGAGAAAGTAGAGTAGCTAAATTTGTAACAATAGATGTTGAAGCTGATTTCCTCAATAACATTAAAACACCATTGAAGAAGCTAGAGAGAGGTTTATACATATCACTAAGTCCAATACCTATAATACCGTTGAAAGATAACGTGTTGAGACTAGAGCCCGATGCTGTAGAGCTTCCAGTACCATTGAGTAGCGTAGTAGGTCTTCCTCAGGAGAAATCTCATCCGAAGCTGAGGATCGTTAGATTAGGATTAGGTTTTTCAGAAGTAGTGAGAAAGAAGAGGCCTGAGATACTCGCGCTACCTCCAGGAACAATAATTGGGGTTGAAGATGATGTTAATCCCCCTACGTTCGGGGACAATGACCTTATGAAAGAACTATTACACATAGGGTTCGCAACACTCTATAAATTGAGTGGTTGAATTGAAAATCAACGTCTTATCCATGCAGTCAATAGTCTTCGCAAAAATATTTATATCAAATACGTGAATAGATCATATATGAGGCTGTATCCTCATGTATTCTGATGCTCGACTTCTATATGTAAGAGCCTATACACCCCTACACGTAGGGGTTGGACGCGGAGAAGAAGCTTACGTTGATTTACCTATTCAGCGCGATGAGTACGGATACCCAGTTATATGGAGCAGTAGCTTCAAAGGCGCAATTAAAGCTAATTTAGATTCGAATGCAAAACAACACCTGGGGTCGGAACCGGGAGTTTCGCCGTCGAAACCCTCAGCCGCTGTATTTCTAGATGCGAGACTGTTATTGATACCTGTAAGAGTAATTAATAAAGTATGGGCATATGCAACATCGATAAATATGCTAAATACATTTAACAAATACATTGAAGTTATAAACAGTATGAATAAGCAGAAACAAGATAAGTTGAATCAATTAAATCTCTCCACAATCTCGGAAATTTTAAGAGAAAAACCTGTAGTTAGTAAAGGAGATTTGGTATATGATGGCAAAGTAATGGTTAATGAAATAGAGTTTGAAGCCAAGATTATCGAAAACATTCTCGAAACAACAGGGTTAGCCGATATACTGCATCAAGAGATTAAAAACCTCGTCGAAAATAGAGGTTTAATAATTCTTCCAGATAAGGATAACATTGATATACGAATTATTAATAGAAGTATTGTAATACAGTATCGTGTTAGATTAGGAAAAGAGAAAGTTGTTGAAGAAGGTGCTCTGTGGAACGAGGAATACGTGCCTATGGAATCCGTTTTCGCATCAGTAATACTCTGTAGAAACGCTAAATACGAGAACGTTGAAAAAGATGCTTCACAGGTCTGTAATGATGTAGTATCACAATTAGACAATAGATTCATTTACGTGGGAGGCAAGGAATCAATAGGTAAAGGACTTATTAAACTATATGTGTTTACAAAATGAATCGACGTGTTCATTATGGGGGAAAAGCTTCTACTAGATTTGATCCTGGAATGCATTAATCAAATCACTTCAAAGTGTGGTTCTTCAACCGATATTGTTAAGAAAGTGAGAAGTAGAGCGAGGTCAATACCATCGTATTCTTTTACAAAGGGGTTAGTTTACTCATTAGTATATATAGCATCTAGGAGTAGTAAAGACCTTGTTGAAATAGGCTTGAAAGCGCAGAAATGTGAAGATGTTATTAATGAAATTATTATGAAGAAAGAAGTGGGTAATGAAGAAAAATCTTATGCAATATACGGCGCTATTCTGCTATATATAGCTAAGGAACTAAACATTGTGAAAGGAGATAGATTTGATGATATTATATGCGATATTACGAAGTCGCCAGTAGCGGAAATTAAGATGTGGAGTGTACTGGATTGGTTTAAGAGATTTGCTGAGGCGTACATACGTGAGCGTGAGTAAACCTAAGTTAGAACTCAAACTTAGAAACACGACTCCACTTCTAGTTGGATGGTATGAATCGCATAAACAGGATAGAATGGGTATTAGAGTCACGGAGATAAAAGGTATCTGGAGATGGTGGTGTAGAGCGTTCATAGCTGGCGCTATGTATGATATGAACATGCTGAGTGGCAGGAATGATGAAAATATATATTTAATCCCGACTGGTGAGGAAGCAGAAGCGATATCATGCTTTGTTGGGAAAATACTTGGACTCGGCTACGCTGGAAAGAAAGGCGCTGAATCTTCGAGATTCAAACTCTCTATCAAAACCGACTCCAGTTTAAAGCCTATAGAATTTCGAAAAAATAAAACAAAGTATCAGAGAATAAAACTCCTCACTTTGAAAAACCCAGTTGAAGGAATCAGTACTGGTTGCACATTTACTTTAAGTGTAGAGAAAGTGAGAGAAAAATATAGGGATGCAGAAAACCTAGCACTCAAGATACTAGTAGTTTCATTACAGTTAAGTGGGGTAGGTAAAGGCGGTAGAAGAGGATTAGGATCACTAGACATAATATCTATAGATCCTAGTGATATAATAGTTTGTAATAATATTGAATGCTTCATTAAGCACATATATGAAGAAAGTATCAAGGTTATTAAAAAATATCAAGAAATATGTGAAGATAAGAACATTAAACAGGTACCTAGTAATCGATTACCTCCTCTACCGGTAGTGTCAGAAAATGTATTTAAATTGTATAGAGTGAACATTAGGAATCATCAGAGTTTCATAGATATTCACCAGTTCTTCGTTAGAACAGAGCGATGTCAAGTGTTGTATGGTAAAAAAGTATGTTATGATGAGTTAAGAAAAACACATAACGCGTGGTTTTTAGGTCTTCCAAGAGAGCAGAAGGACACAGGCTATACCATATTAGTTAAACATGTTGTTAGAAGACCATCGCCAATATTCATAACTTATCATGAAAATAATAATATCTTTGGATCGGGTGTGTTCGTATCCATTTTTCTCTCTGGTGACTGGCCTAAGAATCTCGAATGGAAAAGTGTTTTGAGAAGAACAGAACAATACAAGGAGAAAGAGCTTAAAAAACTCGAAGAAGGCGAAGGTAAAGAACAACCAATTAAGACGATCAATATTGATGAGAAGAAAATTATGGAAGCGTATGAGACGTTTATTAAAGAATTCAAAGACTACTTGAATCGAAAAAGACTTACATTACAGGAGATAAAATGGTGATGTGAGAAAAATGGATAAGAATTGTATTTGTCTTAACGATTGTTTCGAGAAATCACATATGTCTATTGAGAGAAACATTGTATCTGTACTTAACAAGTCCTTCGTAGATTGTTTTCTGAAGTGTTCGGAGTGTTGTAAGGATATTAGATATATATCAGAGTTCTCTAAGTTAGCGTCAATGCGTTTAATGGAGATTTATAAATGTAATGATAGTGTTAAGAGCTTACTTAGTGAGGTTAAGAAGTATATTAATAACTTGGAGGAGGCTGCTAAGAAAGTGTTTAGCAATGTTTTCCGCTATGAGGTTAAGTTGGTATCTAGACTTACCGTACACGGTTCTTCTCATCATTTACCACTAGAGATTTCCCTAGCGTGGGACTCATTATTTAACGTGCCGTATATACCTTCTTCATCCATTAGAGGTGTTGTTAGAGCTTTTTTCGAAGAGAACAATATAGTTGTTGATGGTGTGAACCTTGTTGATTTATTCGGGAAAACAGAGTATTCTAGTAGTGTTATCTTTTTCGACGCTTACCCAGTTGATTGTAATGGAGAGAATCTGGTTGAAGCGGATGTAATTACTCCTCACTATAGTGAAGTAACAGGTAATATAGATGAAGCAAGATCTTCTCCAACTCTACTAGTGTTTCCAGTTCTAGCACCTGGAACAGTACTGCATATACTTGTAGCTTTAAAGAAATCTCTAAACGCGAAAGCACAAGAGGAATTCGTGAATAAAGTCCGTGAAGCGTTGGGAAAGGGTTTGGGAGCGAAAACACTTGTTGGATACGGCTATGGAGAAGTAAAGTTATCGAGTAGTAAAGTTGAAAGAGAGTAGATGTTGATACGTGAAACTCAATTACACGTAATGTTCATCAGCTATAATGTTTGGTTGAAACATTGTTTATTTAGATTAAATACGTAGTGTTCATTGCTTCTTTCTCTTCAGTACTACGAATCTATCGTCTTTAAGTATTTTGAAGAGAATATTTTTGTCATACACGATTTTCACAATATCCTTCTTATCCGCGTTAATCACAACTTTCCTAAGAGAAGTATATTCTAATCCAGCGTGAGCACACATATTTCTCAAAATTCTATTTATGTTAGAGTCTCTACCGCTAGCGGTAATCTTTCGACGCTCTTCATCTAAATCAGTTTTAACATTATTTATTATTAGCTTATTGTATAATTCTTCGCAACTAATTTCTTCATTCTTGATCTTATTGGTTATTTCATTGAGGTCGTCCATGGATTTGGAGTATATTGCTTTATATAAAACATTATTGATTTCGATTTCAGCGTCTTTAATTGAGATCAAGTCTTTAGAGCTGAAGCATTTCACCAGATAATCTTTATTGTTAACTACGAATTCAATGATCTTACCTAAATCCTCTTTCGTATTCTCAACGATAAGGTTGTTGTGTATGGATTTACTCACATCTCTATAGTATTTACCAACGTTTCCAAGGTACTTAACTAAATACTTATCCCCTTCATTAGCTACCAGTTCTCTACATACATCTCCAACTATTTTTCTTAAAGCTTTAGGTATGACTATGAAGATTTTTGTAGAATCATATTCAATTATTTTCGAACAACTATTTTTCTTCGGAATAAACTCATCAGCTACACTAATATCTTGAAGTTTATCATAATCTCTACAGATAGCTGTGTATAGTGGTTCTTCTATACCGCTACTATCCAAGACGTAGCTGTTGATGAACGTTGGACCAACTATTGTGTTGCTTAGTAATGTGAAGAATAATAGGGTTTTCTCCAGCTCTTCAAGTTCTTGTTCTGTTAGAGAAATTTCTTTTAGTAATCTCCCTAGTTGAAGGGGTTGAAAATACTTTAGTGCTAATAGACTTCTTATCAAGCTCACCGCTACTTGTAATCTAGATACATCCAGTATACTTAGAGATTCTACTTCCTCTCTCCGTATATCCCTTGTATCCTTTATTTCTATACATCTCTTATCACCAGCTCTAGCAGGCTCTGAATTAACTATCATTAGCCTGTCTTCCATATCAAATAATACAGCGTTAGCTACGGTAGCGTAGAGTACTGCTACGAGTAGATAGTTAAGCCCATGTGTTAGATCTAGAAAAATCCACTTGTATCTTCTATTCATCATCTCATTAAATATCTTGTTGAAAGCCTGTACAAACACGTTATCGATAGATGCCTCAAAATGCCACCCATAGTAATGCCCTATACCTGGTAAAACAGATATTTCTATTGGAGATTTTCTTTCATGAACACAGCAGCTACAGCTACTTTCTTTTATTAATTCTTCTAACCACTCATTATACTGCGATAGAGCTTCACGTCTAATATCATCTGTTTTAGAAGGGTCTACAACAGTATCTGCACCGAAAACTATAGTTTTTACCTCGTATTTCTTCAATAAGTGATTAATTAGAACAAGTGTTGTACAACAGGATTCACACTCGCTCTTCCCAATATCTTTATGTGCTGGATGTTCAATATGTACTGTATACTTATACTTAGCCCACTGTGGTGGATACCCCCATACAGATACTATTAACACGTTATCCTTCAATAATTTACACCTACTTTAAAAATATATGTTAGTAAAAGTATTTATTCGAGACCCGAGATATACTTACGCGTCACCATAACAATCCCCTATATAGTCGAGATAACTACTGTAGTTTACAGCTAATGTAAAGACATTTACGAGAACATCATATTCTCTGCTGAAAATTTTTGTTGAAGCTTAAACTACTCCACACCTATAAATAAAGGCGTGTACGGGAGTAGTGAGGTAATACAGTACGGATATAAATAGTATTGTTGAAACCATGGGGTATGGAGACTAGTGCTATAAGAGATGTCTCGACTCTAGATCCCGAAGCAGGATAAACGATACTCTGTATCTATCCTTAAGAGTTGGTAATGCTTATAGCTATATCCAGAATCTTAATTCTACTAAATTCATCAATACAAGCTATATCATTTTAATTCGATAAGGAAAAATTTATGGAAATTCAGTAGATTAATTAATCTCATTAACACATGATCTCTAAAATTACTATCACGTATTCCTATGCACAGCATGTAGAGAAAGCCTCGGGCTTATGGAGGAGAAACTTATGAATCTTAGAATACTGTTAACTCAATCACAATTCCTCCACGGCTAGAGCCGTAATCCATAGAAACATATGTATAATAGAATTACGTACTAGTTTTTAACATCAAGTATCGCGATTATTTAGTAGCGTTGTTTTGATCACTATTTTCATCTAATTGATAACTATCTAGTAGCGGTGCTGTAACACGTATTCCATGCTCCTCCAAGAATCGCTTAGCTATCTTCCCCTCTCTGATTACGTGTTCGTAGTACGCTCTCTCCTCCGGCGTTAACTTATCCCCCTTCTCCTTCATTATCTTTATGGCTGATTCAGCGTTTCTAACGGCTGCTGTGAGTAGTCCTGCTATGAATGGCCCTACTCTACCCTCTCCTTTGGTTGCTACGTTGTCTGTCGGTATCGCTCTTTTAGACATTGTTTTTCTCCCAATTTTAAACCACATGTCTACTAGGTGTTTTATGACTTGGTCGTAGGTTAGTATCCTGCCGCTACTAGATGTTAGTTCTCCTAGAATAGTAGTTAGTGCTTTATGTGTTTCATCACTAACTTTTATAGTCTTAACCATAAAACCACCACCCCCAATTACACTAGGTGTATACTGTGTATTAAATTTTGCATTAACGGTATTCGGCAATCAATAATTTCTTCACATTAATCGATCTACCGCATCGGCTCTACAACAACCAGTAATTAGATCCTAACCTCTTGAGTATCTACACCTACCCAGCGGAGCAGATGCACGGCTTCGGGTTTATTCCTAGATATTCAGAGAATACTCTAAACTAACCTATCATGCAACAACTCCTCAACAAGTATCGAGAAACATCCCCCTGATCCACTCGTTACTAGGTGAAACAACGTTCTCACTTCTCGCGCAGACTCCCTCCGAAATAACATAGAGAAAACTAATTCAGTGAACTACGAGTTTCAGATAGTGATCTCAAAGCAGAGAGAACTAATAACTAATGTAGCTAGATTATCTATTCAGCTGCATAATCAAAACAATTAGAGGTTCAGAGTAGCGAAGAACAAGCATAGTAGTGGATTTACATTGAATGTAATGTCTTAACGCTACTCAACACCTCTTTTAAGACACTAATTGCACTCTTCAAATTCTCTACCGCTTTCTCCACGAACATTTTAACATAAGTTTCATCAGCTACAACATCTTCGGGACCTATAAGTTTTTTATTACATATATTTTTTATCACTTCGATTTCCACAAGAGCTTCGTCTTTACACATATTGAGTTTTTCGGGCGAGTCTGGGTATCTGATATGATTATAAAGAGGTGAGGTCAAGTAGAATAACATAAAAGCAACAAGGAATGATCTGTTCACTGTAATAAGGCATTTTACTGTGAACTCGATTTTCTGTTTAACCACCTGTTCCTTCTCCAATGAGGTGACTGGTTCTACTCTTTTCGTTAGCTCCTCTACTAACTTGTTACTGAAGCAGCGAAGCTTTTGGAGCCCATCATCGTATGTAATCTCGAGAAGTTTCTCTATATTCAATTGCCTCCATAAATCTTTGACAAACAAATACTGTGATAACGATCTTAAAATATCGGATATACTTTCCGCAAGGTTTAAACAGGCATTATTGTTTTCAGCTTCTTCACATTCCTCAATTTTTTCTTCCAATCTCTTCATATCGGATTTACATAACATAGAGCTCTCTAAATTATTCGATGAGCATTCCTTACGTAAAGCGGATTCAATATACTTAGCTATATAGAGGTTAGTTTGTTTCGAAATAGGATCATATACTTCTCTACAGGACTCAAGTAACGGGGGCTTGTTAATATAATTTCTATACAAATCCAAAACTTCAAGAGTTAGAACGTTAGATGGAGGCTGAAAGAAATCTCTTGAATTAACAGAAAGCATGCGTTTAAAAAGATTCAGAGGGTCGTGCCCTATTCTCCTAACAAAATTATCTGGATTATACACATTACCTTCCTCATCACCAACAATATTCTGGTAACATCTAGACACGGCTTCGTCTGAGAAGCTGTGGAAACATAGACATTGAGAGAGATACGAAGCTTTAGTTATTTTCTCAGATCCTTGCTCAATAAAGTATAGAGCTTTATCCAATAAACGATTTTCGCTGAGAACCTTGGCTGCCTCAACATCGCCTGAAGCTATATCAATTAAAGCTGTAGCAAACTCGTATAGCTCCTGAAAAGAAACCATAAAGACCACTAAATCTAAGAGAAATATTAAAAAGTACAGATATTTAAAAATATCTATAATTGAGAAGGTAAAACAAATTATAAAGCAGAATAATTAGTTAAAAGAACGAAAGAAGAAATACCAGCAAATAGACAAGAACGCGTAGTATTAGGCAAGTTTCTCTAATCTTTCAGTTTGTTTCTGCTTTACTCATTTTTTCATCGGTTTATTCAAACTACTCAGTCATTTTTATAACGCCTCTTATTATCAAACTTAATACTCTCAGCATGTCGTGTTGGATGTATTATATGTAGAGATGTTTTAGCATCACATTAATTCTCGTTCGACAGGTTTTGGGAAACGATCTAAAGATTTAAGATGGGTGTTTTGAGATTCTATTGTGGTGGAGTTATAGTTGGTTTTGAAGATGTGGTAGTGGGTTGTTTAGAAGGTTTTTTGAGACGTATTGTTCGTGCTTCTGCGGATTCTTTGAGATTTTAATTCCTTTTGTAGGATATCGTTTTTATGATTTGAATCTGGGTATTGATTGGGTTTATGTATGAAGTTTGTGGATTTGGAGGTGTTTGAGAAGCGTCTCAAGTTATTGCCTCTTGAAGATTATATCGATTTACTTGAAGTTACTATTAGGAAGTGGAGAACGAAGCCTATAGTGTTAAGCGAGGCTTCTCCTTTTACTGAAGAGGATTCTAGAGTATTGAATACTCTCTGGTCTCTGGGTACGAAGTATGTTCCAGTAGTTGAGCACGAGGTTGATGTGGAGCACGAAGTTTCATTGGATGAACTAGATGTTTTTCACAATGTTAGAGGTGATCCGGTGAGAGTATACGAAAACGTTGAAAGCCTCGTCTCCAGGGATTTACCCACACCTCTGGTTATGCTGAAATCTCTGAGTAATAGTAGAGTTCGTGTTTGGGCTAAACTCGAGTGGTACCATCCATTCAGTTTGAGCATTAAGGATAGAATAGCTTGGTACATGCTTGTGAACGCGTTGAAAACAGGTCGTGTTAGTAGTGGAGTAATATATGAACCCACATCAGCCAATACAGGACTAGGATTAGTAGGTTTAGCAAACTACTATGGATTAAAAACTAGAGTCTACCTACCATACACAACACAGAAATGTATGGATTACATATTCGCAACACTAGGCGCAGAAGTTGTTAGAAAACAAGTTCCTATAACAACAGCTATGATAAACTCAGTGCTTCAAGAAGCCGGGAGAGATGGAGCAGTAGTTCTAAACCAATTTGAAAACGATTTAAACTTCATAGTACACCTCAAGTACACGGCTAAAGAAATAGACTACCAGCTTAGAAGCATAAAAACCACACCAAACGCAGTAATTGGTGGATTAGGAACATCGGGCCACGTATCAGCCATATCAGTATATTTCAAAAACCGATATGAGAACGTAAAGATATTCGCTGTACAGCCAAGCGAGGAATCCATCATACCTGGAATTAGGAGAGTGGAAACAGGAATGAAATGGATACGCATAGCGAGAATAGACAAGATAATCGATGTATCGCTAGAAGAAGCTTTCCAAGGCATTATCCATGTAGCGAAAAAAGATGGGATACTAATAGGATTCAGTGGAGGAGCAGTAATACATGCTCTAAACGAACTCATCAGTAATGGTGAAGTCGAAGGCGACGTAGTAGCCGTAATACCGGATCATGGAGTAAAATACATTGAGTTAATGCAATCAATACTAACGAAAACGTGTCCAGACGCGCCATACACCGATTAAATCTACGTTAATCAATTAAAAGCCCGCGAACCCCATCAACGCAAACTACCTGTTCATCTATTCATAAGAATTATTTACCTAAAAGATGGTTATGCGAATTCCACTGTGAACGAGAACGTTCTATTCTATCGTGGAATATGATGTTTAGGATTGAGTAGTTTCAACACGGTTGCTACTAACGCTTAACTGTTTCAACAACGTATTTATCCATGAATGAATGTATCTAGTTCATCTGGATATGGATTTAGAAATCTCGATTCCTCTAAATACTTGTTTCTAAATCTATGTATGAATCCTCTGAAATACATCATTATTGTTCTAAGATTCTCGTAACCCTTCTTAAATCTCGTAATTAAATCCAAAACATATCTACGCTCCTGAAGCTCCATTTCCTCCTTTAAATGCCCATAGATATGGATAAATACGTTTGTATAAGATCCTCTACCGGGGTTTCTACACATTGTTTTCATGAATTCAACGCTGTACTTCTCGATTAACTCCTCTATACTCATAGATTTACGTGAAGCAATTATTCTACCCAAATTCTTCAACCCGGAATTACTGTGTAGCATTATAATATACTTGTTCCTCTTATGGAAATCAACGAGATCCTCTCTAGAAACGAGATTATTAATTGTTGTTCTGAAATCGGCAATAGTGAATAATTTTGTGAGAAACCTCACTCTAATCTCGTAATTATACAGTCTCTTCTCGCTCTCCAAAGGTATACATGGATACGATTCTCTAACGAAACGAGTGAATAAACCATCGGTTTTCCTAATAACCCTCCTACCGGGACCATAAACTTTAGCATCACCAACACCACATGATGGGCTAGCTGATTTGAGCAGTACACCATCAAAGTAGAGGCTATTCTTCAAACTATTGAAGAAAGATTTCATTCTATCAGTATACTTCGCGCCTGAAACAACATCCACAAGATCCAGAACACCGTTCTCTTCATAAAGAACTAGTGGATTCCTAGGAACACCGAGTCCAACCCCAATTTCTGGACAAACGGGAATACAATCAACGTATTTCTTTAAAACTTCAACGAACTCATCATAAATAACGTTACCATCAAACCTAACTGGTTTGAATCCGAGACACATACTGATTAAAACAACTGGTTTAACGTATTGAGACATAGTGCTCACAATACAAGTTAATTATGATGTGGATCCAGGAGTTATAAATAGTGATATCGAAGAGAATGAGGCTAGAGAGTAAGGGTATGTTGAGCCGCGATGCATGAATCAAGTATAGATTCGAGTGCTGAGTATATGGGGGGAGTACTCGGAAACAATGGTGTCGGAATATTCTGCTCAATGGGAGGAACGAGCTCATTACGAATCATAAATTGAGATTAAATAAGTTGAGTAGGGAAAACCTGATGAAGATGTTTATGAGGAATTTAAACAATTTCCTCAAACTACTAGAATTCTCATGTAAACGCGGATACATCGTATTTAGACTAGGATCTAATTTCATACCATTCGCGTCCTACGAGAAGTTCGATAAAGAGTGGTTAAGCGAAATTGATGCGGGGTCGAAGAGGATAGCTCCAATATTGAGAGAGTATGGTGTTGAAGTAATAAACTGGATTTTGGGTAAAGAAAGCATTGCTGTAGTACACGTTGGTGGAGTATACGGTGATAAAATGGAGTCTTTGAAGAGATTCGTGAGGATTATTAATGGCAACGACTGGCTGGTTAAGAGATTAGCTATTGAGAACGATGAGAGATACTACAGCGTTCGTGATGTTATAGATATTGGTGAGGAAATAGGGATACCTGTAGTGTTCGATTACTACCGCCACATGCTGAATCAATCGGATTTCGATATGGATAGATTACTAGATACGTGAAGGAAAGTTGCCCCGGCGTTCCACGTATTGTCGAAACCAATTAGTAACTACCGTTCCGGGGAGCACGGTGATTACGTGAGTATTGATGATTTCATAGCACTAGCTAATTTATGGAGCGTTCGTGGAAGCCTAGATGTGATTGTGTAGGCTAAGAAGAAGAGATAGGCTATTGAGAAGCTACTGTATGTGTTGAGGCAACGTGGATTAACTCTACGTAAACCAAAAATGTTATCGTGAGTGGGGTGCGTTACTTCAACGAGGCTTATTGAGAACATACTCTTTAGGTTTCTCCCAATCAGCAATAGAACCCTCAACTAGTCTGAAAACCGGATTTAGCTCAGGGATTTCAATTGTTTTCAACCACTCCGCTCTAACCGGGTCTCTCCTCTCACACTTATGTATCAATAGTTTCAATTCATAAATCGCTTGATCCCTGGTTACCGGAATGAACTTCCTAATATCCACATTATACATTCTTATCTTCTCCTTAACAAACCTATATCCTCTACCAACACCTTCTAGATAAACATAGTACAGGTATGTACCAATAGCTAATAGTGGGTTTGAGTATGATTTGAACCTAATTAATTGAGGATGGTGCACATAACCCCTGGTTAGTCCTTCAAGAACTTTCTGAGCTAGCAGTCCTTCCCTCCACAGAGCTATTAATCCGACTCTATCAAGATACTTTGGATGAATAGACCATAGCCTCAACGGTTATCGCCACAATAATAGATACGCTTAATTATAGATAAACCACGAATCCCTAAATAACTTGACGATTCCTTGTTGTGTATTGTTGTGTATCGAAATATCGGGGTAGCTGTACTGGAAGATGCTTAGCGATAGCCGTAATGATGATGGGTTGCTTAGAATGTGGCTTTGTTTTTAACCGAGATCAGTTTTGTTGATAGCTATGCTTGAGCAATAATTCTGTAATCTTTATAAAAGGATTGTTGTGTATTTAAAAACGTATTACTGAAACGGGTGTGGTTGTTGGAAAATATAGTGATGTATTAATTAGTAGAGTAAGGGGTAGTGGAGTTAATTGGATTAATTTCCAATTCACAGACTTATTGGGTTATTTAAGACAAGTAACTGTATCTTTAGAGAAGTTCTTGAACGGTATTGTTGTAAAACTCGATGGTAGTAGTGTTAAGGGATTTACAGGTGTAGAAGAAAGTGATTTGGTTTTAAAACCAGTAATTGAATCTTTCGTTAAAATACCGTGGTTGAATGGTGTGGGGAGATTCTTATGCACAGTCTATTCCGGTAGTGAGAGATTCAGTAGAGACCCGAGATATGTGGCTGAGAAACTAGACGATCTCCTCCATAATAATGGTTTAAAACCTCTAGTATCTGCTGAAATAGAGTACTTCGTATTCGATAGAATCAAAGTATATGTAGATGTTTGGAAACAGGTTCTCGAAATAGCTAGTTCGGAAGCATATTGGAGCCGCAACGCTCCATTCAATAAACTCAAAGACGGGTATTACACGCCATACCCTAGAGATAGATTTGAAGATTTTAAATTAGAAGTTGCTGAAACTCTCGAGAAAAGCTTCAACATAGTTATCGAATCCTACCACCACGAAGTCGCATGTTCTTCGCAGCACGAAATAGTGTTTCAGGGCGGGTCAGCAACATACGTTGCCGATACTATTCAAACAATAAAATACGTTATTAAAACACTAGCGTATAAGAAGGGGTTTGTTGCATCTTTCCTCCCTAAACCAGTATATGGGGATAATGGTAGTGGAATGCATATACATATTAGTTTATGGAGTGGTGAAAACAATGTTTTCTACGACCCCAGCGATAAATACTACTTGAGTAGAGAAGCGAGATATTTCATTGGAGGTTTACTAATGCATGCGAGAGCATTAGCTGCATTCACCAACCCTACTACCAATAGTTATAAGAGACTTGTACCAGGATATGAAGCACCAGTATATCTAGTATGGGGTAGGGGGAATAGGAGTGCAGCTATAAGAATACCTGGTTATGCAATAACAAGTAAGACGTTGAGAATAGAGTATAGACCTCCAGACCCAAGTGCAAACCCCTATTTAGCTATACCAGCAGTAATACTTGCAGGATTAGATGGAGTTAAGAAAAAGATCGATCCAGGAGACCCGGTGGAGGAAAATGTTTATAGAATGTCTAGGAGTAAGAGGTTAGAGTACGGTATAAGAGAGCTACCTAGAAGTTTGGATGAAGCACTAGATGAACTCGAAAACGATAATGATTGGTTAAAACCAGTATTTACAAAGGACTTGTTGGAGGAGTATATTGAGTTGAAGAGAGAGGAATCGAGGAAAATATCATCTTATCCAAACCCATCGGAAATATACCACTACATAGATGTATAGAACTGGAATACACATATGGAGCACCAGCTAATCTTTAAATCAAAAGAATAGTGGTAATGATGAACATCTAGTGAATACTAAACTAGATACTAAACGTTATGATAAACAAATTTAATTCAATTCATTATAGGAGGAAGTATGGAATATAGATATTACTGTAATTCTACGATGTAAGACGATACTTAATTTTGATAGAAGATGTGAATAGAGTTTTCTGGATAGCCATACACTAGATCTTGTTATTTACGAGGTTGTTAATGCTACTTGGAAAAAACGTTATTTACTGGGGATGATAAGGATCGTTCTTCAATATAGTCATGTACTGGTTGTTGAACAGTTAGTAGTATGAGTATGCTTAGATAGATTCTCTCAACGCTTCTCATTCTAAAATCCACGTTACTAATTATTATCACTAGTTTCTCCTCGTCGAATTCCGTTAAGTAGGTTTCTCTCAACGTTATCAAGAAGCTTCTGCTCCAGAAACGCGCCGAAAATCCTAGAGAGCATATAGAAATTTTGCTCTCCCTCGTTATTGTTGATGCGATGAAACAAACTCTTGAGAACAGCGTAGCCAATGTTGTTACAATGCTGTAAATACTCAAACATCTGTTGAATCCGTTGATAACATTATGTGAAGCCCATAGAGCGTTGGAATCAAACGGTCTAAAATTCTATCGATAGAATTGAAAATAGATAAAAATGATCGAAGCTAAATTCATATAATTAAAGGAGAATTAAAAACCTCCGGGTTCCTGATGTCTATAGAAGACATTATAAAAAATATACAAATAATGTGGCTTGAGAGTGTAAAGTCGCGCTCCGGCAAGTTTGTCAAGACATCCTTAAGCATAATCTCAGACCTGTTCATAGAACCTGGTCAATTCATTCTCGAATTTCTTCAAAACGCTGAAGATGCTAGAATGGAGCTCAAAGCAAAAGGAGGTTATTTTTCAATAACGTTGTCAAATAATGAGGTAGTTATAAAACACAATGGTAAGCCTTTTGATAAGGAGGATATTGAAAGCCTCTGTGATGTGGGCAGTAGGAAAAAACCAAAAGAAGGCTATAAAGGCTACATTGGAATTGGTTTTAAATCGGTATTCAACGTCTCCAATAAGGTGTATGTGCATTCGAATAACCCGCAGTTAGGGGATATTGCTTTCAAGTTCGACGAGAACTACTGGTATGAAAAAGCCGATGAGTTGATGAGGGAATATGGGCTTCAACCATCGGACGTCCCATATCAAGTTGTACCAATACTCGTAGAACCTACTGAACCTCTAGCAAAGGGTGAAACTCTATTCAGAATAAAGTTGTTCGACGACCCCGTTATAATCGAGAGGGTGAGAGGGTTTTTGAAGGATCTTCCGGATCACATGTTTATATTTCTAGAATACATCAATAAAGTAGTGATCGAGGATAGAGTGAAGAATTATAAGAAGGTAATTGAGTGGGTAACAAAACCTTTAGAAACTATAGATGATGATATTAATGTAGAAAAAGTACTATTAAACGTTAATGATAAAGCTGAAAGATTTCTCGTATTTAGGAAGAGTGAAAAAGTCCCTGACTACGTGAGAAAGGATATAGTGACGAGAAAGGCTAAGAGAGAGGATGTAGATGTTCGAGAGGTAATTATTGCTTTCGCTCTAGACGAATATGATAATTTAAAACCTATCAAAGAAGCGGAGTTTTGGGGAGTATATTCCTTCATGCCTCTACCGGAGTCTAGTAGCGGTCTCAAGTTTCTAGTACAAGCTGATCTATTAGTTCATCCGGGAAGGAGGAGTGTAAACTATGAGGCATCTTGGAATCTATGGCTTATGGAAAGATTGGCTGACCTTCTTAGGAGAGTTATCAAGTATTTATCGGAGAGATACACTATTAGCTACTTACCTGTTTTCGAGTACAGAAACATCGGAACTCCATTCTACGAAAAGCTTGTTAAACCTAATATAGTGAAGGTCATTGAGGAGGAGCTCAAAGACCCCCTCATTCCCAGTATTAAGGGTCAACTAATCCCACTATCGAAAGCCGTCGTTTACGATGAGAAAATTAGGGATTTCATCGAAGAAGGCTTGCTCACTGAAGACGACCTGAAACATATTTATGGTGAGGAAGATCTTCACCTAGTAAGCCCTGATGTGAAACTTAGACTGCAAGATAGATCTAGAAAGCTCAAATCTGTGGATTTACTAAACGAGAAATTAATAAGGGTTAGGCTTGAAAGGGATCTGAATGAAGCCATTAACTTCTTAAGTAAGGTCTACAAGAAAATAAATGTTCCGGATGATGACGACAAACGCTATATCATAACGAAAGCAGGCAACATAGTTACAGCCAAGAATGCTTACATCGGTATGATCCCTGAAGAGGTGATCAAGCTTTCTGAACAATACCCGGAGATCAAGGAGTTTTTGCAGAACCTGAACTATGTGCACGACCGTTTACTACAAACTCTTGGCTTAGAGTTCCTTAAGAAGTTGGGCGTGAAAGAAGTTAGTTTTGAAGAGGTTTGCAATAAAGTGCTCTTACCAAAGATTATAGGCGATACGCCTCCAGATAAGGAGGAACTATTAAGGATATCAGCTATTCTTAAGAAAACTAGGATATATCCTGAAGGAAATATCTGGGTTGTTGCTAGAGGAGGCGAAGTAAAAAGATCTTCTGAAGTTTACTATCCTTATGAGCTCTTCAAACCGTTAGAATTCTTGGAAAAACTAGGTTTTAAGTTTTTGGATATAGATGAGTATGTTCGTTATGGTAGCAAAGAGGATTGGGAAAAATTCTTTCTACTCGTTTCTATGAAAGGTAAAACAATTTATTCAGGAGATTATTTGCATAAAGATTATCAAGACATAATTCTCCAAATTAGCAATACGCTATATAGGTCAACTGATAAAGATGAACTGATAAAAGGCACTCGCTTACTTAAGAGACTCTGTATGACGCTAAACGTTAATCCTCAGATTTTTAAAATTATTATAAAAGGAATTACTGTAAATGTTTTGACGGATCAAGGGGTTAGAAAATCAACAGAGGCGTTTCTTCATTCAAGCTATAAGCCTGAACAGGGCTGGGTGGAGTGGAAGGATTTTTACAGAGTTGGTCCATTTGTAAGTGACGAGTATATTGATGATGGTGATATTGATGGTTGGAGGAAATTCTTTATTGACTATTTAGGTGTTAGAAAGGAGGCTACGCCGGAACAAGTTGAAGAGTTTGCAGAAAAATATGTTGAATATAAGCTTCAAGAGAGAGGTTATAAAATACTGGCTAGACATGGAGAAGGATTTGATTATGAGGTTGAAGGCGACGACGGCTCTATTTTAATAGAGGTTAAGGGAAAAACTAAAACGATACACGATATAGACAATATTGCCTTAACTGGAGCTCAGACAGAAAAAGCTTATAAATTTAGAGGAAAATACTGGATTGCTGTAGTTACAAATATTCCAAACAACCCTACTCTGTACGTCATTAAGGATCCAGTTGGAATTGGGAAAAAAGAAATAGTCATAAGTAAGGATGATATAATGGGAAGAGGAGAAGTATGGAATTGATAGAATAAGGCATCCTCAATTATGCAAGAGGTAGGGTAGAGGTGGAGTATTAAAGAATGCTTATATTTTTCTAACAATGAGAATTTAGTTGAAAACCTATTCTCTCCTAGAAGAGAACGCTACCAATACCATGTTTATAGGTAGAGGAGGAGAAAGACAAAATAGCGGTAGAACCTTCAAGTTCTACTTCGAAGCTATTTTCTATGCTTAACCTATTATCACTACATACTCAAGAGAATTTCACGGAATTATAATACTATCAATCTCCCCAAACTGTTTCTAATTGCAACTTTCAGAACTCAATACAAAGTTTTGAAAACTAGAATAGGAGATTATGTGTTAAAAAGTTAAAAAACTATGGTTTATCGAAACTGCTTTTCTAAGTTACTTAAGTTTTTCTTCAGCTATTGTGAGAAGTATGTAGGGGAATTCTGGTTCGCTATCAATTAGTGAGCTGAACTCAGCGATTACTTCATTTACTTCTTTTTCAGATATTTTACCTTTAACAGCCTTTTCAGATAAATCAATAATTTTATCGTATATTTTATCTACTTTAGCTCCATATTCGTGTCTGCAAGATTCAATTACTTGTATAGCTCTCACGAGAGCTTCAAGATACTGTTTTCTATTGGTAATTTTCTTCAAACAAATCGTATCAGCTCTTATTTGTTCTTCTAACGAACTCTTCTTTATTTCCTCATCTACCTCCATGTAGGCTTGTTTTAGTATAGAGATCTTTTCATTTATTTTATCAATCTTTAACTCTAACTTAATAATTTCACTTTTCACAGTTTCAAAGAACTTCTTTCTATCGTGCAATGCAATGGCAACACCAATTTTTCTAAGAGCAAAAAATGAAACAAAAGCTATTGATATTGCTAAGCCTAAGTTAGGGCTCACTACGCGCGATACTACTTGAGACGTAATCCAAGTATTTAATTTTACTAAACTCTCTATAACGTTCTTCTTTACATCATTATGCTTATTTATGGAACGACCCATACTACACACCCGAACTCTTTTCACTCACAGTAATATACTTCGTAGGCAAAAACTACTTCTTTATCAATTTTCCTCACTTTTTCTTTATCAATTTTCCTCACTTTTTCTTTATCAATTTTCCTCACTTTTCCCAAACCTCTTTCTTCAAGAATACTGAAAGCTCTATGTAGAACAAGTACATCGGTTACTCCAGTAGTTGTACTTACATCTTTAGGAGTGAGGAAGGGAACAGCGGGGTTTCTCTTAACAGCTTCTATTTTAGCTCTATCGGACAACATATAGTTTACCACTTTTTCGACTTGCTCATCTGGTATAATATTTATATTTGCTAGGAACGAGTTATTCTTAGCAACAGGGTCAATAGTGTTATAGTATATTTTGCCCTTAATCGGGTCAACGAGATAGGTAGTAACGTATTTCGACGCTACGCTCATCCAGGATGTGCTACTACCTGTAAAGTAATCTACAAGTTCTTTGGTGAAACCTGTAGGGCTAATAACGATTAGAACATGGTAGTGTTCATCTCTCTCCGCATCTTCAACTCTATCTCTCCACAGTGGTGTAAAATCAGTAAGACTAACAGCTTGTGTATCGAACTCCTTCTTGCCTGTGTCGTGGAGATGAGTTAGTAACGCGTATTCGATAACTATGTCCTTCTTTTTAAATAATACGCCTGCTAACTTAGTGAATGTAATACTCTTTACGTTTAAAGGTTCCCCTATTCCTTTAAGAGAAGTGGATTTATCTATTGCATCCCACTTCTTAATAGTTATATATTTTGATTCTCTTGGATCAAAAATATTTATTTCATCATCCTCTAACATACGGCGAGCTCTTTCAGCAATAACTTCGTAGATGAAATCGACTTCATCTCTCTTAACTAAATTACCAGTAACTTCGCCTTTCAAGGCTGATTCTAGTTCTTCAACTCTACTCTTAAGAAGGCTATAGTTCTGAACAATAGTTTCATACTCCGAAATAGTTTTCCTTAACTGAATAATTTCGTTTTCAAGAGCTTGCCTCTCCGCTCGCGACGCGTCTTGTGCGGTTTTTAACCTCTCTAGTTCACGTTCTTTCTCTACTAACGTGTTCTTTAAATTCTCTAATTCACTTAGTTTTTGATTGAAATCCATTAAAACAGATTCATACCTACTTCTCAGTGTTTCATATTC
>JAWBBY010000006.1:0-22972 GCA_038823915.1 Desulfurococcaceae archaeon
CATCTCTAAACCATAACAGTATTATTTCTGAATTAAGCAAATCTATAATGTAGTGTATTAATAGAACTCTCCTCCCCCTATCAACGTATAGTAGTGGCATGTATGGCAACATGTATAGTAGTTGTTGAGGAGTTAATCTAATTAGAAAAATATTTGTGAATACTATGAATAAAACAATGTATCTAAAACCACCCCAACCGAGTAACCCAATTGGTTTAAATGGAATAATTGCTAAATATGTTGAAAACCATAGAGTAAACATTAGGAGCCTGTTGAAATCACTATATGGATCTCTAGTTAATAATAGAAAAATACAGTTGTTGCAGATAGCGTTATCAAACCACATAATTTGATTAATGAATGAAAATGGAGATAAGATTAGTAATATACTCATTGTTAAAACCAGAGGGGTAAAACCTATTAGAGAACCGTAATCTTCGCGATCCCTGAACACCAGGTACTGGTATAGAATGAGTGAAACTAGTACTAAACCATATAGATTCATAGAGCTAAATAATGAAAGCATGAATAGAGCTCTTGCGTATAACCCCTTAATAGTGTAGTATATGAATAGAGTTAGGAAAACTAGAGATACGGAATCCCAACTATAAACAGCGTAGATTATGAAGCTAATCGAGATTATTGAGATTAAACTGTATTTTGATGGAACACCCAGTAACTGCGATAACTTGTATATGTGGAGAGTATGGATAACTAATGATATTGCAACTAGTAGTGAGAAAGTAGTGTAGAAGAATAGGGTTCTATATTCTAAACTCGAGTTAAACAGAGATGGTGTTGATGTTGTTAATAACCATAAAATACCTGTTAATAGAGGCTTACCATAGTAGTAATCTCTATAGGGTATGGGGAATACTCTTTCAGAACTACAGTACTTAACTAGTTTATCGTTATTAAACCACTTTTCGGAAAAACCCTTAATACATGGTTCTACAAATATCGATCTGTAGTCATCGCTATAGATATCCATGTATACAGGTTGTTTAAGGAATTCGTAACCGAATATTATGCGTTGAACATCTACCGGCATATGAATTATGAATGATAAAAACCAAATTGTTAATACTATAGTTATTGTTAAGTAGAGTATTTTCTTATTCAAACATAACGACCAATTTAAACCATATTGGTATAGTTATGGTTCAATACATGGAGATTAGAGATAGATTCGTATATCTATTAAAGAGAATTATTGGTATTAAAACGGTATCATACACGTTACTAATCTTAACTCTAACTCTACAAGCATACCTATACTACAGTACTGCGTATGAATTATATAGTGTGGAGATGAGTAGAGGCGGTAAGGGATATGTTTCTGATGAAGTATGGTATGTTAGTAGTGCGAGAGTAATTCTGAATAAGGTTTTCAATATTAAACCACGTTTAAACAATACGTACTATGGTTTAACACTAATATATAATTCCTCGGTAATAGATAGGGAGGGATTCGTTGAAGCAATACTAGATTCTGGTTTAAACATTGTTGTTAGAGATACGCGTTACGTTAAATTAGATGCTGTATATGTTGAAACAAGTAGTGGAGCTGATGCTGAGAAACTAGTTGAATTGTTGAAGAATAGGGGTTTAATTATAGATGTTATATGGGGTTGGAGACTCCCCGATAACGCAAATATAAATAATTATTATAATTTAGAACATGCACCTCTAGCTAAGTACCTAATAGGTTTAGCAATTACTCTTGGATCAGATAATCCTATATATTGGAGAATACCATCGATAATAGCTGGTGTATTAACGAATCTACTGATATACTTCACAATAAAACGTTTTACTGGAAACCCGTGGTTGGGGAATATAGCTTCATTAATAGCTGGTTTAGACCCGTTAATGAGGATATTATCTAGTATAGCTCTACTAGATATTCATGTAGCTCTATGGACATCGATAACGCTATACATGGTTTCGTGTGGGAAAATAAGATGGGCTATTCTAACGCTAGCATTGGGGTCTTTATTCAAAATCAATACATTACTACTAGCGTTACCAATAGTAATTTATGTATTAACGAGTAAGTATATGGAGAAACGTAGCTTACTAGAATCGTTCACAACAACTATTCTAGCAATAGTATCGCTAATATCTACAACACTCTGTTTCCAAATAATTTCATCAATACCACTAATACAGTACTTCGGTTTAAGAGAATGGATGTGGAACTCGGTTTTCGGAGCAATCAAGTGGCATTTAAGTATTAAATGCGTTAAACCACCATGCCCCGTTTCTTCAAATCCATGGGATTGGTTTATGGGTAGGGGTGGGTTCATACTATACTACTACCCGAATGGAGATAAAGTAGTTGCTATAGGTTTCTACCCGCTTTGGCTCGTATCACTAACACTAGCACTCTACACATACCCTATTAGTAGGAGGATTAGAAGCAACTACTACGCTTCAACTTCACTAATTGGTTTATTAATTAGCTACATAATACTGTGGTTAGCCGGTAATAGACAACAATATAGTTTCTACTCCGTTCAATTCATACCTCTAGTATATGTGAATCTCATTATAGTTTTCTACAACGTTGTTTTAAATCCGAGAAACCTATTGATTAATATAGAGATGATACGGGGGTTTATGGAGAGAATTTTGAGGAGAACATTGGAGTTACTATCTATTAATGAGAATCTCTAGAAACAGGTATTTTCTTAAAACTAATTCTCAAACCAGTTACGACAATGTCTCGTTCGAAAACATATATTGATAACGCTATTAGTGATAAACACGTAGTTATCGAGGAAGCTATGCCTATTGCGAAATATGATAAATTACCGGATAGTGTTGAGTACATGTAGAGATACGTTAGTGGAGTTACGAATACGCCGTACAATATAGATAATGTTTCAGAAACGGGTAACCCCATGAATAGCGGTACGAGACTGAAACCCATGAATATTAGCATTAAAGGTGTTGTGAGAACTCCTGCTGTTCTAGTATCGTGAACTATAGAGCCAACAATAACTCCCATAGCTCCGGAGTATACTAGACCTATAACGAGTGAGAATAGGAGAACTAGTATCGTATTCGTAAACGATATGTTCTCTAGAGATTCGTAGTTAACGTAGGGTTCATAACGTGGTGTTTGCTCAATTAATGTAACTTGAGCAGCACCCATTAGTATTAAAGCTATGAGTAATACTAATCCATTAATAATGGATGCAGTAATAGATGCTATTATCTTAGCTAACACTATGTTTCTACGAGAAACAGGTTGAGCCAGTAGCATTTCAAAAGCTTTCTCATCTTTCTCAACAGCAGTTATTTGCGACGAATAACTAGCATTAATACCCATCATTAGCCCAACGAGTAGGGGTGCGAACGATGCGAAAGAAACGATTGTGTTGAATAAGTATTCATTAATAGTTTTATCTTGGAATACCGCTGAATTATGGGTCTCTATTCTAAAACCAATCGGTAGCGTTACGTTATGTACATTACCATAAGTAAATACTATTGCATTACTCAAATCATCTATGAATCTATTAATAAATGCAACTCTAACTTGATAAACCATTAGATTCAAACCGGATACACTAACATATGTTCTTAAACGAACCGTACCATTACTAGTAATGTTCTCTACGAAACCATGTGGGAAAACAATTATAGCAACGGATTCTCCAAACCCGTCTTGTGGGGAGGAGTATAGTTTAATACTATATGTTTTATTAAGAATCTTCAAAGCTTCTAGAAGAATATCGTTTAAATCCTCAATAACAACACCTATAGATGCTCTCTCAACTTCTCTAACAGCTGTCTCGGTACCTGTATAAATAACTCTACCCATGAAAGTGTAGAAGGATAGTATAATTACTATCGAAACTACGAATGCAGGGTTCTTTAAGAAAGCTTTCAACTCCCTCAATAATAGTGAGCTAAAAACCAATTGGAACACTCTTTTTAAGCTTTATGAAAACTTCTTCGAGATTCGAACTACCAGTCTTACTCTTCAAATCGTGAATCGAGCCTTCAGCAATCAAATTACCTCTATATAGAACACCCACTCTATCACAAACATATTCTACTTCAAGCATATTATGGCTACTCAATAGAACGGTAACTCCATGCTCTCTATTATACTTCTTAATCAATTCCCTAACCTGAATACTCCTCTCAACATCTAAACCAGACGTCGGTTCATCGAGAATCAATAATTTAGGTTTAGTTACGAGAACCGTTGCTAATGCAACGATCCTCTTCATTCCCTTACTATACGTTCTAATAGGTTTCTTCAAATCAGTATCTAAACCAGTCAATTCTATAGCTTCACTAACAGCTTCTTCCAATAACCTACCTTTAAATCTCAATGATAACATGAATCTTATGAAATCCAAACCGCTTAAATCCCTATAAGCACCCGCTTCTTCAGGTAAGTAATTTATCAATTTCCTAGCTTCAATAGGGTTTTTAACAACACTCACACCATATACGAGTACATCTCCACTCGTTGGTTTCAAAAGAGTAGCTATTATTCTCAAAGTAGTTGTTTTACCACTACCATTAGGACCTATTAAACCATATATTTCGTTCTCATAGACAGTGAAAGAAAGGTTTTTCACACCAATAGAGCCTCCACGATAAATTTTAGTTAAATTAATAACTTTTAATGCCTCGACAACCCCTGAGCCACTTGATTGAAGCACGGATTAATCCCCGATAAAATAGAGTTGGAGTAGAGATTCACCCTATTGTTGTGTAATCAATAATTTAGAAACATATTAAATTCATTCAAATATTACCTCATAATGTTGTTTCAATCAGCTTTTAATGTAACGACCCAATCCGTTTTCTCGTTTTTCAATGCTTTATAACATGCTTTCGCTAAAACAGGTGTTAATAAGATGTTATTGAGTAGAACTCCACCTAATATTTTTAGTTTTCTACGTAATCCCGGAACAACTTTTAAATGTGGTGATGTATCGCCGTAGATAACGTAGATTGATGTGAGAATTGTTAAGAGTGTGAGTAGTGTATTGGAACTAGCGTATGCTAAAGCTATGGATACTGGTAGTAATCCATAAACCCATATAGTGTTCGGGAAGTAATAACTACCCTGTATCAAGTAGCTGAGTTTCATTAACCTAGTCATGTTCTTGGAAGACATGACTTCACAGTATCGTTTCTTAATATCCGATATTGTTCCATAAGCCCATCTGAACTGCTGCTTCTTATACGTATATAAGTCTCTGGGCGGTTTAGCTATAGTTTCGAATTGGTGGGTAGCGAATATCAAGTAATTATCCTTAGTTATCCTTATTGAAAACTCCCAATCTTCAGTTAATGAATTGTAATCTACGAAAATACCATCAGCAAACCTGTATTTTGAAGCGATATCGTAATCCACTATAGCGCTAGAACCCGTGAATAGTGGCATTGCATGTTCAGATACGTATGTTCTGAAAATCTTATCGCCACGTTCAAAACTACTACATAGGATCCATTTCCTATAGAGGGTTTTTTTGAAAACTCTTTCGGGTGCTCTATACACTCTTAATAAACCATTATCATTTTTACTCAATACTTCTATCTTAACTCGAGGAGACCTAGTTATCATAGCGTATTGTGATAGAACATGACTACTATATACGAGTAGGTCTAGAACGCTCTCTCTACTAAATAAGTGGTTTTGATATCCTTGAATAACAGCTAGTTTTGGAATAAAGATCTTGTGATACTCCATTAATTCAACAGTTCTAGTAACGTAGCTTATAGGATTATCCATGAGTCTAGGATCCAATTTATAATCATCAATACCGAGTAACTCCCTCCCCACTTCCTCGTATTTAACAAGTTTCACCCTAATTTTTTCATAATCTCTCTCCGTATAGTTCAATTCATAAACCGTTCTACCAAGTAGCAGCCTTAACCATGGATTACCTCCGGGTTCGTGGTCTGCATCTATAATTACCATATAATCTGGTTTTTCCAAATCATATATTTCTCTCAAAACACCTCTATCGGTAATTTCGATGAAGTTATTTAGAGCACCAGCTTTAAAACCATCTCTACAGCCTCTTCTAACAACTATGAAAGAATCTAATGTGTAGTCTCCTTTACTAAGATGGATTTTCTCGAGCGAAACGTTAACTAACTTATCTTTAGGATTAACGTATTCATAATTAAATCTAGATACATCACCATACTTTTCATAACTCAAACCCCCGTCTTCCAGGACAACAACGTAGTAATCCGGGTAATTCTGGATTAACCACTTATCTAGAACACGGTAGATAGAGTTATCGTTATAAGAAGATATTGTAACAACAACTCTCACTCTCCTCTTCACAAAATTCTTGAGCACACTCGGGTTACCTGTTGCTGGTGGATTAAGTGGTTCGCAACCTTCACTACCCTGAACAAGGAGTTTTAATGTAGAGTAAATTGTTGGGAATGATGCGAAAACAGATATGCTGAAGAAAATACATACAGTAAAGGATAACGCTAAACCTCCATTAGTTAACTGCATATTATCATCATCAAATAAATTACTTTACTAAAATCTAATCAAGACCGTTCAATAAATACTTACAGTTTCTAAACCAAACTTTAATACAAGTATTCTTCACAAAACAAATCTTCACCTAGAACCAAATTATCTTACACATACCCAACCATAATACGATTCTAAACGTACTCGTAGGAAGAGATGGGAATAATGATAGGAGTATATGTCGATATAATGGATATTATTTGATGAAGAGACGGGGGAGGAGGTCAGTTAAGGATAATACTTAAGCCGCTCTTATAATGGGATTCTCTCATTTGCCCAAGTTATACTTAAGTATATATTCGTGTCCCAAATAGTTTAGGTCAGTACTATTAACGTTTAAATAGTAAAACAATAGTGTTGGTGTCGCCGGATATTGAGAATATTGCAGATAAATGCATAAGAATAGGTATACGAGTTTTGAAAGTTGGTTTCTTAAATTTGATGAGAAGGGAGGTTGTGGTAGTAGAAATGTAATAGTCGTGGGGATTAAACCAACCAATTTAACTATCATTTAATTTTCTAGTAGTATTGAAGAAACCTATCTTGTACTATAAGCAGTTATTATAAACAGTCTTGTTAAAATTCACTACGCATCTTCTAAACTAGAATATATACTATCTGGATGCACAATAGATTTTATTGCTTAGTTTGAAGAAAGCCGAGGTAATCGAATAAGATTTAATTTCTAAAGTAAGTAAACCATTATACTCATCATCAATTCAATACGATGATCGCGGATGGATACATTCTCGTCGTTAAAGATGATAGACATTATGTTGCAAAATCCAGTATAGGAGATCCACTAATATAGGAAAACAATGCTAGAGAGAACCCGTAGACCTGAAAAGAATTTATCATATTTCTCTAGAGGCTTATTATTACCGAGTATAGCTGATATCATAATCCTAATATCGAAATTTAGAGCTTCGGGGTCTGGATACGTTGATTTTAAATCAATAGAGATAACAATAAACGTGCAGGTCAATCTCTTTCTAGTAAAAAACACTACAGGATTCAATATTTTTTCAAAATTCTAGAATTGATAACTAATCTTTAACCGCTACATAATTAACAAGTAAGAATTAACACATATTTAAAACAAAATTGGCTTTGAATTAATGGTTTCTCATTTCATTCTCAAAGGTTTTTTAGTTTAAAGAATCTCAGTTTATTTTGGTTTCTTCTAGTTCTAAAAAGATTATTTAGGAGTACTTTCTTGTGAATCCAAATTAGACTTCAAGGGTTCTTTCTCTTGAATTAAGGGTTTTTCCTCTGGAATTAAGGATGCTATGAGGAGAAGTACTCCTCCAATAATTGCGATGTATGGACCCAATCCTACGCTAATATCAAAGAATGTAATTCCAAAAATTGATGATGGGAATAGAATTAAGATATTTCTTATCGAGTTAATATCGGAGATCCATATATATGCTAATATAATTGCAAGTATACCTGAACCAAAAGATGCTCCTCTATCCCCTATACCAGCTAAAGCTACAATTATTATAAAAGGATATAGTAAAATTGTTATTAATGTGGTTCGAGTATTTGTTATATATTGAATATAGCTTTGAATAAGAAAGAATCGACGACTAAGAGAGGATTGAATTTTTTCTAAATAAATATCAATTAAATTGATATTGTATTGAACATTGAAAAGCGTGATAGTAAGCCAAGGAAAGAATGCGCTTAGTACCAGGATAAGAAAACCGACCCCCGCTACATCACTATGAGCTCCCACAAGGACCACGTCAAGTCCTATGCTAGTCACACTATATATTATAGTAAGTATTTAATGTTTTTAAACTTTTATATACTTCGTTTTTATAGCAATAGAATTTTTCTAATTCTTACTGCAAAACCTACACGTTACTGATTATTCTTCTTGAAGTCCTGCAAATGTTTTGCGAATCTTGATGCTCAGCTCCCCCCTCATTTCGCACATACTTATATTATGTGAAAGCAGTTTCATCTAAAATAAGTATGTGATAAACTAGTACTGTATCTAGTTAATCGTACTTGTGTTCTCTCTATTATTTTATCTACTATCCCTTGAGCAACGTTTACTTCATCTATATCCTCCAATCAATATATTATGATTTTCTATTATGCTCTATCATAGATCGAAAAGCTTGCAATTAAAGGTAAGGAGATTGGATCACGAATTGGTTTATTAATAATGTTGTGGGTTAGACCTATATTAGTGGTTTAATGTGGTTTGAACTGGTAAGCATGTTATTCGGGCATCGCATTATCGTTTTTTATTTAAATGATTCTGTGTAATTTAATAATTTAATAGTCTTTGCGAAACAGCTACTGAGTAGTTTCTCGCTTAATAATATGTTTTGTTTTCTCGAGTTTATGAGGGGGGATAGTGGGTGTGTATTGCGAGTTATTTTTAAATATTTTTTATTTTTCTAAACAGTGTTGTTTTATGAGTGTTTCGTATGGATAGATTAGTGTTTGAGAGTATTCCTATAGAGTATTTGGATGATGTATTGGATGAACTAGTTATTACACCATTAATAGGTGTTGTAGAAGCGGGTTTTAATAAATCTATTGATGTAGTGTTTAGATACTCAGCTCAACCTCCACCCAGTACTTATCCTGTTTCTAGTGTAAGAGTGTTCTACATTATTCACTATCCTAGGAATTTCTTGAAAATAGGTTCATCATCAATCAATAACGTTACGGGAAGAGTTTTCTCTCAAGCACCAATAGCTGGGTTGTTATCTATTGCTGTTATGTTGAAACACGAAGTTAGTGTTGAGGAAATGGAGCGTGTTGAAGAGGAGTGCGTCGACTACTTGAATAAAGTTCTGAATCGTGAAGTAAATGATGGTGTTGGAGGTAGGAATATTGAAGTTTATCATCGTAGAGGAGGTGTTTTCAACGAGGTTTTCGAAAACTATTTGAAAAACCTAGTTGAAGGGAGTGTGGAGACGAGAGTATCGTTTGAATTGCTTAGAGAAATATCTGAATATATGGTGAAGTACGTTATAGAGGAATATGAGAACATAATGGAACCTCTCTATCCACCAAATATATGTTTATTTAAAACAAGTATTGATGAAGATGGCGTTAGGATATTGAAGGAAATACTTTATTCTAAACAACACGTTTCTCTCGGAGATTTAAGTGAATTGCGGCATACGTGTATCAATAGAAATTGTAGAGGAAGCATTATAATATTGAAGAACGGGATCTGCATATTGAGAACGAAAATACATGGTGTGGAGAGGTATTTCATAGTACCATGCGATACAGTTCAGTATAATTTATTAATAAAGATTATTAATAATGGTAATGAATATTAAAATAAAGTAATTGAGATTAAGAATAGCTACTCGAATAAGGTGTATTAACTTGGCGAATGAAGAGTACGTATTGCTTGGTATGAGAATTAATAGAATAGTTCTTCCACAACAACTATATGTCTATAGAGTTCCACAGAAATATATTGCACAAGCTAGGGGCTACTTAGTAAAAGATAACGTACCACACGTAGTTAGAAGTGCGAAAGAAGCAACAGATCTTGAGATATACGCTACTTCTAGAAGTAGGGGTCTCAAAGAAAACATGGGATTAGAACCTAGAGAAGAACAACCATTATTTGAATGCGAATTAGCGGGTTCCGCTATTAGGATAAAATTCCTGAATAGTGGTTGGAAGAGAGCTGTAGGTAAACTGTATAATCCAAATTTAGTGGAGTTTAATGGCGAGGAACACGATGTTCCTATAAACATATATTCAGCGTTGAAAACAGTAGTTGATAAATTATCTGATGACACGTATATTTTATTCATAGATCCAGCGAAGAAAGTGGAATTTACCGAATCCCTCGAGAATATTGAACAAGAATATAACAGTACGATTCTAAATGAAATTCAATGGGTTAAAATTAAGGATACTACAGTATCTTTCGATATAGTTAGAGAAATTCCAAGCAATATTATGAATAATGTTGAGGAGAGAATTAGTGATAGGAATTTTAGAGAAAAACTATCTAGAGTTCTCAGCGAATACAGTGGTGTTGAATTAAATATAGATTATAGTAGTGGATATTTTATAACTACACCTAGAAGCAATATCCTCGCAAAGCTCCTCAAAGATGAAGTTGGTGTACCGGTTCTAGAACAGGAGAATATACCGATTATTCCATTACCGAAAAATATCTTAACACCAGTTGCATCCATAGAAAACATTAATTTATTCGTTAAAAACGTGGAGAATAGGGATGATATACAACAGAAAATGACTTTCTTAATTCCACCGAAAAACAGGGTTGCGAAAATAAATGAGATCCTTGAAAACATCGATTTATACACATTAAATTTTGATGGTTTGAGTATTGAAATAGATGTTAGTAATTGTATTGTCAGTGTGAGTGATAGTATTGTTAAATCTGATATATCCGAGTATTTTTCAGTAAGAAAAGAAGATTTAGCGAATTGGAAGCCCGATTTTAGTAAATATCGTGAGGATCATGAAAGTAAAATTGCTGTTTTACCCATTGTTCTCAATTTACAACAAAACGATTATATAAATGCTGTTAAATTGGCTTTAGAAGAGCTAAGGGGGTTCTCCCAACGATATCGTTTAAAATATTTAAGTGAATTAAGATGTGAACCGGACATAAATGATATTTTGAACAAGCTACAGGGGATTCTGAAAGCATATGGTGGGAAAATTATATGTGCTATATTGTTCTACCATAGTAGTGTTGATCCTGGAGATCGTTTTATTGCTCTATATAGATACCATGTTGCTAAGCTCGAAGTTCATCCATATGTAGTGGATCTTACGGAAGAACGTTTTACAGAAGAATCTAAGAGAATCATTAGGTATAAAATTGGGAGTGTTTTGAAAAAATTTGCTGTGAAAATGAATGCTATTGGTTATAGACTGAATCCGCCACAAATAATTAGGAATTACGTAATTGCCGGTATTGATTCCACAATTTATCGAACAGAGAGAGGTGGTTTATATCCTGTTGCTGTAGTATTCGTATTGAATCCTGATGGTGAAATTACTGTTGAAACATATTCTGGCGATATTAGTTTTAGCGATATAGATGCTTTAGTATCAGGGGTTGAATCAGCGTTTGAACATTATGGAAGTAGGGGGTTGCTCGCAATTATAAATAGGTCTAGTGTAGTAGGTGTTTTACAGAAGTTGATTAAGAAACGGGATTTTCAAAACCGTGTTTCCAGTGGAAAACTAATTCTAGCAAGTGTTTCTAAAACACATAGTTATTCGAGAATACTCGTTAAAGAGAGTGGTAAAATCTATAATCCCAGTAAACCAGGGGTTCTCGTGAAACTTTCGGATTATAGTTTAGATGGAGGAGCAATTCATATATCTAGATTCCTATCGATAACAACAATTTATTCAAGAGAAAGATTTGAAAGGGGGACTATTAAACCCGTAATCATTAATATTGCATCGCAAATAGAGGATCGGGATTGTTTAGAAATAGCGAAATATATCGTTAGCTTATCTCATTTCGCTAGAATAGGTAGTTTATGGGCTCCATCCCTACCAATGCCTCTACACGTTGCAAACAATTATTGCCGTAAACTAAGCGGTATTTTAAAAGCTTTGAGGGAAAAACGTGGAATACCTAGCGATATAGTCAAAATAACCAAATATCTCTAAAACAAATCGAAACCTAATTACGATTCCTAAAGCCTCATTCTTTAGGGCGGGAAGGAGGTTAGGTATTTCAGCTCTTATTTTCTCAACTGGTTTTCTTTAATGTTGAGTTGATTATCTTTATGTATGTTTCTTTCGATATATTATTGTTTATTAGTTTTTAAGGTATGGTTAACAATATTTCTATTTAGTGCACAGCTGTTTGTGTTCATTTGTCTTGGGTGGTGTTTTGAATAGATTTATAGAATCATCGTTGTTTCCTATTAATGATATTAATGTAGCTTCTGCTGCTGAGAAAAGAGGTGGGGGTAGACCTGATTTTTGGGAAATGGTTTTCTGGTGGACTAGGAAGCCTTTGATTAGTGCTAGAGCAGTTATTGCTGGTGCATTACTTCCAGATAATACTACTCAATTCGAATTTAAACAATTAATTAAACTCTGGTCTCATAATAAAACACCTCATAGAGATAACCCATCTATATCGCCACAATTTAGAGAACGTTTCGTTAAAATCAAACTTCTAGACCCCTTCGCCGGTTTCGGTAGTATACCTTTAGAAGCAGTAAGACTCGGTTTAGGTAAAGTAACTGCTGTTGAACTCCTACCAACAGCGTATGTTTTCCTCAAAGCTGTTTTAGAATACCCTAGATTCGGAGAACGTTTAATTAGGGATATCGAATACTGGGGTAAATGGGTTGTAGATAAGCTTCGAGAAGACCCCGATATCAGGGAACTCTACGATGACGATGTTGCAGTATATATAGGGTCGTGGGAGATCAAGTGCCCATATTGTGGAAACTACACTCCTCTAGTAGGTAATTGGTGGCTTGCAAGAGTATCTGGAAAAGAAAGTGAAGATGAGAGCGAGGAAGAGGGTGTTAAAAGAAGAGTTTTCGATAGGCTCGTTTGGATGGAGCCATATAGGATTTCAAACTATATTGGTATTAAAATCGTTGATTTGAATAGAGAGTTTAACAAGAAAGAAATTAATGCAAAAATCAATACTAAACAAGGCTACGTTGAAGCCTACGGTAGAACATATAATGTACCTAAACCAAACATAGAAGTTAGAAGAGGAACAGCAATTTGCTTAATATGTAACAATACTATAAGGAAAACAAGCAAAAATGAAGAATGGTATGTTAAGAAAACAATACGCGAATACAACAATGCTCTCGAGAAATACTTTAGAGGAGAAATCAATCTAGAAGAACTACTAAGTAGTAGAGCAAGACCAAGACTACTGGTAAAAGTAAAGATAGATAAAACCGTAAATAAGGGAAAAACCCTCGAATTCGAGCCCGCAACACAGCAAGACAACGAGAAGCTATGGAAAGCACTAGAGAAACTAAAACAAATATGGGGAGACCCCGACATACCGACAGAACCCATGACACCCTACGGAGGTCCGACTTTAGGCGATCCGCCTCTTATCTTTGGAAAGTTCTTCAAGCTCTTCAACCCACGCCAGCTTCTAACCCTTGTTAAGCTTGTTAAGCTTATACGTGAAGCTGGTAAGAGAGTAGAGGAGGAGAAGCTGAAGCAGGGATGGGATAAGGAGAAAGCACACAAGTACGCTGAAGCAGTAACAACATACCTAGCGGTAGCGCTATGTAAGTACGTTGATTATAGCTCGCTTGTTGCTGGTTGGAATCAATCATTAATAATGGGACATTCTCTCTCCATGAGAGGTATAGCAATGATGTGGAACTGGTACGAGAGTGTTCCCTGGGTATGTTGGACAGGAACCTACCTGAGAAACATAGATGTGGTAGTTGAGAGCCTCCAGTACCTTATCAACGCTGTTTCGGGTAGTCCTAGTAGCGTTGAGGTTGTGTTGGATGATGCTACGGTTCTTGGGAGGCTTGGGGGTGAGAAGTTTGATTTGATTGTCACCGATCCGCCTTATAGAGATGATGTGCCTTATGCTGAGCTTAGTGATTTCTACTATGTTTGGCTTAAGAGAGCTTTGTGTGATGTTGGCGATGTTTATGGGGTTTTGAAACTTGTTCCTAGATTTCACAAAGAGGCTTTTTTCGATGAGTTTGGTAATGAAGTGGAGGTTCAGTGGAGGGTTTTTGCATTGAGAGAAGTGAGTGAGAATGAGGGGAGGTTCAGGTATTTCGGCGTGAAAAAAGGTGGTTTAGAGTATTTCAAATCTCTTCTCGCAGAATCTTTCAAAACTATGGCTTCTAGACTTGTTGATGATGGTTTATTAATTACGTATTATGCTCATACTAGTCCTGATGCTTGGGAAGCTTTGCTTGAAGCTGGTTGGTTGTATTCGAAAATGAGGATTACATCAGCTTACGCTATCGCTACTGAATCTACCGAGAGTGTTGTTGCTAGAGGTAAGATTCGTCTAGATATGGCTATTGTTGCTGTTTGGAGGAAGGGTGTTAGTGGTGAAGCACTAGTTGATGAGGTTTACGCTGAAGCTGTAGAGAGTTGTTCAAGAGATGCGTTGAATTACCGTAAAGCTGGTTTAAACGGTGTTGATTTATTTGTAGCGGTATTGGGTAAGGTTTTATCACATTTCACTAGGTATGAGCGTTTAATCGGTATTAAAACATCAACGGGGAGTTTAGTGGGGGAGCTTGTTGAAAAATACATTTACCCAGCTACTGCTGAAGCAATAGCTAGATCCTTTGGTGCTGTCGGAGCGAAACTAAGTCCGCCCTCAATGTTCTACTTATTATCGAAAGTTCTTATTGGTAGGAGAGCGAGGCAGAGTAGGAGAGTTATAGATAGAACATCATCTGTAATTCTAGCTATAGGAACTAGATGTAGTTTAGATGAATTGGAGAGATTAAGGATAGTTGTGCGTGATAGAGAAGCTGATAAGCACGTTCTACTTGAACCTAAATGGGGTGTGAGGAATCCGAGGGAGTCTATTGAAGATGTTCTTAACGCTAAATACATTAATCCAAGTGCACCAACTTTTAGAACAGCAGTTGATCTACTTCATTTACTAGAATACTATGCTATAACTCTGCCGAAAGAAGAGTTTAGGAGGAGAGTAGAGGATATTAGGGGGAGAGCGCCGATGCTGTTCGATGAAGCTGTGAATTTAGTGAAAATTCTAGCACAGGGGTTGGTGGATGAAGATCCTGAGAAGGAGTTGGTGAGGAAAGTTATGGAGGGGTTAGAGATAAGAACACCGGGGACTTTAGAACATTATTATTGATAGAGGGTGAATAATGTGTTAACTGGATACAATAAGGTTAGAAGCGATGTTTTCAACGAAACGCTAGATGAGAAAATGGCTCCTTCATTGGGGGGAGTTGTTCTAGGCGAAGAACACGATATATATGTTAAACCAGATCAATTCTTTCAAAGAACTCTTATCACGGATCGTATGGCTAGTATTTTAGGAAATATTGTTAACGTGTTGAAAGGCGAGGGTGGGAATAAAATACTTGTTTTAAACGCGCTCTACGGTGGTGGGAAAACACATACGTTGTTAACAATATATCATGCTTTAAAAGCATCGAAAGAGTTGTTGAAAGCGAATTCGGAGAATGAAGATGTTAGGAGACGTGTAGCTAGATTAGTTGATGAAATAGATAAACTCGGTAAACCGGATATAATAGTTATTGATGGTTATTTCTCTAAACTAGCGCCTTCACCTATTAGTCCTCTAGATACTGGTGTTTATAGAGTCTACACGTTATGGGGTTATATAGCTCACGCTCTGGGAAATTATGATTTAATGAGAGAACATGATGAGAAACGTGTAGCGCCTGAAGCGGATAGGCTTCAAAAACTCTTCAGAAACAGATGTGCTGTAATTCTTGTAGATGAGTTAGCACACTATATTAAGAGATTCTACGAAACTCCAGATGAGAATCTACGTAGATATAGTTCAGCCGTAGAGAGTTTTATGGAAGTATTGGCGAAAACACTGGAGTTATCGGATAGAGTTGTTCTCATAATATCGCTACCGGTTGTGGAGAAGGAGAAGGAGGTGGTTGTGGAGACAACTTATCAATCAATTGAAAATACGCTTAAAAACATATTTAAAGCTCTTAAGAGAGTTTTCACCGAATATATTGAACCAATATCTCCGAGAAATATTCCAGCACTATTGAGAACTAGGCTTTTCGAGGAAGTGGATAATAGGAGAGCGAGGGATGTTCACGAGGTACTTAGCAAAACATATATGGAGAATAGAGAGATTTTTGGAGAGAAAGAGCAGTTTATTGAAGGTGTTTTAGAAAAGATTTTGGAAACATACCCGTTCCACCCCCTATACGTGGAAACTTTAATAGATATTTTAAATAAACACGAGGGTTTGCAGAAAACGAGGGATTTGTTGAGAATTAGTAGAAAAGTTTTGAGAGAAACTTTGAACGATAAGAGATTATATGATATTATAATGCCGTGGCACATCGATTTAACGAGGGATTCTATAAGAAACGTTATGTTGATTAATGAGTATGAAGTTTTCAAACGCGTTATTGAAGAGGATGTTATTGAGAGAGTAAAGCTTTATGGTGAAAAACAAGATTTAGCGAGAATTACTGCTTTAACACTACTGGTTAGAACGTTTGTATATGGTGGTGGATTAATAATACCGAAAATCGATGTGCTTCCGCGAGATAGAGAATTGGCTTTAATGATTTACGAACCCAGAGTGTTTCAACTAGAGGGGTGGGTTCCTAAAGATATAATTGATGCTATTAGATGGATAAGTGAGAATCTAATATATGTGGTGAAAGATGAGAAAACCGGTAGATTATGGTTTACGAAATGGTTTACACCAATAAAGTATGTTGAGGAGAGAGCGAGGAGAATTGAAGATTTATTAGCTTACAACAAGGTTGTGGAGTATTCTGAAAAGCTTATGAGAGAAACTGCTGATAGTCTAGTGCAGAGGAAGGGTGCGAGAAAAGCAGCGTCGACGAAACCCAGGGTTTTCGATCCCGAGTTATCTAAAGTAAATAGAAGTTGTGAACCAGTGGATGTGGATTCTACGAGATACGTTCTACTAGCTTGTCTAGATGTTCCCGAGAATATTGAGGAGAGAAGAGTTAGACTTGAAGAAGTCATGTATAGAACTAGGAGTGGTGGAGTGAGAGGATATGCTAACACTATATACGTAATTTTCCCAAGTTCAAAGAACCGCATTAAGTATGCTCTTGATTATGCGAAGAAACTAATAGCTTGTGAAGAAGTGGAGAAGGAGGGTATAATAGATAAGATGTATGAGAAAATATCAGTTGGAGAAGCTGAATTAGTGAGAGAGATTCTCAAGAAAAAACTTGAAGACTATAAAATAGGGGTTTTACGAAACCTCGTATCGAATACTCTAAGTATATTCGATAGAATTGCTTATCCAGATTATGATGATAAGAGACTTGCTAATATAGTTAAAGAAGTAGATTTTATTGTTCAAACAGATAGTTTAATTTATGCAGCTGAGAAGACTTTAGAATCAACTGGTATTGGAAAGATAAAGACTGATATGGATTTCGATCTCTTAGAACATTATTTGAAGAGCATAAATATAGATATATCTGAGGGAGCGGAGTCTAAAACTGTTAAAACAATAATTGAATTCTTCTATTCGAACCCAAGGCTACCCGCTGTTCCAAGAGATGTAGTTATAGATGCTATAAAGGATGGAGTAAGGAGGTTGAAAATAGGAGTTAAGTCTGGTGAAAAAGTTTTATTCAAGAAAGTATATGAAGGTGAGGCGCCCGAAATCTCTGAGGGTGAGACGAGTATTAGTTTAAAAGAATCCGACGAAGTATTGCCGTGGAGAATGGCTCTTGAAGAACAGTTGAGAAAACTAAGGAGAAGAGAGTTCGTGGAGAGGGGGGAGAAGAGAATAGAGGAGTATGTTGTTCGCTTACCTATTGGGGATAAATCTACTGAAGAGGTAGTTGAGAATATAGGTAGTTTTAACTTAGAATCGCTTAGAGTAAAGCCTATCGTTAAGATTACTAGAACGGTTTCTGTTAAAATAGAGTTTGAAAAACCAGTTGTTGAAGTAAAACCCGGTGAACCGGTTTATCTAGAAGCATATGTTTCACGTATAGGGCGTTATGTTGGAGAAATATCTCTGGAACCATCAAATGGTAGTTTAGATAGAAATAAATTCATTATAGATGATGGTTTTACTCGAGAGAAAATCACTTGGTTTATAAGTAAAGCACCGGATAAACCGGGAGACCACGTGTTCTCCATAAAGATATTGGATTCGAATGGCTCTACACTGGGTGAGGCGAAGCTAACTGTTAGAGTTCTAGAGGAAACCGGGTGGATTGAAGGTGTACCGCATAGTGGTTTGAAATTAAGAGAAATGGAGTTGTTCTCTGGAGAGAAATTATCGATTAAACCACTCGATGTTCTTAACAAAAAACTTAGTGGTGTAGCGATTGTATCGAAAGCGAGTTTCAACATATCTGCCGAAACTGAGGAGAGAATGGTGTCTAACGTATCCTTGGATGTTCAGAATATTCAAATCGAAGACTTAATTGCACTAATACTTAGTATACTAAATAGATTCCCATTGTTTAAGACTACTGGTTCCATAAACGTAAATCTAAAGCCTTATAAGAAAGAGTATTTCACAATACCCGAGTTAACGGAGGATGAGAAGAAGGTTCTGGGAGAGTGTAGAATTAGATACATGCTTTTCCAGACTGGAGAATAGGGAGTTGATTGAATGGCGGATGAAGTATATCGTGTACTAGCGTTTGGCAAGAAGAAGATCGGTAAAGTACATAAACGCTATGTAGATATTGTTAGAATATATTTTGGCTTACCGATAGGTAGAGAAAAACCCTTTTTCGAAGCTAGAGTGGATAAGGATACGTTGAGAGTGGTAATAGAGTATTTTAATGCAAAATATGATGATAAAGGCGATTACATAGTAGTATATGGTAATGATGTGGATGAGAAGATTAGGAGAATAGTTGTCTATAGTGGCGTTAGACAAACAATTAATAGTTTATTGGGGAGAACTCTTCTAGAAATAATTGATTCAATGGGGGAAGTCGAGATTCTCTTCTGGTATTCGAGATTCATTAATGCATATGATAAGGGGAATTATTGGGATGTCTACAGAGTTGCCAAATCGTTTAGAACTCTCTACAGATTATAAACTAAACGAACAAGTTAGAAACCTAATTAAATCTGTTATAGAGGGGTTTAAATACCATCCTCTTTTCTTCATGTTTAGAAAGAGTGTTTATTCCGAAGACCCCGTCTACCCGTTTGCACATCAACTAGAATTGCTTGTGAAACTCTTCGTTAGAAGACCGATTAGAGTAATTATAGGTGATGAAATAGGTCTTGGAAAAACAATTAGCGCTATAATGCTAATACATTATCTACTTGAAGTTGAGGGGATTAAGAGAATACTCATATTAGTACCGAGAGTTCTTGTTCAACAATGGTTAGCTGAATTAAGAAGATTTAATTTAACGAATATTTATCAATTAGAGAGAGAAACGATACCGATATATCGCGACCAAAGCTTCCCCCACGGCATTTACCTAGCTTCAATAGATCTCGTTAAAAGAGATAAGTATAAGAAAATACTTCTAGAACATGATTGGGATTTAGTTGTTGTTGATGAAGCCCATAGAGTTGGTAAAATAGGGGGTTATGAAACCCAGAGATATACTCTTGTAAAACAGTTGATTAGTAAACCTAGTGTTCATACAATAATGTTAACTGCTACTCCACATAGAGGAAAGACTGAAGATTATATTGAAAGGCTTAAACTCGTAGATCCATATCTCAATGTAGATTTAAGAAAACTGGATAATGAGAAATTCTATAGGTTATCCATAGGTTCAATAATTTTTAGAAGAACGAAAATCGATGTAAACGAATTTTATGAGAAGAGAAGGGTTTTTACCGATTGTAAATTCATAGCGAGAGTTGCGAAAGCATCTGATTATGAAGAAGCTTTCCATAAAGAGTTAATAGAGTTTCTACGTTCAAAACTAATACAGTATTTCGATATGGTTGGCGAATCTCCTAGAGCACTGCCACTACTACTTACTCTCATAGCTAAAAGAGCATCGTCGAGTCCGAGAGCAGCTATATTGACGCTTGATAGAATAATTCAACGTAGAGCTGAACGGATCATGTTTTTGAAAAACAAGGATCTATACGAGTTTAGAAGAGATTTAGATAATAAAGCGAGTTTAGTAGCTGATACGCTACTAAGCTATTCTTTCGAGGAGAGTGGTTTATATGAAGATGAGATGGAGGAGAAAGTTGATGCTGATGAGTTAATAGGGGAATTTGTTGAGAAATGTAGTGTTTTCCTCAGTGATGAAGATATCGAGAGGTTAAAAAGAATTCATGAATTAGCGAGAACAATTATGGGTGAAAGAGATTCTAGATTATCTTCTCTAATAAAAGTAGTTTCGAATCACTTAGAAAGAGGAGATAAAATCGTTGTCTTCACGGAATTTAGAGATACTGCTGAATACGTATTCAGTGAACTTAGAAATAGATTGCCTAGGAAATATGCTGATAAAATAGCTATGGTTTCTTCAAAAGAGATAAAGCCTCCAGCATGTATTGCTGAATCCTCGAAGCAGAATAGATACGATATGGAGAGTGTTAAGAAATGGCTTAGGAATGGAGATATCCTTCTCCTAGTAGCAACAGATGTTGCTTCTGAAGGTTTGAATCTCCAGGTTGCTAATGTAGTTATCCATTACGAGCCCACGTGGAGCCCCGTTAAGATAGTTCAGAGAATTGGGCGTGTGTGGAGACTTGGTCAGGAGAAGAATGTATATAGTTATAGTCTATTACTAACAGTTGAGAGCGATATGGCTACATTAGAAATACTCTATGCAAAACTTCTTTCATGGATTGTTTCGGGTATAGAGAGGAAAATCCCAATAGGTGAAAAGCTAGAGATAGGTGAAGAGATAGAAATAGATATAATAGATATGTTACCGAGAGATAAAACAGTGGGTAATCTACTTCAAACACCAATAACTAATGAGAAAGGGAGATTTCATTATAGTGAATTCAAAGCGTGGATCGAATTTATAGCTGGTGGGAAAGATAGGTTGAGGAAGTATGTTGAGGGGATAGTGAATGCATTAATTAATTTGAAACAACAGGCTGAACGGCTGGGTTTGAATAGAATAGAGAGAGTTAAGATAGATAGGTTTTTGGATGAAGGGTTGGGGGGGCTTTATGGAGAGGATGTTGAGAAATTACTAGTTAATCTTCTTAAACTAACAGCTAGGCTCTGTGGTTACGATGTTGAAGAGAAGAGTACCGGTATATTTATTCGTGGAACGCATTTTACTGGTTTGAAGCATCCATTGGATATGTATAAAGCTATTGAATCATTGTTGAGAGAAACTGGGGGGAGAACGCCTGTTGTATTAATAGCGAATAAACCAGATGTTGATAATGTAGGGAGAATGAGGGAGCTGTATCTATATGAAGTAATGATTTATTCGAATAGTAAACCCGTTTTCTCGGAAACTGTAGGTGTAGTTGTTGAAGACAATGGTTCTACAAAAACTCTTAGAGGTTTAGATTTGTTAAAACTAGTTTTTGAATCTTTGAATAGAGTTATTGGTGTTGGCGATATTTTCTGGAGTGAAGATAGATTTGGAGATGAATTGGGTATAGCTCTCTTACATAAATATAGTGATAGAGTATTGAGGGATTATCTCCAGTATCTCAACGAATCTGAAGAAATCTTCAATATTAAGCATGTGGATTGGCAACCTAGAGGAGACGTATTCGATACAAAGAGTATTCGGGTTTCACATAGAATGCTGGGAGTAATACTGTATCCAGGAAAAACTAGTCAATCTCCACCGCCGAATATTGTGGAGGAGGTTGAAAAGAAAGCTATGGAGTATGCAATAGAGTATGAGAGGAGAAGTGGGAGAAAGCCTGTAGATGTGAGTAAGTGGGAGCACTATGATATTAAAAGCATAGATCCGAGTACTGGAGAAGCGAGATATATTGAAGTTAAAGGACACTGGAACATAAATATATCAGCTGAACTTACTGAAAACGAATATAATTTTGGGAAAAGTATTGGCGATAAATATTGGCTATACATAGTGTACGGTTTCTCTACGAATACTCCGAGACTACTAGCTATAAGAGACCCTATAAATAGAGCTAAATGGGACACAATAGAAGTTAAACGATACCGTCTTATAGGGGTATGAGAGAACTGTTTCAAAATGTATTGATTTAGAGTATTTCTAAGGTGGGTTAATCGTATTCTATTGTTCTTAATTATGTTGTCTCGTAGCTTATAGGAGGATTTGGTTCTATGATATTAAGATTAATGAATAAATATGCTGCTGACGCGTACTTAACTGGAGTATAGGTATTGAAAACCTCCATGGAGAAAGTTATAGTTGTGTGTTGATAGAGAATTGTATCCAGAGATCCGGAAGTAAACATAATTCTATGGGTAGGGGTTGTTGTTAGAAACGGGTATGTTTAAAAACTGTTTCTAAATATTCCTTTAATTCGGTGTTTAGGGATGTTATTTAACTACGCGTAACCTGTTTAATGGGTTGGATCTACTTAAAGCTACGCGTAGAGTTGTTATCAAATCCTGGTTGAAGCATGTATGTGAGAACACCGTTCTCTTATGGGGTTTACAGGGGTTTTTTGAAGTAAGGTTGAATTGTATAGATACCGCTATGTTGGAGAACCTTAAGTGTGGTTCTCTGGTTTTAATTAAGGGTTCATTGGTTGGCGAGAACGAGATTTGTGTTGATGAGTTTAGAGTACTGCATGAACCGGTTGTGGAGGAGGAGT